>NZ_JBSFEO010000005.1:0-349297 GCF_053594475.1 Embleya sp. NPDC001921
CAAGAAGCAGGCCGGCGACGCCAAGGAAGACCTCCAGGTCGTCGACGTCGCACAACTGCTCCTCCAGTCCGTCAAACTGCCCGAACCACCGGCGGCGGATGAGGTGCCGGCGGACGCGGGAGTGCAGTAGGGCCGGTTTCGCACCGCGTGCCGTGATCGCCGTCGGCCCCTGGAGGGGTCGGCGGCGATCGCTTTTCCCGGGCCGGGTCCGACAACGGTTTTTGTGCCCGAATTACGACCTTCCCGGGACGACGCCAGGGGTCGAACTGCCGGTACCGTCATTGATGTGACTGGCAATGGACCCTACGACCCGTACCGGCAACAGCCCCCGCCTGCCGGCCAGGGTTACCCACCTCAGCATGGCGGGGCTTATGGCGATCAGTACGGCGGTGGCCAGTACAACGGGCAACCGGGGTACGGGCAGCCTGGGGATGGGCAGCCCGGCTATGGGCAGCCGGGGTACGGGCAGCCGGGGTACGGGCAACAGGGTCCGCCGCCTCCGCCGCCGCAGGGTGGGCAGGGCGGGTATGGCGGTTCGGGATCGGGTGGTTCCGGGGCCGGGTACGGCTCCGGGTCCGGCTCCGGCTCTGGGTCCGGCTCCGGGTCCGGTGGCTCGGGTGATCCGAACTACGGTCCGCTGTCTTTGCCGGACGAGACGAGCCTGTACATCTATGGCGCGCCGCCCGAGGAGTACACGACGGTCACGCCCGCGGTGTCACCTCGGCAGCAGCAGCCGTACCAGCAACCGCCGCAGCAGTTCAGCGGCCCGCCGCCGAGGCGCCTGCACTGGAAAGAGGTGCTGAGCGGGCTCACGCTGCGGCCGCTGCGCACGATGGACGCGGTTCGCGACCAAGCGGTGTGGTGGCCGGCGCTGATCATGTCCGCGCTCGGCGGTGCGCTCGCGGTGTTCGCGAACGACGCGTCGCGCAAGGAGATCGTCGACTCGACGCTCGCTACGAGCGTGCCCGCGCTCGGCATGGTGATCGTCATCGTGCCCGCGTTCTGCGCGCTGCTCGGACTGGTGTCGCACGCGCTCGCGACCCAGTTCGGCGGGAACGGGTCGCCGACACCGTTCATCACGCTGTCGATGATCCTGGTCTGGATCGCGGACGCGCCTCGGCTGGTGGTCGCGATGTTCGCGCCCGACGACAATGCGATCGTGGCCGCCATCGGCATCGCGTCGTTCGCGCTGACCGGGTGGCTGTTGACCATGCTGATGACGCGCGTGCACGAACTGCCGTGGCCGCGCGCGCTGGGGTGTGTGGCGGTGGAGTTGATCGCGTTGCTGCTGGTGTTGAAGTTGCCGCTGGCTTCGTGACGGTGTGGCGTCGTGGTGGTGATGGCGTCGAGGTGGTGATGGCGTCGTGACGTTGTTCGTCGCGACGCCGTGATGGTCGGCCGGGCGGCGCGCCTTCGGCGGCTCGCGTGGCGCGTGGGCGATGGTTGGCGATGGATGTTGGAGTGGTCGCCCACTGGCCGCGGGGTCGTGTCGCCGGCGGTGGGGTGGGCCTCGGGTTCGACGTCGGTTTCGAGGTCGGTCGCGAGGTTGGCTGCGGCGTCGGGTCTGACGTCGGGTCAGGTGACGGGCAAAGCGTGCCGGCAGTGGACCGGGTGGACCACAAGCGGCACGGTCAGGCCGCGTTGCGGATCTGTTCGGCAACCGTTTCGGGCGGTGTACTCGTAGAAGTACACCTATCCGCGCACGACATTTCGTCGTAATCGCGGTTGCGAGGAACGGAACGGACATGCTTGTGCGGCAACGCACCCGGGCTGCGCTTCAGGCCGCCGCCCTCTTCTACGTCGTGGATCGGGGTTGGCCCGTCCTGCCCGGTGCCTACGTCGAAGACGGCCGATGTTCGTGCGGCGACACCGAATGCCCGGACCCGGGCGCCCATCCGGCCGCGGAACCCGGGCTGACCCGGGCCACCCGATCGACCGACGACGTCTGGGAGTGGTGGAGCGGAAAGCCGTACACGGTCCTGCTCGCGAGCGGCCTGGAGTTCGACGTCCTGGACGCCCCGGCGAAGGTGGGCTACGCGGCGATCCGCCAGCTCGAGGTGGTCGGCCTGCCCCTCGGGCCGGTCCTGCATCTGCCCGACGAGCGGCTGTTGTTCCTGGTCGACCCGGGCGCGCGCAACCTGTTCTGGTACACGGTGGACCACAACGACACGGCCCGATTCGACGTCCGGCACCACGCGGTCGGCCACTTCGTACCGGCCCCGCCGTCCTCCACCGCGTGCGGCGGACGAACCCGCTGGGCGGTCCCGCCGGACCCGATCGAGCGGGGGCTGCCGGGGGCGGTGGACGTGCTGGGGGCGTTGATGCGGTTCAGCACGCAGGCGCGCTGAGGCGCGGGGGCGCGCGGCGTGCTCGCGGTCGCGCGGCGGGCGCGGGCGTTGCTCGCCGTGTGGAGGCTCTGGGCGTCGAGGCTCAGGGCGTCGAGACTCAGGTGTGCGGTGTGGGGTGTGGGGGCTCAGGCGTCGAGGATCTGGCCCTGGCGGGTGACGACCGGCGGCTGTACCGACCACGGGAAGTTGATCCAGTCGTCGGTGTGCTTCCACACGTACTCGCACTTCACCAGCGACTGCGGCTTCTCGTACACCACGGCGCAGCGCACCTCGGCGACATTGCCCTCGCAGAAGTCCCGGACCAGCAGCAGCGTCTTGCCGGTGTCCGCGACGTCGTCCGCGATCAGCACCTTCTTGTTGGAGAAGTCGACCACGTCCGGCACCGGCGCGAGCATGACCGGCATGTCCAACGTGGTGCCGATCCCGGTGTAGAACTCGACGTTGACCAGGTGCAGGTTCTTCACGTCCAGCGCGTACGCGAGCGCACCGGCCGCGAACACCCCGCCCCGGGCGATCGACAGGATGATGTCGGGCTCGTACCCGTCCTCCGCGACCTGCATGGCCAGCTCGCGCGTGGCCTGGCCGAAGAGCGGCCAGGTGAGGTTTTCGCGCACGTCACTCATGTCCGGGTATGCCTATCTTCTGTTCGGGGATTCGCGGTCGCGGTGCCGACGCGGTCTCGGGTGGTGCTTGGGTCTCGGGTGGTGACGCGGACTCGGGTGGTGAGGCGGTTGCGTTGCGCTTGCGGGGCCGTCTCGATTGCGGGGGCCGTCTCGATTGCGGGGGCCGTCTCGATTGCGGGTGCCGACTCGGTCGCCACCGCCTCGGTGGCCACCGCCTTGTCGAGCCGGTCCGTCGTGCGGTCTAGTCGCGGACGTTCGTCCGGTGGAAATCCTTGAACGAGCGGGACGGGGTCGGCCCGCGCTGTCCTTGATACCGCGACCCGTACACCGAGGACCCGTACGGGAACTCGGCCGGCGAGGACAGCCGGAACATGCACAACTGGCCGATCTTCATCCCCGGCCACAACTTGATCGGCAACGTCGCGACGTTCGACAACTCCAGCGTCACATGCCCGGAGAAGCCCGGGTCGATGAACCCGGCGGTGGAGTGCGTCAGCAGCCCGAGCCGCCCGAGCGAACTCTTGCCCTCCAACCGCGACGCCACGTCATCCGGCAACGACACGACCTCGTACGTCGAGCCGAGCGCGAACTCACCGGGATGCAGGATGAACGGCTCGCCCTCGGGCGGCTCGATCATGCGGGTGAGATCCGGCTGCTCGACGGCGGGGTCGATGTGCGGGTACTTGTGGTTCTCGAAGACCCGAAAAAACCGGTCAAGTCGAACGTCCACACTCGACGGCTGAACCATGGCCGGCTCGTAGGGATCGATCCGAACCCGACCGCAGTCGATCTCCGCGCGAATGTCCTTGTCCGATAGAAGCACGGGGAAAGGGTAATCGCAGCCCCCCGGATCCACCCAAACGCGCCACCGCCCCCGCGCCCCCTCCGATCCCCTCCCGTCCCCCCTCACCCGAATCGATGCTGCGACCACGCGCGACGATCCGGTAGAGTGACGGAGCAGGGCTCCCCATGGGGCGCCTGATGCGGGCGTAGTTTAATGGTAGAACATGAGCTTCCCAAGCTTAGAACGCGAGTTCGATTCTCGTCGCCCGCTCATTTAATGAAGGCCCAGGTCACGGACATGATCCGAGACCTGGGCCTTCGTCGTTCTGGGGCTCCTACGCCTCGCGTGCCAGATCCGTGCCAGATTGGCGATGATCTTGGGGCCGAGACTTCTTGATCCGCTTCGCGATCGAGTCCGCGATGGCTTGGTCCCGGCCGGCGCGGGCGTGCTGGTAGATCAGGGCCGCGCGAGTGGTGGACTGGCCCATGCGGTCCATCAGCTCGCGGAGGGTGGCGCCGGTCTCGGCGGCGAGGACGTTCCCGGTATGGCGTAGATCGTGGAAGTGGAGATCGGTCACGCCGAGGTGACGGGTCCCGCGTCGCCACACCCGGGTGAAGTTGCACCGGCGCAGGGCCGCACCCTTCGGGCCGACGAAGAGCAAGCCGTCATCCTCCTTCTCGGCGAACCACTCCACGTGCCGACGGAGGTCAAGCAGGATCGGCGCGGGGATGGTGACGGTTCGCTTGCCGGCGGCCGACTTCGGCGGACCGGTGACGCGCTTGCCGTTGCTCATCTCGATGGCGGAGACGTCGATGCGGATGGTGCCGGCGTCGAGGTCTACGTGATCGCGCCGGAGGGCAGCGAGTTCGCCCCAGCGCAGCGACCCGAAGGCGGCGAGGAGGACGAGGGCCCGGTAGCGAGGGCCGACACCGTCCGCGAGCGTGAAGACCTGTTCGAGGGTGAGGATCGGGCGTTCAGGAGCCTTCTCGTCACCACCGCCCTTGATGCGGCAGGGGTTACGGCGGATCAGCCCGTCGTCCACGGCGGTGTTCATGATCGCGCGCATGAGTCGGTACGACTTGGCGGTGGTCGACAGGCCAAGGCCGCCTTCCAGGCGCATGGCCCGCCAGCGGCGCACGTCGGCCTCCTTGATCGCCGGGATGGCTGCGTCGCCGAACGTGGGCTTGAGGTGGAGACGGAGCAGAATGCTGTACAACTCGCGCGTGCGCGGGCAAAGGTTCGGCCGCTCCTTGATCCAGGCCGTGGCGTAGGTGCCGAAGACCATGTCACCGCGTGGGTCGATCCAGTCGCCGCGGCGCATCTCCGACTCGGTGTCGGTCAGCCACTCTTCGGCGGCCGTCTTGGTGGCGAAGGTCTTGTCAGCCGTCCGCAGTTGGCCGTCCGGCCCGGGGTATCGCGCCTGCCACTTCTTGGACGGAAGTTGGCGGACCGCCCCGAAACGACGGCGCCGTCCCTTGCTGTTGGCCATCAGGCTGCCTTTCCATGAGTTCGGCCAGGCTCGACAAGACCGGCGCGAATGAAGGCGTCGACCGCGTCCGCCGAGATCCGGATGTGGCGGCCGATCCGAATGAAGGTGATGCGTCGCTCTGCGATGAGGCGACGGACGAAGCGCTCGCCGACGTTGAGCCGGTCGGCGGCTTGGGGGACGGTCAGGAGCCGTCCGGGAGTGCTCTTCTCGCTCACGGGAGCAAGTCCCCTCGCAGGTCTGGACTGGTCAGGTCGCGTCCTGTTGGGGCCCGTCTGCGTGGGGACCTCGGCTGGTTGTCTCGACACCGTTGGGCGTTTGGTCGGTGCGAGCCGGCCTGTAGCGGCCGTTGCCGAATATCGGTCGGGTGGTGCGTTGGTCCGGTCGGGTGCACGGAGAGCGCTCTGCGCACCCGACCGGGGTGTGTGGGGTCAGGCCGCTTCGTCGTGCGCGGCGAGGTGATCCAGCTCGGCACAAAGGCCGTTGGCGAGGAGCGCGGCCAGGCGGTGGACTGCGTCGGCGGGGACGGGGCCGAGGTTGACCAAGCCGTCACCGTGGACGTTCACTTCCGCCTTGAGCGCTCCGAAACCGTCGTTCAGGCCGGCTGTTGTGAGGCGTTTGGCGAGTTCGGTCGTGGCGTTGTTCGCCGTGCGCCAGCCACGGACGTAGGGGATGCCGGCGTGCAGGACCTCGGCAGGTGGTGCGCAGGTTCGAGCGTTGTCGGCTGCGGGGCGCATGGCGATACCTCCTGTCAGGTGGGGTTCTTCTCAGCTGTGGCGAGGAGTTCGGCGAGCCGGATGGCGGCTTCCGGTGTGGTGCGGCCGAGTTCGACGAAGCCGTGGCCGAAGGCGTTGACGTCGGCACGGAGGTAGGGGAAGTGCTCGGCGAGGCCGACGGCGATCAGGACGTCCCGCAGGGCGACGACGGCGGACCGCGCTTCGTACCAGGCCGTGGTGTCGATGGGCGACCAGGACGCCGCATCCGGGTCACTCATCATCCGTTCCTTCGGCTGCGGCGGACAGATTGCGCAACGCGATCAGGAGATGACCGGCCAGCAGCGCGACCGCGTCACGGTCGAGGGTGGATTCCTCGGTGGGCTTGCTGAGCCACTGGTAGCGGTCTCCGGTTTCGACGCCCGGTCCGGGGACGAGGAGGTATCCGCCGGTCGAGAGGTACCGGTACGGCACGTCTCCGCGCAGGACCGTCAACGCACCCGCAAAGAAGGGCTCTCCGACCGGAGCGACGAGGAAGGCGACCTTCCGCGCCCGGTGATCGATGGCGGACGGCGGAGCCTGGGAGCCGAGGCGCCGGTACCAGTCGACAGCTTCGATCCCCAACCGATCCGCCACGACGACCGCGTCGAAGACGTGGCCGGTCGCCCACAAACGAGGCCCCCGAGGGTGTTCGGTCCCGTCCGAGTTGCCCATGGCTGCGAGCAGCCAAGCGCCGGCGGATTCACTCGCCTGACGAAGCGTCATGTCTATCTCCCGAAGCCCGCCGGTCGCTCCGACCGGGCACCACCAAGGTGCGCCGGCGGCACCGGTCCGAGGCAGACGGCAAGGGATGACAAGGGGTGACACGCCCTGTCACCTCAGCGCACGCCAAGCAAGATCAACTCACTGCGACTCTTTGACGACGCTTCGTGTGCGCGAGCATGATGGCTGAATCTGGCTCCGCTTCAGGGGAGGCGATTCGTGGTGCCAACCACCACGCCGTACCGAGCCGATCTTCTGCGCGCGGCTCGTAATCGCCTCGGCTGGAAGAAGCCACGTCTCGTCTACGCCCTCCGCCAGGCCGCCGCGCAGGAGGGCCGCTCGCTGCCCACCGACACATCGCTGTTGCGGAGCATTGCCCGGTGGGAGAACGGCCGGACGCACCCGACCGACTATGTCGAGTTACTGGTGAAGGTCTACGGCGAACCGGCCCACCGTCTCGGGTTGGCCGATGTCCCGGCCGCGCAGGAGGCACTCGGAACGGCCTACCCCACCACCCCCACCGACGGAATCGAGTCCCTCGCGACGTTGTGGCGCGCCGATCTCGCGCCTGGTTGCGACGTGCAGGCGCTGTCCCCCGACCCGGCCGCCTGGAACGCGGCACCACTCGCGTGGCTGGTCTCCGGTGGGCAAGAGCAGTTGCCGAATTCCCGAACACGCACGCAAGTAGGCGCATGCGACGTCGAAACCGTCCGCGCAACCGTCGACGTGTACGCCGACCTGGACAACCGCTTCGGAGGCGGGCACGGCCGCCGGGCCTTGATCCAGTACCTGGACGGCGACGTTGCCGAATTACTGACCTCCCGCAGCACGGAGCCCGTGGGCCGAGCCCTGTTCGCCACCGTCGCCGAAGCCACCCTCCTCGCGGCATGGATGAGCTACGACAGCGGCCATCACGGCTTGGCCCAGCGCTACTTCATCCAGGCCCTACGCCTGGCCCAGACCGCCGAGGACCGCCGCCTTGCCGGAAGCATCCTGTCCGCGATGAGCCACCAGGCCACCTACCTCGGCCGCTTCACCGAGGCTGCCAACCTTGCCCGCGCCGCGCAGCTCGGCACCACGGGCCACGCGACCCCGACCCTGACCGCCCAGTTCCTCGCGATGGAAGCCCGAGCCCTCTCCCGCCTCGGTGACCACGCAGCCTGCAACGCCGCCCTGACCCGAGCCACCACGATCTTCGAGCGCAACAATCCCGGCGAAGACCCGGAGTGGATCGGCTACTTCGACCAGGCGGAGCTATCCGCCGAACTCGGCCACTGCTTCCGCGACATGCGCCAGGCCCACCAGGCCACCACGTACGCGGAACTGTGTCTCGGCGGCACCGACGGCCGCTACATCCGCAGCGACTTCTTCGCGACCATGGTCCTAGCCGAAGCCCACCTGGCGGCCGGCGAACTCGAACGCGCGTGCCGAACGGCGTTGGGCGCCCTGACCATTGGCCGCCAACTCAAGTCCGCCCGCTGCGTCTCCTACCTGGCTGCTTTCCGCAAGAAGCTGGACGCGCGCAGCGACTCAACCGCAGTTGCCGAATTCCTGGAAGAGGCCGCCGGCTACCGCCTGTGGCAGCAAGCCGCAGCCTGAACCACCCTCAGAACGGCTTCCAGCCGTGCCGGTCCCCACCGGACCGCAGGTCCGAGATCCGCCGCTCGACCTCTGCTGAAACCTCGGCGTCACCGGCCATGTTCTGCGTCAGCCACACGGTCATCATCAGCTCACGCATGTCCGCCAGGACCGGGTAGCCGTACCAGCTCATGACGTCGAATCCGTAGGTGTTCACGAACGCCTCGTACTCCGTCCGGGTGTGCCACCCGTACCGCTCGTAGTACATCGCGGTCAGCACCAGGTCCCACTCACGCGGCCCGAGCGCGAACCCATCCAGGTCAATCAGGACCGCCCGCCCCCCCTCGTCAACGAGCGCGTTCCCGACGCTCGCATCCCCGTGCACAAGCCCGAACGGAAGCACGAACTCCAGAGCGTCGTACCGCTTCCGCACTGTCTCGGCCCGCTGCCGAAGAAACCCACGGTCGTCATCGCCCAACCCCACCGCGGCGTCGATCCGCCCCCAGGTCGCCGCCAGCGGCTCCAGATACGGAAGCCCCAACGACGCCGGTTCCTCCAGCCAATGCAACCGCCGCAGCAGTTCAGCCAGCGCGACCACGCCCGCGAACCGCTCCTCCTCGGCCACAAGCTCCCAGAAGGTCACCACCCGCCCATCAACCACGAGCGGTTGCCGAATTCTCGAAACGACCCGCACCGCCGGGAACCCCACCTCGGCGAGCCACCGTGCACCAGCCACAGTCCGCTCATGCTCATCGATCCGGTCCGCCGATCGCGCCACCCGCACCACAACCGGATCGCCCAACCGAAAGACAGCGTTCTCCCCAAGCCGCAGCAGAGACGCCCCCTCGGCACTCAGCCCGGCCACAGCACATGCCGAGCCCAGCACCCCCCGAGCATGCTCCGCAGTGAACGCCCCTCCGGCCCCAGACACCCCGCCATCCGCCATACCGCGAAGCTACCCGCAACGGGCCCCAAGCCGACCAGCCATCGCCACCCAATCGACCACTGCCGAATTTGGCTCTACTAGATCAAGGGCGCGCCGCGACCGGCGCGCCACCGCCCGGTCGGTGGGGGTCCGCCGCGCTGCGGCGTGGCCGCCGGTCACGGCGGACCCCCCACCGACCGGGCGGCAGAGAGCAGCCGAGGAAACCACCCGCGGAGACGCGTCGATCGATCACGTCTCACCCGTCGTCAACTCGTCACGGCGGAGAACGTCAGGAAGTATGCGTACCGGGATTTCGGCTGATGTCGACAAGAACGTGAGCCCATACCTAATTAGAACTCGCGGATCTACCAACACATCTCCCGAATCGACAATAGACCGCTCAAAGTCACATTCAATCGACCGGGGAGATCCTGATTCTCGCACATAAATAGAGTTCACGCGGGAATGCTTACCGAGGCCCGCACTAATCATTTCTACGTTAGCTTCAGACGTAACGCTCGCCGCAGATGTCTCTAGCTGCATTCGCGCAGTAGGGGCCGAGAATTCCAATCGCTCGACCTCGTACCCACCGAGCCGTTCCTGAATTTCTGTCCACGTAGGCGTGCGACCATCAGACTCCCTTTTAGAGAATCGTCGGCGGTCGTCAGCAAACGACAAGCGGAAGTCAGGGCCAATCAAGGTCAACACTGAATTAACAACCGACCAGTCACTCTGATCCGCACCGCTGAACAAATCGGGATCATGCCGGGAAAGTGCCATCTGTCGCACAGATAGCCTGTCCAGGTTGACATTCACGAGGTCGTTAAGATTCCGGCGAACGGATACATTAACCAGACTTTCGACGATTCGAAGCGTCAACGCATCCCCAAGCTCTCGCCAGAAAATGTCGCTTTGGATATGAGGAAGATCTAGCAAGAAGGGCAGGATGTAGCGCAATTCTTCTTCGCCAAGCCGACTCGCGGTGTCACCACCACTTGGGAAATCTGTATTCTCTCTACCGTGACTTACCCAAAGCAGCTTCATCACGCGTTCAATTTGAACCGCGTATGACTCTCGAAATGAAGAATTCAACTTCCTTAAGGTCTCGGCCACTTCATCGGCGGGCCCATCAGCAAGAGTTGCGTCAATCCTTTTCGACTCTTCGGCCAAAGAGGCAGCCTTGGCGCCAACAAGGACACCACGACCACCCCGAAGAACCGAGCTTCGGATTACCTCGGACATTACATTGGCATGCGTTCGTGTCGTAAAAGGCTCAAGCGCCGACGCATCGGAGACAAGGCAGTTGGGATATTGTTCCGCATGCGCCTCGATTGACAGGTGATTCCGTCTCGGACTAGGGGAGATACCAATAAAGGCAGGATCTCCTGTGCCCAACGCTTCAAGGTCATACCCAAGCGTGCTACTCGCTACATCGAAGCGGAGAAACACGTCCCGCGAGCTAACCGGCGCTGCCGCACCCCAGTTGAGAACGAAATCTGGGACAAAGGAATGATTGAAATAGTCCGTCGATCGGACCTCAACTTTCGGATCCAGAGCCTCAAGCTCGCGAGCCATAATGTGCTTAACGTCACGAATTACGGCTTCCCCCGAGCGTTGAGAAATCGCACTCCCAAGTCGCTCCATAACCAATCCTGACGTCATGCCACATCCCCCTTCTGGGCAGTCAGGAAGCTCCGAATATGCCCGAGAAATTTCGGGCTCATCATCAATTCCCCTTGCCTGCGAGACAATACCAGGAGCCACAATCTGTCCGCAATTAATTCACCAATCTTCGAATCGTACCGATCATCACCCAATTTCTCTGGATAATGATCTTCTACAGCTTCCCGGATTGACGCCTCATCGCACAACTTGGTCCAAGATTCAACAAGAAATGGATGCCATGTGATCCACATGAATTCCCATTGCTTGTCGGTCCCATTTTTCAACATTTGCGCAGTCGCGGAATAGCAATCGGCCAAGTACTCGCGGTATTTGGGACCCTGGGACGATCCATCTGTATAGTTCTTTACTTCGGCATAGAAGAGGTTCTTACTATCCGAAAAGAACCCACCGATATCCCATGACTCCTCCTTTCCGCTAAGCAGCGTCAACGTCGTGAGATGTGGAATGTCGTAAACCGTCCAAGGGGCTTCGACGCGGGTCGTGCTTTCAAGCCACCGCTGCGCGAAAAAACCCCATCTCGCCCCTTCTCCTGCTGAATCTCCCCAGCCACCATGGCTCGATGGTAAGAGCCTGGCCGCCCGGGTGTCCGTCAGTTCAGAAGATTGCCCACTTACGCAAATTGCCCGAATGAAGATATGCAAAATCGTTATATGGGGACGGCATGGAACGCACTCTCTGGGGGCATCACCGTGGGTTAGATTTCTTCGCTAATCGACGGACACGGCGGGCGCGCGCTCAAAAGAAAATCGAGACGTCTGTGGGGTACGCAGCCCACGCCGACGTCCACCCGGGCAGTTGTCCAGCTTCATGCATTGATCTTGCTCGCGTGCGCCATCAGGCGTGGCTCGCCCCCAGGTCAGACACGATGTCAGCCAACAAAAACGCAGCTGGACGAGGCTGAGGTTCTGGGTGTTCTCGGGTCTGGGGTTCCCTCCTCGATCGGGCACCGGAGGCGTACCCGGAACCTGGAGAGAACTCCCAGGCCGACCACCCACTTGTGGACAGGCCCGGCTTGCGCACCAGATGCGCACCAGAACGAGGTGCGGCCCAGGGGTCCTCACTGGTACTCAGGAGATGAGCGAACGCTCCGCCGCAGCAGGTGGGTGATGCAGGTCGTGGGCGGGATCGCGGGCGAACCTTCCCAGCTAGGCTTCCGAAGTCACGAGTGCGCGAGAACGGGACCTACAGGCCGAGAACGCGTACCGCTCGCCGTGCCAGATGCGTGCCAGAACGGGTGGGGACTCGCGGTCATCGAGAGGTACTGACGGGCTGTCGCACAGGAATCACCGGCCATGACGCGGCGCAGGTCACGAGGCTTCTCCGCATGCCGGTGGAACGGCGCTTCCCAAGCTTAGAACGCGAGTTCGATTCTCGTCGCCCGCTCATTTGATGAAGGCCCAGGTCACGGACATGATCCGTGACCTGGGTCTTCGTCGTTTCCAGCTCGCTACGCCTCGAGTGCGGGGTCCGTGCCGGATGCGCGTCGATGTCGGCCCCTGAAGCTTTTTGAGCCGCTTCGCGATGACGTCGGGAAGCGGCTTGGCAGCGCCGCTGCCGCCTTCGACGCAACGTCCGGCCTTACCCGTTACACATTTACCCTGAGCCGATGCACCGTGTTTCCGGCAGTGGTGGCGCTGGGAGGCTTGCGGGGGAGCCCGGTCAGCCGGGATTGACCTCCACGCGTCGTTGAAGTCGCGGGGGCGCGACAAGCCGACCGAGTCGTCGAACGGGTTGCCCGTCGGGCGGCCGGCTTGAAGGTCACCACCGGGTTGTCGGTGAGCAATGCGACTGTGAAGTGCCCTTCCAAGGCCCGTCCCAGGCGGAGCAGTGTCGGTGTGGTCACCGGTCGGCCGCCGTCCTCAAGAGGGCGGATGCCACCCGCTCGTTCAGCCCCACGCGGCGGGCGAGTTCTGCCTTCGTCCAGCCGAGTGCAATGCGGCGGTCGTAAACGGCTTGGGCCAGCGCGTCACCGAACGCGGCCTCCGCATACGCCTGGTCGAACTCCTCGACCTCGCCCGTGGTCATCGCATCCGCGTGGGACGTCTCGGGGACGGGCTCGGCAGCGGCCTTCGCGGCCCTGCGACGCATTGCCTCACGCGCATTCATCGTCCTGCCTCCGTCAGTCATCTCGTCCGTCGCGGCCGTCGATCTCCCCGGTTTGCCACCAGCCGCCGTCACCGGCCGCCCGGTTCCAGCGGCTGGGGGCCGGGCGGGGCCGGACTGCCTGATGCGGCCTGCGTTTCTGGGCCGTCAGAGGTGTGAGATGAGGTTCAGCGCCCGATGTCGCGGGTTGTGGGGTCCTGGTGTCGGGGCGCGGAGCGGAATGTGGCGGGGGCGTTGGTGGGCGCGGTGGAGGAAGGGGCGGGGGCGCGGGGAGCCGGCGGCGATGACGACAGTGGGCCGAACGAGCCTCCGATCAGGCGGGCCAGATCCAAGTGGCGGGACGGCACAGGTGATTGCGCCTGGTGTTGTCGTGCCACTTCGATGGCGGCCGTCGACGCGACGTTGCGCCCGGCAAGGGGTGGCGTGGTGGGGGCGGGACCCCGTGCGGTCGACGGTTGTGCCTGGTCCCGAGCCGGCGCGGGCGTCGTCTTCGTCCTGTGAGCGGCTGTCGCGGCCTGGCCCTGGGTCGGTCGCCGTGCGGGGTCCCGGTGCGATCGGACTGCGGGCTGGTGCGGTCGGGCCACGTGCCGGCCGGAGCGGGCGAGGGGCTTGCGATTCGCCGGCATGGGCCCCATCACCGGGAAGGCGCGTTCGCAATGCAGCTGATGCTGCGCGGCCGACAGGGTGTGTGCCCGCCCGCGCCATTCCTGCAGAACCGCCCCGCTTCCGGGCTTGAACGGGGCGATCGCGCTGCCGAGACGTTCGGTGATGTAGGCGTTGGCGGAATTGGCCTCCGAGCCCTCCATGACCACGTTGTCCACCGCGTATGCGGGTACCTCGTCGGCTGCCACGGTCATACCCGGGCTGCACCACAACACCTGGGTCAGATCCTCGAGAGTGACCAAACCGGCGGGTTTTCCGATTTGCCCACCGATGATTTCCCGGAGATCGTCGTACATGGAATTGGGATAATCCGGGAGAACATCAGCATTTCTCCATTCGGGGTGGGCATTCATCTCCATCACATGCGCCATCTCGTGAGCCCCGATCCGAATGCCCATGACTTTGGGATCCAAGTCTCGCTGCGAGAGCGACTGCAACGTCTCACGTTGTTCAGGGCTGGCCCAGTAGTCGCTGAGGACGACCGAGACACCCAGGTTGACCCAGTTCCGGTGCTCGCTTCCTTCCACCGGAACATCCGCTGGAAGAGTCAGGGTCATAGCGCCGTTGTCCCGCTCCCAGTCGGCACCATTCGATGCATAGACGTTGAACGGCAGTATGTTCCCGCGAGCACTCGTCGAGAACAATTCGGATGTTCGGAGCATCCCGTCCGTGAACTCATGAAGCGTCCTGATGTCGCCGCGCCATGGAAGCTCGGGCCTTTCCTGTAGACCATCCGACGCAATGGCGGCCGGCCGGCCCCCGGCGGCTTCCAGGGCTGCCACCAGATCACTGTGGCGCCCGAATACGTGAAACTCCGGCGACATCGAGAATTGGAAAATCTCATCGAGGTGGCGCTTCAGGGCACGTGCGACCTCGCGGTGGGTTGTGGCCGCGTAGATCTCGGGAAATCGAGAGCCACTTTCGTTGTTCACGTCACGCTCACTCGGGAATCGGGGCTTCAGGCGAGGAGTCCGCAGTAGGGGTTGAGGCGCGACTCGGGAGGTGTGGGCGGGGTGGTCAGGGCATGCGGGTCGTTTCGTGTGCCGATCGTGAGGCGATGCCGGGTGCACCGGGTCGGGAGTACCGCGGTGCCGAAAGCCTGTTCGGGGTGTCAGGGCTGTTCGGGCTGTGCGGGCTGTTCGGGTTCGGAGCGGTCACGCGCTGGGCGCCTCGCGGCAGGGTCGGCCGCAGGTAGTCGCCTTGGAGGAACGGGTGTTGGTGGTCGCGTTGTACTTTGCGGACGCACCCGCCCACACGTCAAGCCGGACATTTGTTCGACATCCTGTACGCAGATCTCGGCGGGTCTCGGTGCATGCGGGCGTGCGGGCGTGAGTTTGGGGTTGGGGTCGGTGTGGCGTTGGGCGGTGGGGGGTGGGTTGGTGATGTTGGGTGGGGTGGTTGGGGTGACGGTTTTGGTGAGGGTTGGAGGAGTTGGTGGTCGGGATGATGCGGGCTGTTGTGTTGAGTGGGCCCGGGCCGGTCGGGAATCTCGTGGTTCGGGACGTGCCGGTTCCGGAGGTGCGGGCCGGGTGGGTTCGGGTTGTGGTCAAGGCGTTTGGGCTTAATCGGTCGGAATTGCATACGCGGTTGGGGTTGGCGGAGGGGGTCAGTTTTCCGCGGGTGCCGGGGATCGAGGCTGTGGGGGTTGTGGATGCGCTTGATCCGGCCGATGGGGGGTGTGGGTTGGCGGTCGGGCAGCAAGTGGTGACGATGATGGGGAATATGGGGCGGACCTACGACGGTGGGTACGCGGAGTACACGCTGGTGCCGGTGGGGCAGGTCATTCCTTTTTCGTCGGAGTTGGCGTGGGAGGTGGTCGGGGCCGTTCCGGAGACGTTGCAGACGGCTTATGGGTCGCTGACGACCGGGCTGGATTTGGCTGCCGGGCAGACTCTGCTGGTACGCGGGGGGACTTCGTCGGTGGGGCTGGCTGCCGCCGCGTTGGCCAAGGGGCTTGGAGCGACGGTTTTGGCGACCACGCGCAAGGCCGGGAACGTGGATGTGCTGAAGGCCCAGGGGGTCGACCACGTTCTGGTCGATGACGGGGATGTGGCCGGTGCGGTACGGGCTTTGTATCCGGCTGGGGTGGACGCGGCGCTGGAGTTGGTGGGTACGCCGACGTTGCCGGACACGTTGGCCGCCACGCGGGTGCACGGGACGGTGTGTTTCACCGGGATGTTGTCCAACGAATGGCTCGTGCGCGACTTCTATCCCATTGGGTACCTGCCGAAGGGGGTTCGGCTGACGGCCTATGGGGGCGAGAGCGGTGATCTGCCGGGTGAGGTGTTGCAGCGCTACCTCGACGAGATCGCCGCGGGGCGGATTTCGTTGGGGCCGACGCACGTCTATCGGATGGACGACATCCGGCAGGCTCATACGGACATGGAAATGGGCCACACCGTGGGCAAGTTGGTCGTGTCGACCGGTCGGTGAGCGAACCTGACGGGTAGTCGGTGCGACGGGGTTCGCTCGTGGAGGCGGGCGGCGTCTATGGCTCGTGGTGGGCGTGGGGTGGGGCCGAGGAGTCCGGGGCGGGCCGGCGTGCGGGGTCGAGGGTGGGTGGGGTGGTGGAGAAGCGGGCGGATCTGGCGTCTCGTTCGTCGCCGAAGTGGTGGGTGAGGATGGTGTAGAGGTCGGGGCGGCGGCCCTTGAGCCAGCGGCGGCCGGTGGACATCGGGATCAGGGACAGGTCGATGTCGGCGGTGACCATGGTGTCTTCGGGCGACCAGGTCTCGGTGAGGATTCGGCCGTAGGGGTCGAGGATCATCGCGTTGCCGGTGCGGACCTCGTCGTCGTCGCGGCCCACGCCGTTGCTGAAGATCAGGGCCAGGCCGTTGTCGTGGGCGCGGGCCGGGAGCCAGCGCAGGAGCCAGGCGCGGCCGCTGTCGCCGCGGAAGGCCGCCTCGATCGCGGCGGGGTCGCGGTGGCGGGCCTCCCACAGGGCCATCGGGATCGGGCGCATCGAGTGTGGACTGCGTGAGGCGGTGCCGCCGGTTTGGTGCGGGGCGACCAGGATCGAGGCGCCGAGGAGCGCGGTGGCGCGGACGTTCTCGACGAGGTTGTTGTCCCAGCAGATGAGGATGCCGACGCGGATACCCCACGGGGTGTCGAAGACGGTGTGGCGGTCGCCGCTGGAGATGGCCTCGTGTTCGAAGGCGTGGAGCTTGCGGTGGCAGTGCACTCGGCCGTCGGGCAGGCAGACGGCGTACGCGTTGTAGAGGCGGCCGTCTTCCTCGTCGAGTTCGAGGAAGCCCAGGCCGGCGGCTGTACCCAGGTCCGTCGCGAGCCGGCGTACCCGGGTGACGGACGGGCCGGAGAGTGGCTCGGCGAGTTCGCGCAGGCGTTCGGGGGTGTGTCGGCGCAGGTGCCAGTAGCCGAGGAGGCACATCTCGGGGAGTACGACCAGGCGGACTCCGTCGGCGGCGGCCTCGCGGACGAAGTGTTCGACGCGGGCTAGGTTGTACGCCTTGTCGTCCGGGCGCGGCTCGAACTGTGCCGAGGCGCACCGCAGGGTTTGCTCCATCGATCACTCCCGATTTCTGGTTTGGCGTGGCTCGGTTTCGCGCGGCTCGGTTTGGTGCGGCTCGGTTTCGCGCGGCCGGGTCCGGTCGGACCGGGTGCGATCCGGGTCGTTCGGTTCCGTGTTCTCTCATCACAGTCGGGGACACCGGCTGCGGTCCAATGAATGTTCGGTGTGCTTCGATAACCCGGTGGAATGGAAAGCGACCTAGGCTTCGGGCATGGACGTGCGGTTGCTGCGGGCGCTGGTGGCGGTGGCGGACTGCGGTGGGTTCGGGGTTGCGGCGGGGCGGTTGTCGATCACCCAGCCCGCGTTGACGAAGCAGATTCAGGCGCTGGAGGCAGAGGTCGGCGGCGCGCTGTTCACCCGCGGGCGGCGAGGGGCCGAGCCCACCCGGCTCGGGCTGGCGCTGTTGCCGGAGGCGCGGGAACTGGTGCGGCGCGTCGACGCGTTGAGCCGCCGCGCCGCGCAGTTCAAGCGCGGGGAGGCCGGGAGTCTGGCGGTCGGATTCGGACTGTCCGGGATCGATCTGGCGCCACAGGCCGTGGCGGCCTTTCGGCGGCGCTTTCCGGGGGTCGAGATCACGCTGGAGGACGTGTCGTCCAACGCGCAGGTCGAGGCGGTACGGGCGGGCGATCTCGACGTGGGGTTCGTACGGCTGCCGGCGCCGGAGGATCTGGGGCGGCTCGTCGTACTGGCCGACACGCTGGCGGTGGCCTCACCCGGAGATCAGGATCCGCCGCCGATGGATCCGGCGGGAGTCGCCGCGTGGTTGCGCGGGCGGCCGGTGGTACGGCTGACTCGGGCCAAGGGGCCGGGGCTGGTGCGGCAGATCGAGCTGTTCGAGGAGGAGTTCGGGGCCCGGCCGGAACCGGTACAGGAGGCCTCCGACCTGCAGACGGTGCTCGCCCTGGTGGCGGCCGGGGTGGGTGCGGCCCTGGTACCGGCGGGCGCCGCCGACATCGCGTCGGCCACGGTCAGGGTGACCCCGATCGAGTGCGACGGCGGGTCCACCGGCGACTTCGACGCGGTGTCCTGGCGCATCGGCGCGGTGTGGGATCCGGCCCGAGTCACCCGGGTACGCGACAACTTCCTCGCCGTCGTCCGCGAGCTCGCCCGCAAGCGCGACACGGACAGCCCCGACGCCGCGCCGGTACGACGACCACGCGACCGGGGTGACGAACACAAAGGCTCTTCGAACGCTTCGTGAGCGGTGCGCGGTAGGCAGCGACGGAGCGCCGCGCAGCGGACAGCGGACAGCGGGCAGCGGGCAGCGGGCGTGGTTGGTGCGTCGGGCACGGCCAACGCAGACGGCTGCGACGGACGCGGGTGGGTGCGGACGGGTACGGCAAGCGCGATGGACGCGGCGGATGCGGTGAGCACGATGGGGGACGGCCCGCAGGGCGCGCTACCTGCGAGGGTGGCGGGTCGGGTCGGGTGAGCCGAGTTGGGCCGGGGTGGGCGATCGCGGGTGTGCGGAGGGGATGGGGGTTACTTCTTGGCGAGGCGGGCTCGGGTCAGTTCCGGGGTTTCGGGGGAGCGGGATTCGACGGTGGTTCTGAGGTCGGCGAGGGTTTGGGCGGCCAGTTCGTGGCGCCAGGCGAGGTCGGCTCGGGACATGGCCTGGGCGATGGCGCAGGACGTGCGGTAGTCGGCCGTGGGGTCGGCGTCCGGTCCGTTGTGCAGGATCTGTTGGCAGCGAAACGCGGGGTCGGGGCCCTCGATCGCGACCACCACGTCCATCAGGGTGATGTCCTTGAGAGCGCGGGCGAGGCGGAAGCCGCCACGTGGGCCGGAGGTCGAGGTGACGATGCCGGCGCGGGCAAGGGCCTGGAGCTGCTTGTTCAGGTACGCGGCGGGCAGGCCGTAGAAGGCGGCCAGCTTCGTGGCCGTGACGGCGGTACCCGACTCGGCCCATGCCAGGTTGAGGCAACTGTGCAGCGCCCACTCGACGCCTTCGCTCATCTGCATATGCTGGACGCTACCCATCCAGAATAGCCGCTACAACCCCCATTCCCCCGATCGGCCGACGGTCGGAGCAGGTGGGCGGCTCCGGTAGGAGTCGTCCGGTTCGGGCCGCGCGGTCGAGCCCTGTGGATCGGGCTGGTGGGTCGGTGCCGGTGGGTCGGTGCCGGCAGAGGGCGGGGCGCTTCCGGTGAGGCCGAGGCCGCTGGGACGGGCCGACCCCCGCTCCCGGATCGGCTGACCGTCGGGGTGGGTGGACGGTGGCCGGAACATGTGGATTGGGCCGGGCTGGGCTGGTGAGTGGTGGGGGCTTGGGGCTTGGGGCTTGGGGCTTGGTGGGCGGTAGGGGCAGGGGAGATTTAGGGATTGGTGGGACGATCTCGGGCTTCGAGGCGGCCGAGAGTCAGAGCGGATGGGTGGTCAGTTGTAGGAGGCGTTCGGCTCGGGCCGCGCCGTCGAGCGGGGCGGGGTCGGTGCCGGTGCGGCAGTGCCAGCAGAGGGCGCCGGGGGTGAGGTCCGGGCCGGGGCGGCCGCAGTCGGCGCATTCGACCAGGCGGGGGCGGTGCGACTGGGGTGGGATTACGGGGTGTCTCGGGGCCTTGGTGAGGCGGTAGTGCAGCAGTCCGGTCTTGATGGCTCTGCCCGGTGGCGGTAGGTCTTCGGTGAGTTCGCGAAAGACCTCGGCTTCGACGTGGGTGTCGCCGCCGGCCAGGCGGTCCACCAGGAACGGGACGAGGGTGCGCAACTCCCGTTCTTTGAACGCCAATCGCTCGTCCACGTCGGCGAGGGAACGAAGCAGCGCGAGCGCGCGCACGGCGGGATCGTCGACGGCCGCGACGGTGGTGGCGTCGGCTGCGGCGGCGGGCTCGGGAGCGTCTCCGGCCGCGCGTGGGCCGGACCACTCGGTGAGGCGGCCGAGCATCCGCCCGGTCGCCGAGTCCCGTAAACGCTTGGCCACCGCGATGCCTGCTTCGGTGAGTTCACGAAGCACGCGACGGGCGATGTGGGCACCTACGCCGAGGAGTTCGCGGATGGTATCGACGGTGAGAGGCGTGTCCGCGGGCATGACGTGGTAGCGGAGGGCCGCTTCCAACGCTCGCCCCGAGAGGGCGCCATATTGGGCCAACACGGTGGCGACGGGGTCCTGGACAGAGGCGGGGGCATCGATACGCTGGGCTGTAGCCATGGGACGGGGTGGGGTTTCCTCGTTCGGTGGTCAGGCCCTCGCATCGGTGTTGTAGCACCAGCGGGGGCCGACTTGCTTGTGTTGCGGATACGGAACAGCAGACAGTGCGACCGCACTTGCCGTCAATCACCCTCCGGAGTGAAGCTTCCCCACCCAGGGCCAGCCGCCGCCCCGGAGGAGCAGCCGGCCTAGTGGGTCCTAGAGAACACCGCGTCCGCACAACGGAAAACCGCACCTACGGGCTGACCTCGACAACCGGGCAGATCCTCGGACTACCCCTCCGTACAACGGATTTCATGCGCGTCGGTAAACCCACCCGTCGGGAAATCGGGGGCGGGGACGACACGTTCGAGGCGCGATCGCCGACCGGTGCCCCCGGCCCGGCGCCTCGGACGACAGCGCGCACGACGAGGCGCACGACGAGGCGCCCGGCGAAGCATTCGGCGACTCCCGACGGCACGCTCCCGACGCGCCCGCAGCGCCCCGACGCCGAGCCCGGCGGCGCTCCGACGCGAACGCGGCGACGTCCTCGGTGGCCCGTGAGGGCCACCGAGGACGTCGGGCGGCGGCGGCTTCGAAGGTCTACCGGGTCCAGCGCGGGTCGGCGGCCATCGTCTCGAGCTGGTCGAGGGTCAGCACCGGCTCGTCGCGGGACGGCCGGTGCGGGCCGAGGTCCGGCTCGAACAGGGCCCCCTCCACGTCCTCGTCAGCAGCCATGACCGTTTGACCGCCGGAGCTGTTCCCCGCGTCGACCCACACCGTGCGTCCGTCCGGATGGCGCACTCCCGCGCGCCACTGGACGAACCCGGGCGGCGCGTTGCCCACCGGCTGCCGTGCGGCGAAGGTCGTGGTGCCGTCGGGCAGGGTCCGGGTTCGACAGTCCGGGATCCCGGCGCAGGACTGCAGCGGCTCGTCGGTGACGCGCACGTTCGCGGTGACGCCCGATACCCCTCGCGCGTCCGTCACGATGATCGACGCGCCGTAGTCCGGCTCGCCCTTCGACGTGATGTTCAGCCCCGGCGGAAGCACACTCTCCAGGGTCGCCAGCATGCGCTTGTCCGGTGTGGGAAGCGCGGTGACGGCCTTCTCCCAGCGCGCGTCCGTCACGATCCGGGTGAGGTCCGCGATCGACAGTCGCGGATCCTCCTTGACCCCGATGGTGCCCTTGTCCGAACCGATGTGCTGGTCGCGGGCCCCTCCGCTGTAGGCATCCGCCGCGATCCGGCCGCCGTCGGGTCGATCCAGGATGACCCGCCAGTGCCTTTGCCGTTCCTCCCCCCACGCGTCGAGGTGGGTCTTGGCGACGGTCAGTTTCGAGCCGTCCGGCCGCTTGGTGGCCTTGCACTCGTCGTAGGGCTTGCGGCCGTCGACGGCGCCGCAGTCGACGAGCCGGGCGTCGGGGGTGCCCGGTGCCGGGCGCGACAGCTTGACCCGTACGCCGGTCGCGCCGGTCCCGTCGCCGTACACGAGCTGCGCGGTCGGGTTCTCGGCGATCATCGGCGGGTCCTTGGGCGTGAGCTGCGACCCCGTACCGAAGACGTCGCTCACGTTCCCCTTGGCCGGCAACAGGCTCGTGAGCACGGCGGTCATCTGGTTCCCGGTCACCGGCCAACCCGTGGGCGAATCCGCGTCCGGGAGGGTACGGCGGGAGGCCGGCGACCCGTCGGCCGCCAGGCCCCGATCGAGCGCCACGCCGCCGCCCACCACGGCAACCGCCATCGCGCACGCGGCGGCACCGATCCGCAGGCGCCGGACCCGACGCAGTCGCCTGCCACGCGCCAGGCCCCGGGAGATCACCCCGGGATCGTGCTCGGGGAACGTATCGGCCAGTGTGCTCAACGCGCCGGGCAGGTCCCGCTCGAAGTCGCGGTCCCGGTCCGGAACTTGCCGATCCGGACCCCGGGAGGTCCAGCCCGGGTGGTCAGCGGCCACGATGCGATCACCGGTCCTTTCGGTAGGAGGTAGGGAGGTAGGAGTACGAGAGCTCAGCGAAGATGCGGAAAACATGGGGCGAAGGTGGGATAGGTCCCTCGACACCCGAAGCGCGGAAGCGCGGAAGCGGTCGCAACGAACGCACGAGCGCGCGGACGGCCGCCCGAAGTCGGTCCCGTCACGCCCGGTCGAGGGCAAGTCCCGCCAGTTGATCGCCGAGCAGCGCCCGCAGCCGGTCCAGCGCACGATGCGCACGCACCCGTACCGCTCCCTCGGACATGTCCAGCGCGTCGGCGGTCTGCTCCACGGAGCGGTCCTCCCAGTAGCGCAGGACCAGCACCGCCCGATCCTTCGGCACGAGTGCGGCCAGACCGTCGAGGAGGGTGAGCCGCAGTTCGGGATCCCCCGTCGGGCGATCCGCGCGTTCGGGCACCGAGTCGGTGGTGCGCTCGGTGGAACTCTTGCGACGCTGCTGTTCGAGGTAGACGCGGACCAGAATGGTGTGCGCGTAGGCGAACGGCCAGTCCATCCGGCTGACCTTGCGCCATCTCGGATAGAGCTTGCCCAGCGTCTCCTGGAGCAGGTCCTCGGCGCCGTGCCAGTCACCCGAGGTGAGCAGGCACGCGGTACGGAACAGCCTGCGGCTGTGCGTGGCGGCGAACTCCTGGAAGCTCGCGTCGCTCGCGCCTGCCATCCGATGCCCCCGTTCGTCGACGTCACCAGGGGAATGGGATGGGCCCGTCGATCCGTTACAGCCCGCTCGTCACGGCCCGCCAGACCGGGTTCCTGGTTTCCGGTGCCCATCGGGTTGGGCAGGCTCGAGGCGCGCGTACCCACGCGGGACTTCGGAGTTGGGGAGAGGCGACCAGATGGCCAGGATCAAGGGGAGCGTGAAGTGGTTCAACGAAGCCAAGGGGTTCGGCTTCATCAGCCCGGAGGACGGCAGTAAGGACGTCTTCGTGCACTTCAGCGCGATCCAGGGCAACGGCTTCAAGACGCTCGCCGAGGGCCAGACGGTCGAGTTCGAGGTACAGGACGGTCAGAAGGGTCCGAGCGCCGCCAACGTGCTGGCCGTCTGACGCCGCCGACCGGGACACCCCCGATCGTGGCCACGAGGTCGGCTCGCCGATCCGTGGCCACGACGGTACGAGACCGGGCCCGGTGGGCCGCGACGCCTACGCCAGGTATCGCTCGATCGTCTCGACCTTCGCCGTCAGCCCGTCGACGACGCCTTCGCGGATGTCCGCCTTGAGCACCAGGCTGACCCGATTCGAGTGCGCCTTGACCGCCTCGACGGCCGCCTTCACCACGGCCATCACCTCGTCCCACTCGCCTTCGATCGAGGTGAACATCGCGTCGGTCCGGTTCGGCAGTCCGCTGGCCCGCACCACCTTGACGGCTTCCGCGACCGCCTCCCCGACGTCTTCACCGACACCGAGCGGGGACACCGAGAACGCGACGATCACGACAACACCTTCCGCAGCCCGAACAACGACGCCCCCAGCCTAGGCCGAGGCCGGCGCCGCTACGCGACCTCGAAAGCGGCCCGGAGCGCGCGTCGGATGTCCGCCATCGCGCGGCGCGAGACCTCGGCGGCCGAAATCGCGTTGGAGCCGTGGAAGGTACCGGGCCGGTGGTGCAGTTCGACGCGGACGCCCGCGCGAATCAGCCGGCCCGCGTACTCGATCGCCTCGTCGCGCAGCGGGTCGAGTTCGTTGGCGGTGATGTACGCCGGCGGCAGGTTCGCCACGTCCTCGGCCCGAGCCGGCGCCGCGTACGCGGTGGGCTCGGCGCCGGCCAGGTAGTACCGCCAGCTCAGCGCCGCCTGACCGCGGTCCCACAGCGGCGCCGACTCGAATTCGAGCATCGACGGCGTGTCCAGGCGGTCGTCCAGGACGGCGGTGTCCAACACCTGGTGGACCAGCGCCGGCCCACCCTCGTCCCGCGCCCGCAGCGCCAGCGCCGCGGCCAGACCGCCGCCCGCGCTGACCCCGCCCACCGCGATCCGCGCCGGGTCGCCGCCGAACGAGGGCGCGTGCTCGGCCACCCAGCGCAGCGCCGCCCACGCGTCCTCGAAACCGGCCGGGAACGGGTGCTCGGGCGCGAGCCGATACTCGACGCTCACCACGACGCAGCCGACCTCGAGCGCGGTCGCCACACAACTGCCGTCCGAGCTGTCGATGTCGCCGAACACGAAGCCGCCGCCGTGGAACCACAGCAGCACACCGAGCGAGCCGTCCGGACCGGCCGCCTCGGCCGCGTCCTTCGGCGTGTAGATCCGCACCGGGACGTCCCCGGCCACGATCCGGTCCTCGACCAGCAGGCCGTCCGGGCGCTGCACCGGCTGGGTCCGGGCCCGCTGCGCCGCGCGGAAGGCGACCGGGTCGGTGATGTCCACGATCGGCAGGTACGGGAGGACCGCGAGCAATTCGGGGTCGATGCGGTGTTCCATGCCGCGGAAAGTAGCAGCGCCGGCCGCCAACTTCTATGACGGCCCGTCAGATCAGGGCGAAGCGAGGCGGAAGTCACTCCCCCGCCGCCCCCGGGGCCGGCGATCGGCCACGCCCGGCCCGCCGACCGGGTCACCCCCGGCCCGACCTCGCCGCGACCGCCCCCACCTGCGAAATCCGCTTTCACCCGGACCACCCGCGGACGCACCATGTGGCCATGAACGCCATCCCCACCACGACGCTCTGGCGGCCGACCGGACCGGCCGAACTCGAGCTCGTGCGCGAGTCCGGCTGGACCGCGTGGCCGGCCAGGCTGCCCGACCAGCCGATCTTCTATCCGGTGCTGAACGAGGACTACGCGATCAAGATCGCGCGCGACTGGAACGTACCGGCCTCCGGGGTCGGCTACGTGACCCGCTTCAGGATCGAGACCGAGTTCGTGATCCGCTATCCGGTACGGCGGGCAGGCGGGCGAACCATCCTGGAACTGTGGGTCCCCGCAGAGGAGTTGACCGAGTTCAATCGGCACATCGTGGGACCGATCGAAGTCGTGCACGAGTTCCACTGACCCCGCGCCCGGTCGACCGACCACGAGCCGGCCGAGCGGCCGCGAAGACGAACGACCGACCCAGGGCGTGTCTTCCATCCCCCGCCGAGCTCCACGACGCCCGGCGGGGGATGGAAGACACGCCCTGGCGCACACCCCGGACACGTACGGCGCGGGCAGACCCGGGGCACCGGATCCGCCCGCGCCAGGGTGTCCAGGGGTCGGCTCACGAGGCCGGCGCCCGCAGGCTCAGCCATGCCTGGACCGGCCAGTGGTCGGACGGGCAGCGGCCGTCCCGGGTCCAGGTCAGCGTGCGCGCGTCGACGACGTCGAAATCGGCGGTGGCCAGGATCCAGTCGATGCGCTCGCCGTCCACCGGCGGCTCCCAGTTGTTGTACGTCCGGGTCGCGTCGGCCGCACCGGTGTCGCGCAGCAGCCCACCGGCGGTCAACGCCGCGTACGGACCACCGGCCGCGCCGACGTTGAAGTCACCCAGCACGATGGCCGGTTCCCCGGCGAACCGACGGGCCAACAGGGCCCGCGTCGCGTGCGCGCTCTTGCGCCGCGCGTTGGCCGAGACGTGGTCCCAGTGCGTGTTCACGACGCCGAACTCGGTGTCGGTGGCCAGATCCCGGAAGCGAATCCAGGTCATCATCCGGGGGTGGCGCCAATTCCCCCACGTGCGCGATCCGATCAGGCGCGGGAAGGCGGACAGCCACACGTGGTCGAAGGCCAGCGGCTCCAAGCGCTCGACGTCGTAGAAGACCGCGCAGAACTCGGACCGGCTGCCGCCCTCGCGACCGAGGCCGATCCAGTCGTACCGGGCCCGCAGTTCGCGTGCCAGCGGCCGAAGTTGATGCCAGCGCCCCTCCTGGGTGCCGAGCACGTGCGGACGCTCGCGGCGGATCAGCTCCAGCACGAGCGGGCGGCGCTCCCGCCACGAGTTCGGTGTCGGGTTCTCCGGGCCGCGCAGATTGAAGGTCATCACGTGCAGGGGGTCGCTCATGTCCTGGGGACTACCACCGGGACGACCGCGGCACGCCGCAAGTCACCCATCGCCCGTGCGCGTTCGGGACCGGGACCGGGACGGCGCCGCGGGACGGGCCCGTTTCGGCCCGTCCCCCTTCGGCTCCGGCCGCGTCGAACCGACCCGGCCGACTCGACCCCGCCCGGCTCGATTCCACCCGGCCCGACTCGATCCCCGGCCCGCACGGCCGAGGCTCAGCTGAACACGTCGCTGACCGCGTTGACGCCGGCCGTGACGAAGTGGTCGACCAACTCGGAGAGCGAGGACGCCACCTGGGTTCCGGACAACATCACGCCGGCCACGAAGGCCAGTATCAGGCCACCGATCTTGTAGTTCTTGTGGGTGACCAGGTAGAAGAGAATGAAGATGATCAGGATCGGGACACCGACGGTCACCCCGCGACCGACGCTGCTCGTCTCGGTGGTCACCGCCATTTGGAGCTCGACGATGGAGTCGGGCGCGGCAGCGGCCACGGCGCTCAGCGACATGTGCATGATTCCCCTCCGGTCCTGCGGTCGTCCGCCGGTCCCTGTTTGCCTTGGCGTACCCGTGATATGACGGTTCGTAAGCTACTCACGTCGCACGCACCGTCACCCGCCACCGATGGGGATGGATGCGCCGGCCATCAGACCGGCGAGCACCCAGGCCCAGCGCATGAGCCGCATCAACGGCCATTTCGCGCTGACGATCACGATCCAGAAGCCCATCATGAGCCACAGGCAAAAGGCCGCCATGAAGCCTGCCTCGGACGAGCAGCTCACGAGGAGCCCCGCACCGTAATAGGCGGCGAATCCGGCGGGAATCAGCATGGCCAGGTCGGTCCCGGTGAACGGACCGAAGCTGGACCGGGTACTCCCGTCGGTGCCACCCGCGAACGGCGCCGGCACCTTGGGTATGCCCGAACTCCCACCCTGCGTACCGGAATCGGCCGATCCGGTGGAATCGTCTCCGGCGCCGGCCGCAGGGCCCTTGCGAACGAACCTGGCCAGGCCGGAGGCGCCGGCGGAGGTGCTCGCGGCGTCGGCCGCGGCACCGGCCCCGGCCGCCCCCGCTCCCGTGCCGGTGGCCTTGGCGGGCTTGCGCCACGACAGCTTGCGCGCGCTTTCGACGGGGGTCGCGGGCGTGTTGTGCCGGCCCGGGTCGCGAGGTTTCATCACGTGCCGCACCGTGGGGCGCGCGGGACGGTCGGCGGCCCCGGGGCCGCGCTCGGACCGTCGCGCGTCGGCGCCTCGGGCGCCATCGGCGCGGCGCTCGTCGGCTCGCCCGGGGCGCGCGCCCGACCCGCTCGCGCGCTCGGTCGTACGCCGGGCCTCGGCCGCGTCCCGCTCGTGCTTCCGACGCTCCCGCAAGTCCCGCCGCCAGGACGGCTCGTCGTCCTCTTTCGGCGCTCGGGTGCCGCGCGAGGAGCCGCGTCCGGGCTCGCTCGCGCGTTCGTCACGAGAGGCCGGGAAGGCCGGTTCCTCGTCGTCGGGGTCGGCGAGATGACGGCGACGGACCAGGTCACCGAGTCGAAGTCCGCGTGCCTCGGGGGGTGGTGGCGGTTCGTACGCGCTCATCGCCTGTTATCCCCCTCCCGACTGACGTGGGCACGGCTTGCAGGCGCGGCTGTGCCGGTATGCCGCCAGTATCCACGGCGCGGCTATCCCGATCGCGAAGAACTCGCCGTCGCGCGCGCGCCCCTTGAGGTGCAACACCACCGCGAACACCGCGGCGGTGCCCAGGATGAGCATGGTCAGCACGTTCGAGTGAACGATCTTCAGCGCGATCCAATTCGAGGACGAGGTACGGGTCTTGACCGTGCTCTCCACGAACTTCTTGCGCCAGTCGCCGGCCATCACGGCCCCCAGGGCTCGGTCGTACCGAGCCGTGCGTCGATCACCGAGGCACCCGTCGGCGGTGCACCGGTCACGACCACACCGAACGTCGAAGGAACGGTCGGTGAATTGGCGAAATATGAAGCGTGGGGCGGCCGTCGGTCACCGTCGCCGATGCCGTGTGCCACCCGGGAGGGCCAGGACATACGCGGACTCCTCTCGTCCGGTGTCGCATCGCGCCCGTCGACCGGGGCCACTTCGACCCGGCGGCGGAGCTCACGGTGGTGAGGTGACGGCTCCACTCCTCTTTCCGCAGGCCGCGCTCATAGCGCGGCAAACCGGTACGTTCCATTTGACCTTGTTCAGTGTGGCCAGTGGGCGGGACAGCGTCAAGGGGCGACCGCTCGGCTGCGTTGCGTAGCCCAGCGCTCGCCCCTTCGAGGCATTCCCTTGCACTCTAAGGGCTCTGACGATCCGTCAGATGCCCTGCCGATGATCTTCGGCCACTGTTGATCTGCCGTCAGATCCGCTCCGCCGGGATCCGCCCCATCCGCCCGGCCTTGAAGTCGTCGAACGCCTGCGCCAGTTCGGCGTGCGTGTTCATCACGAACGGGCCATACCAGGCGACTTCCTCGCCGATCGGCTGCCCGCCGAGGACGATCACCTCGAGGTTGGGCTTGTTCGAATCCTGTCGGGCGTCGGCCTGGAGGTCGATCGTGTCCCCGGCACCGAACACCGCGAGCCGGCCGGTTTCGATCGGTCGCCGATCGGTGCCGACGGTGCCGGAACCCGCGAGTACGTAGACCAGCGCGTTGTAGTCCCTGTTCCAGGGCAGCGAAAGTCGTGCGCCCGGGTTGACCGAGGCATGCAGCAACGTGATCGGGGTGTGCGTGATGCCGGGACCGTCGAAGCCGCCGACGGAGCCGGCGATCAGCCGAACCAGCGCACCGCCGTCGTCCGACGCGAGCAGCTTGACGTCGCCCGCGCGGATGTCCTGGTAGCGCGGATCGGTCATCTTCTGCGCGGACGGCAGGTTCACCCACAACTGGATGCCGTGGAACAGGCCGCCACTGGCCACCAGCGCCTCCGGCGGCGCCTCGATGTGCAGCAGGCCGGAGCCTGCCGTCATCCACTGCGTGTCGCCGTCGGTGATCACACCGCCGCCTCCCGCCGAGTCCTGGTGCACGAACTCGCCGTCGATCAGATAGGTGACCGTCTCGAAGCCGCGGTGCGGGTGCCACGGGGTGCCCTTGGGCTCGCCCGGCGCGTAGTCCACCTCGCCCATCTGATCCATCATGATGAACGGGTCGAGGTAGTTCTGATTGACCCCCGCGAGGGCGCGGCGCACCGGGAAACCCTCACCCTCGACACCGCTCGGCGCGGTGGTGACGGCGAGTACGGGACGCGGCCGCGCGTCGAGACCGGGTTCCGGCAGACGCGGCAGGGCCAGCGGGTTGGCAACGGTGACGGCGGGCATGGCCTGCTCCTCGAAGACGAGTGCGGTCCCGGATTTCCCGGGTCTTGCTCGCCTCAACGATAGTTGCCCTCTCAACATTCCCCGCGCGGAGGATCGTCTTTCAGGCAGGCGGAAGCGGCCGGATGGGCGCGTCACGGGGCCGGTCCGGCAGGTGGTGGAGGGCGCGAAGAGGGCCCCGATTCGGGCGGGGCCGGGGCTGGGATCCGGGGCGGGCTTCGAGCGTGGCTTCGGCTCGGGTTCTGCTCGGGTTCTGCTCGAGTTCGGTCCCGGCTTCGGGTCGGGCGTCGAGCCCGTCTTCCGACCGGGCTTCGAGCCCATCTTCCGACCGGGATCCCACCCGGCCGCGGGTCGGATTCAGGTCCGGCCGCGGCCGGCTCGGCTTCAGGCCGGAAGCGCCCGATTCACGCTCGGCAACGACCGCTGGCCCGCGAGCCGCGCGAGCGTGGCGTCCACCGAGTCGGGCGAGAGGATCTGATCCAGGGCCATGAACGCACAGCCGGTCAGACCCGCGGCCTCACCCAGCACGCTCGGCACGATCCGCAGCTCGCGCGTGGCCACGGCGGTGGACCGTTTGTAGACGACCTCGCGCACGCCCGCGAGCAGCGGGTCACCCGCGTCGGCGAGGTCGCCGCCCAGCACCACGACCGCCGGGTTGAGCACGTTGACCACGCTCGCCAGCACCTCGCCGAGCATGCGACCCGACTCGCGCACGAGCCGGACCGCCTCGGGCTGACCGGCCGCCGCCAACGCCACCACGTCGCGCACGCTGGAGACCTCGCGACCGTCCGGGAAGCGTGCCCCGTGCGCGGCCAGCGTCTCGATCAAGTGCCGTCCGCTGGCCAGCACTTCGAGGCAGTCCACATTGCCGCACCAACACCGCACGCCGGTGCCGCCGGCGACCGGGATGTGCCCGATCTCGCCCGCCGCGCCGAGCGCGCCGCGATACACCTTGCCGTCGGCGACTATGCCCGCACCGATACCGGTGGACGCCTTGACGAACACCAGATCGCCCGCGTCGGCCCGGGCCCGGTACTCGCCGAGCGCCATCACGTTCACGTCGTTGTCCACGTACACCGGTACGGGCAACCGGCGTTGCAGCGTGGGGGCTATCGCCACCCCGTCCCAGCCGGGCAGCGTCGGCGCGCCGGCCGCGCGCCCGGTGTCCAGTTCGACCGGCCCGGGAACGGCCACCCCGACCCCGCGCACACGCGACGGGTCGAAGCCCTCGTCCGCGAGCATCGTGTCGATCCAGTCCGGCAGTCCGGTGAGCACCGCGTCCGGTCCGCCCTGCGCGGCCATCCGGGTCTCCCGGCTGGCCAGCACCCGGCCGGTCAGGTCGCAGACCGCCAACTGACCTCGGCTGCTGCCGAGCGACGCGGCGAGCACCAGGCCGCCGTCGGGGTTGAGTTCGAGGCGGATCGGCGGTCGCCCGCCGGTGGACACGCCGTCGGCGCGCTCGGCGAGCAGGCCCGCGTCGACCAGTTCGTCGATCCGGGCCGCCACCGCGGATCGGGACAGCCCGGTCAGCCGGGCGACGTCCGCCCGGGTCTCGGCATCCCCTTCACGCACAAGGCGAAGCACCTCGCCTGCACTGCTGTGCGGAATGGGGTTCGCGCGTCGGGCCATGCCTTCCAGTGAACCAGGGCAGCTTTCCCTCGGTCAAAGCCCTAAGTTCACTACTTCGACACCCGAGCGTCACTCTTTTGCTTGCCAAGAGGCAAAAGTACCCCTAGTTTGGTACCCGAACCGGCAGAGCAGCCGCCGACAGCAGGGGCACGAAGATCGTGAGCGAGCAGAGGATCCACCCGACGGTGGCCGCGGTGACGGAGCGCATCGCGCGCCGCAGTGCCGCCACTCGTACGGCCTACCTGGAGCGGATCCGGGCGGCGGCCTCCGAGGCCCCCGCACGCGGTCAACTCGGTTGCGCGAACTTCGCCCACGGCTTCGCCGCCTGCTCACCCGGCGAGAAGCTCGTACTGCGCGGCACCGGCCCCCAGGGCCCGGTCAAGCCCAACGTCGCGATCGTCTCCTCCTACAACGACATGCTCTCCGCGCACCAGCCGCTGCGCACCTACCCCGAGCAGCTCAAGGCCGCGGTGGCCGAGGCGGGCGGCGTGGCCCAGTTCGCGGGCGGCGTACCCGCCATGTGCGACGGGATCACCCAGGGCCGCGCGGGCATGGAGCTCTCCCTGTTCAGCCGCGACGTGGTCGCGATGGCGGCGGCCGTGGCGCTCGCGCACGACATGTTCGACGGCGCGCTGATGCTCGGCGTGTGCGACAAGATCGTCCCCGGCCTGGTGATCGGCGCGCTGTCCTTCGGGCACCTGCCGACCATCTTCGTGCCGGCCGGTCCGATGTCCTCCGGCCTGCCCAACAAGGAGAAGGCCCGGGTCCGGCAGCGCTTCGCCGAGGGCAAGGTCTCCCGCGAGGAACTGCTCGACGCCGAGGCCGGCGCCTACCACGGCATCGGGACCTGCACGTTCTACGGCACCGCCAACACGAACCAGCTCGTGATGGAGGTGCTCGGTCTGCACCTGCCGGGCGCCAGCTTCGTGCACCCCGACCAGCCGCTGCGCAAGGCGCTGACCGACGAGGCGGGCCGCCGGGTCGCGGCCACCACCTCGCTCGGCGACCCGACGTCGCTGGTCCGCGAGTACACGCCGATCGGCGAGGTGCTCGACGAGAAGGCCTGGGTGAACTCGGTCGTCGCGCTGCTGGCCACCGGCGGCTCGACCAACCACACGCTGCACCTGGTCGCGATGGCCGCCGCCGCCGGGATCACGCTCACCTGGGACGACTTCGCCGAGCTGTCCACCGTGGTCCCGCTGCTGACCCGGATGTACCCGAACGGTCCGGCGGACATCAACCACTTCCACGCCGCGGGCGGCACCGCGTTCCTGATCGGCACGCTGCTCGACGGCGGGCTGCTCAACGAGGACGTGCGCACCGTCGCGGGCGACGGGCTGAACCGGTACCGGCGCGAGCCGCAGCTCACCGAGGACGGCTCGATCGTCTGGGTGGACGGCCCGACCGAGAGCCTGGACCTGGACGTGCTGCGGCCGTACGACAAGCCGTTCGCGCCCGACGGCGGGCTGCGGATGTTGCACGGCGACCTCGGTCGCGCGGTGATCAAGGTGTCCGCGGTCGACCCGTCGCACCACGTGGTGACCGCGCCCGCGCGGGTGTTCGACGGACAGGCCGAGTTCCTCGCCGCGTTCGAGAACAACGAGCTCGACCACGACCTGATCGCGGTGCTGCGCTACCAGGGCCCGCGCGCGAACGGCATGCCCGAGCTGCACAAGCTGATCCCCGCGCTCGGCGTCCTGCAGGACCGGGGCCACCACGTGGCGCTGGTCACCGACGGCCGGCTCTCCGGCGCGTCCGGCAAGATCCCGGCGGCGATCCACTGCACGCCCGAAGCGGCGGCCGGCGGTGCGATCGGCAGGATCCGGGACGGCGACATCGTGACGGTGGACGCGGTCGCGGGGACGCTGACGACGGAGGCCGACCTGAGCGTGCGCGAGGTCGCCGGCGCGGCCCCGACCGACGCCGAGTGGATCGGCACGGGACGTGAACTGTTCACCGCGCTGCGCGCCGGGGTCGGCCCGGCCGACCTGGGCGCCGGTGTGTTCGGCGCGGTCGCGGCCGTGAGTTTCGACGCTGTGACTTTTGCGGGGGGAACAGCGTGAGTGGCACCGTGGCACAGCCGACCCCCGACAGCCCGTGGCTGGTCGCCGACATCGGCGGCACCAACGCGCGCTTCGCCGTGGTCTCCGAGCCGGGCGGTCAGCCCGAACACGTGCTCGGCCTGCGCAGCGAGGACCACGTGGACCTGGCCGCCGCGATCGAGGACTACCTGGACCGCTCCGGCGCGGCCCGGCCGAGCGCGATCTGCGCGGCGGTCGCGGGCCCCGTACACGGCGACCGGTTCCGGCTGACCAACGGCGCGTGGGTGCTGTCCATCGCGGAGACCCGGGTCAAGCTCGGCGTCCCGGATCTGCACCTGATCAACGACTTCGAGGCGCTGGCGCTGTCGCTGCCGCACCTCGTGGGCGACGACCTGATCGTGGTCGGCGACCGACTGCCCGACCCGACGCTGCCGATGGCGGTGCTCGGCCCCGGTACCGGACTCGGCGTGGCCGGCCTGGTACCGATCCCGGGCGGCGGCTGGGTGCCGCTGCCGGGCGAGGGCGGACACGTCCTGCTCCGTCCGGCGCACGGCCCGGACGCCGCGGCCCTGGAGGTGCTGCGCGACGAGCGCGGCGGCCTGGGCACGGTGACCGCCGAGCACGTGCTGTCCGGCCCCGGGCTGTGTCGCCTGCACCGCTGCACGGCCGCGGTGCACGGAGTCCCGGCCGAGGCGCTCAGCCCGGCGGACATCTCCTCGCGCGCGCTGGACGGCAGCGACGAGGTGTGCGTCGCGACGGTGGAGACGTTCTGCCGACTGCTCGGCACGTTCGCCGGTGGGGTGGCCCTGACCATGGGCGCTCGCGGCGGCGTCTTCCTGGCCGGCGGCATCCTGCCCCGGATCATCGACGTGCTGCTCAAGAGCGAGTTCCGGATGGGCTTCGAGACCAACCCGACAATGGCGCCGTACCTGCACCGCATCTCCACCGCACTCGTGGTGGCCCCGCATCCGGCACTGCGCGGCGCGTCCGCGTGGCTGGACGCGCGCAGCACTCGACTCGTGGAGGTGGCGGCGTGAGCACGTCCGCTCTGGACCTGGCCCCGGTGATCCCGGTGGTGATCGTGGACGACCCGGAGTCGGCCGTACCGCTGGCGCGCGCGCTGGTGGCCGGTGGACTGCCGGCCGTCGAGGTCACCCTGCGCACGCCTGCCGCGCTCGGTGCGATCGAGCGGATCGCGGCCGAGGTGGAGGGCGCGTTCGTGGGCGCCGGTACGGTCCTGACGCCGGATCAGGCGAAGGCGGCGGCCGAGGCCGGCGCGCGCTTCCTGGTCACGCCGGGCTGCACCGAGACGCTGTACGGCGCGCTGGTGGACACCGGGCTGTCCTTCCTGCCCGGGACGTCGACGGTGTCCGAGGTACTGCGGCTGCGCGAACTCGGGGTCCGGGAGATGAAGTTCTTCCCGGCCGAGGCCTCGGGCGGCGCGGCGTACCTGAAGTCGCTGGCCTCGCCGGTGCCGGACGTGCGGTTCTGCCCGACGGGCGGAATCACCCCGGCCTCGGCCCCGACCTACCTGGCGCTGCCGAACGTGGCGTGCGTCGGCGGGTCCTGGATGCTTCCCGCGGACGCGGTCGCCTCGCGCGACTGGGCGCGGGTGGAAAAGCTCGCTCGCGAAGCCTCGGGGCTGCGCGGGTAATAAATCGTCCCCTGGCGCGCTCTGCCCTGAGGTGCGCCAGGGGCACGGACCGCGGATGGTGGGCCGTATGAGGGTTCGGCCCACGAACGAGCAGGTCGTATGAGGGTTCGGCCTGCGGAGACCGCGAATAGGGACCCGCTCTTCGGCGAGGAGAGCGGGTCTCTTCTTTTTTTGGGCTGTCGCCGGCTCGCGAGGCGCCGCCTTTTTTCTCTCCCCCGCAAGCTCCGCGGCTCTTGTTGGGCGACTTCGTCGCCGGCTCGCCAGGCACCACCTTTTTTCTCTCCCCCGCAAGCTCCTCCGAGAAAAAAGGTGGCGCCTCGCTCGGGGTTTCGTGTCCCTCCGCTTCGCTCCGGGCCACGAAACCCAAATTCTGCGGCTCCGCCGCTCTCCGCGCTTCGCGCGTCGATCACTTGGGTGGGCCGGGGTCGGGGGCGCTGACGCGCCGGGGGGGGTGGGCGGGGTCGGGGTGGCGTTGGGGGCGCGGCGTGGGGTTGGGCTGTGGGCCGTCGGGGTTGTGGGGTTCGGTCCCTGCGCGCGTGGGGCGGCGGCAGGCGAGCGCCGCCATGGCCGTACAGGTGACGCTCGGTCCCTGCGCGCGTGGGGTGGTGCGTTTCGCCGGGGCGAGGGGGAAAGCCCTGGTTGGTGGTGGGGGTTGGTTCGGGTGATGTGGCCGGCCGGCTCTTGTAGGAGTCTACGAAGAGGCGGTCGCGGGGTGTGGGCGCTTTCATTTCTTCCACCCCTGGTTGGCTCCACTCGGGTGAGTGTGTACTTCTCGTAGGTGCAGCGCACCGCGATCGGCGGGAAACCGCATGGGGAATCGGCATTTCCCGCGCGAGTCGCGGGCATCGGAAAACTGCCTGCCATGCGGGCCGATTCGACTCACTCTGCCCGAACTCTGGTTGCCGAGTGTCCAGACCGTGGGGGACTTTCCTGATGACCGAACAGACTTCTCCCGCCCGTACGCCGCAGCACCTCGACGAGTTGATCGACGGTGGGATCGGCGACAGCCCACTGCGGCCGGACGGGACGCTCAAGGTGCGCGGGCAGTACGCCTACTCGTCGGATCTGTGGGCGCAGGACATGCTCTGGGGCGCGACGCTGCGGAGTCCGCATCCCCATGCGCGGATCACGTCGATCGACATCGGTCCCGCGCTCGGGCACCCCGGGGTGTACGCGGTGCTGACCCACGAGGACGTCCCCGGTGAGAACATCTACGGCCTGAAGGTCGCCGACACACCCGTGCTGGCCGAGGGCGTCGTGCGCTACCAGGGCGAGCCGGTGGCCCTGGTAGCCGCCGATCACCCGGAGACGGCCCGGCGCGCGCTGGCGAAGATCGTGGTCGCCTACGAGGTGCTCGAGCCGATCACCGACCCGGAACGGGCCGCGCACGACGACACGTTGCCCAAGCTGCACCCCGGGGGCAACGTGGTGCGCCACCAGCCGATCGTCCGGGGCAATCCGGAGGCCGAGGCCGACGTCGTGGTGTCCGACGTGTACACCATGGGCATGCAGGACCAGGCCTTCCTGGGGCCGGAGTCCGGTTTGGCCATCCCGGCCGAGGACGGCGGGGTCGACCTGTTCATCGCCACCCAGTGGCTGCACGTGGATCAGCGGCAGACGGCGCGGGCGCTCGGGCTCCCGGTCGAGAAGGTGCGCTTCACCATGTCCGGCGTCGGCGGTGCCTTCGGCGGCCGCGAGGACCTGTCCATGCAGATCCACTGCTGCATGCTGGCGCTGCACACCGGCCGGCCGGTGAAGATGGTCTACGGCCGGGAGGAGTCCTTCTACGGGCATGTCCACCGGCACCCGGCGAAGATGTACTACGAGCACGGCGCGACCAAGGACGGCAGGCTCGTCTACGTCCGGGCGCGGATGTACTTCGACGGCGGCGCGTACGCCTCCAAGACGCCGGTCGTGGTCAGCAACGCCACGTCGTTGGGCGTCGGGCCGTACGAGGTACCCAACGTCAGGATCGAGGGTTGGGGCCTGTACACGAACAACCCGCCGTGCGGCGCGATGCGTGGCCTCGGCGCCGTGCAGCCCGCGTACGCCTACGAGTCCCAGATGGACAAACTCGCCAAGGCGTTGGACATGGACCCGGTGCGGTTGCGTCAGCTCAACGCCATCGAGGAGGGCTCGACCCTGCACACCGGGCAGGTGCTGGACTACCCCGCGCCGGTCGCCGAGTTGCTGGAACGGGTCAAGAGCATCCCGCTGCCGCCGGACGACCGCGGCGGACCCGTGGACATCCGGGAGCTGCCGGGCGGTGCGGCCAACACCACGCACGGCGAAGGTGTCGTGCGGGGCATCGGCTACAGCGTGATCATCAAGAACATCTCCTACGCGGAAGGCGCCGACGACTACTCCACGGCGCGGGTGCGGTTGCAGGTCATCGCCGGCAACCCGGTTGCGATGGTGCACACCGCGGCGGCCGAGGTCGGGCAGGGTCTGATCACCGTGCAGCAGCAGATCGCCCGCAGCGAACTCGGCGTGGAGCGGGTGAACATCCACCCGAACGACACCAACGTCGGCGACGCCGGGTCGAGTTCGGCTTCCCGACAGACCTACATCACCGGCGGTGCCGTCAAGAACGCGTGTGAGGCCGTCCGCGAGGTGCTCTTCGAGCGGGTCGCCCGGCGTTTCGGCGAGAAGCCCGGGGACCTGTCGCTTGCCGGGGGCAAGGTCGTCTCCGAAGTCACCGGTGTCCTCGCCGATCTCGTCGACGTGCTCGGTGACGACGTGATCGAGGAGACCAGGGAGTACCACCACCTGCGGACGTACGCGTTGGACCCGGTGAGTGGGCAGAGCCCGCGGGTGCACGTCCAGCACGCCTTCTCCGCGCATCGGGCGGTGGTGGACGTGGACACCGAATTGGGTCTGGTCAAGGTCGTGCAATTGGACTGCGCGCAGGACGTCGGCAAGGCGATCAACCCGGACGCCGTCGTCGGGCAGATCCACGGCGGTTCCGCGCAGGGGCTCGGCCTGGCCGTGATGGAGGAGATCCAGGTCAAGGACGGGAAGATCCGCAACGCGTCGTTCACCGACTACCTGATCCCGACCATCGTGGACATGCCGCCGATGACGGTGGACGTGATCGAAAGGGCCGACCCGAACTCGCCGTACGGGGTGCGTGGTGTCGGCGAACCGCCCACCATTTCCGCGACCCCGGCGATCGTGAACGCCATCCGCGACGCGACGGGGTTGAACCTGACCCACACTCCGGTCGCACCGGAGCACATCTGCGGCGTCCGGCCGTAACGGACTCCCGCGGGTGTCGCCGACCGAGGTGAACTCGGGGCGGCGCCCGCGGGCCCACTTGTCGCCCCGGTGCGTCGGTGTTCCGCATCGACAACGCATCGGGGAATCCCCCACACCGTCTCCGCTAGGAGTAACCGTGACCACGCACACCCAAGGAACAAGCATCCGGGACCTCGAGCGCGCCTGGATGGACGAGGCGATCAGGTTGGCCACCGACAACGTGGCGAATGGCGGTGGCCCGTTCGGCGCACTGGTCGCCAAGGAGGGCGTGGTTGTCGCGATCGGGCACAACCAGGTCACCGCGACCCTGGACCCGACGGCACACGCCGAGGTGAGCGCGATGCGCGCCGCCTGCAGGCAACTGGACGTCTTCTCACTCGAGGGCTGCGTCCTGATCACCTCGTGTGAGCCGTGTCCGATGTGCCTTTCGTCCGCCCTGTGGGCCCGAGTGGACCGGATCGTCTACGCCGCCGATCGGCACGACGCGGCGGTGGCCGGCTTCGACGACCGCAAGTTCTACGACCTGTTCGAGAAGAAGCCCAAGTCGATGTGGCCCACCCGGGTCGAGCAGTTGGACCTGCCGCACCGCACGGCCCCCTTCGACGCGTGGCTGGCCAAGTCCGACCGCGTCGCCTACTGAGGACACGGGTGACACGCGCGCCTTCGCCCGGGCGTCGGCGCGCTTTCCTGATCCCCGCCGGGGGTGACCGGTCGAGCGGGCCGAGGCGGGTGTCGGGCTCGGTGGGGATCCGTCGCTCATGGTTCGGGTCGATGGCGCCGATATGCCGTACATGGTCCACGCGTCCGAGGTTCCCGAGCCGGCGCCTCGAAGGGACGCGATGAGCACGTGGGGTTGGTGAATGTTGTCGTGCGTGTATTCGCCCGGGCGCTGCGATCGAGCCGTCCCGATCCGAGCGGCCCACACGATGTCGAGGTCGAGCGCACCGCGCGCCCGGGCGGCCCTCGCGGGCCGGCGGCGCGCCCGGGTGGATGGCGGGACTTCGTGCCGCCGCCCGCTCCCGTCGACGACCCGCCCGTGTTGGAGGCGACGAAGGTCGTCGGGTCGTACCTGATGTCGCCGGAGGAGCTCGCCGAACGGCGGCGCGCGGATCTGGAACGTGGCCGCCGACAGGCGCGATTCGTCGCGACCTCGCGCCGCCGACCGGGCTGACCCGGCCGACCGCTCAGCCGAGGGCGAACCCGGTCCATGTGGCGTGGAGCGGCGCGACATGGCGTGCGCCGCGACGGCGGGCCGACCGGCCGGTTGCGCGATAATCGGGGATTTCGGCGCCTCGCGTGGGGCGACCGGGCCCGTGATCGTGTGGGAGAGACCGTGTTTCGTGGCGTTCAAACCGTCCTCGTCTTCGCCGCCGATCCGCGCCGGAGTGCCGGTTGGTGGGCCGAGGTGCTCGACGTCCCGGCCCGCTTCGACATCGACGGGGAGTCGGTGTACGCGTGGGTGGACATCGCCGGTGTCGAGCTCGGCTTCCACCCGGCCGATCCGGAGCGCAACCCGCCGGGCGCGAGCACCGTTCCGTACTGGGGTGTGGATGACCTGGACGTGGTCCGGGATCGGCTTCTCGCGGCCGGATGTGTGCGGCATCGCGGCCCGTTGGTGGTCGAGGCCGGGCGGCGGATCTGCCAACTCACCGACCCCTTCGGCTTCGTCTTCGGGCTGGACGGGCCGTGAGCGGACGGCACCGGCCGCCGACGGCGCGGGTGCGTCGGCGGCCGGTCGGTGATCCCGCGGGTCAGTGCGGATGCGGATCGGTCGGTTCCGGGGCGAGGACGCCTCGGGTCAGGCTGGTCATGATCGCGTCGACCACCTCGTGGCGGGGCAGGCCGTCCTCCTTCGCCGCCTCCCAGCCGGAGTAGAGCAGGGCCCAGAAGGTACGGCGGGCCCAACCGGCGGGGAGCGCCGGGGCGGTCGGTCCGCCGGCGCGGGTGAGAATCGCGTCGACCGGGTCGTCGCCGCCGATCAGTTCGTCCCACAGGTCGGTGTCGCCGACGATCGTGGGCTCGTTGTAGATGAACAGCAGGATCGGACCCAGCTCGAACTGCCCCTCGACGACCCGGCGCAGCGCCGCGAGTGGCGGACCGCTGTCCGGGTGGGCCCGGGCCACGGCGGCGTCGCTGAGCGTGACGACGTGCCGGGCGAGGGCGCGCAGGAGGTCGTGCCGCTCGGGGAAGTAGCGGTGCAGCGTGGTCCGGCCGACCTCGGCCGCCGCGGCGATCTCGCCGAGCGACGCGGTGGGGGCGGCGGCGAGCACCGTCGCGGCCGCGTCCAGGATCGCGGTCCTGGTGCGGAGTCGGGTACCGGTTTCCGCAGCGCCGGCGTCTCTCGTCATGCCGGTCAAGGTACCACTATGACCCGTAATGGGAATTCTCTTGACCAAAATGGAACAGTCATGTTCCACTCGAAGCATGACGCAGCCCGCCACCCCTTCCGAGCGCCGGCCGAACGCCCGCCTGCTCTGGAGCTTCGTCCGCCCGCATCGCGCGCGGCTGGCCCTCGCGCTGCTCCTCGGCCTGGGCTACACCGGCACCGCGCTGGCCACCCCGCTCGCCACCAAGTGGATCCTCGACACGATCGACTCGCCGAATTCGCTGGTCGGGCCGATCGGCCTGCTGGCCGGGCTGCTGGTGCTCGGCGCCGGGTTCGGACTCGTGCAGTGGATCATGCTGGGCCGGCTCGCCGAGCGGATCGTCTTCGACGCACGCGAATCGCTGGTCCGGCGCTTCTTCCGAGGCGTGCTGCCCGACCTCCAGTTCCGGCCGCCCGGCGAACTGGTCACCCGGGTGACCTCGGACACCGTGCTGCTGCGCGAGGCCGCCTCGTCCAGCCTGGTCGACCTGGTCAACGGGACCGTCTCGCTGGTGGGCACGATCGTGCTGATGGCGGTGCTCGACGTGCCACTGCTGCTGTGCACGCTGGCCGCGCTCGTCGTGATCGCGGTCCTGGTCGGCCTGCTGATGCCGCCGATCGCGCGGGCCCAACGGCAGGCCCAGGAATCGCTGGGCAACCTCGGCGGCATCCTGGAGGGCGGACTGCGCGCGGTCCGGACGGTCAAGTCCAGCGGCGCCGAGCAGCGCGAGGGCGACCGGGTGATCGCCGAGTCCCGCGACGCGGCCCGGCACGGCGTGCGGGCGGTACGCACCGAGGCGATCGCCTGGACCATCGCCGGCAGCGGCATCCAGTTGGCCATCATCGTGATCCTCGCCTACGGCGCGTGGCGGGTGGGCGAGGGGCAGATGGCCGTGTCCACCCTCGTGGCGTTCCTGCTGTACGCCTTCCAAATCGCGGAACCGGTGGGCGAGTTGACCACCAACGTGGCCCAACTCCAGGCCGGTGTGGCGGCGGCGACGCGGCTGCGCGAGGCCGAGTCGATCCGAACCGAGGACCTCACCGACGGCGAGCCGGCCCCGGCCCGGTACGGCGGCCCCGCCGCACTCACCCTCGACAAGGTGTCGGTGACCTACCCGGGAGCCGAACGACCGGCCCTGTCCGAGCTGAGCGTCGACGTCCCGCATCGCGGCCACATCGCAATCGTCGGCCCGTCCGGGGCGGGCAAGACCACGATCTTCTCGCTCCTGCTGCGGTTCTACGAGCCGGACGGCGGCCGGATCGACATGGCCGGCGTGCCGTACCGGCGGCTGAGCATCGGCGCGGTGCGGTCCCGGATCGCCTATGTCGAGCAGGAGACGCCGCTGTTGGCCGGGACGGTCCGGGACAACGTGCTCTTCCGGCACCCGGACGCGAGCGACGAGGAGGCGTGGACGGCGCTGCGCGCGGTGCACCTGGAGGAGACCGTTCGGCGGCTCCCGGGCGGCCTGGACGAGCCGGTCGCCGGTACCAGCCTGTCCGGCGGCGAACGCCAGCGCGTCGCGGTGGCCCGGGCCATCGTCCGCCGCCCCGAGGTGCTGCTGCTGGACGAGGCCACCGCACAGCTCGACGGCCGGACCGAGGCGGCCATCCACGACGTCGTGCGCGAGGTGGCCGAGCACGGCGCGGTGGTCACCATCGCGCACCGACTGTCCACCGTGGTGGACGCGGACCGCATCCTGCTGATGGACGGCGGCCGGCTCCGGGCCACCGGCACCCACGACCAACTCCTGGCCACGGACAAGTTGTACAAGGAACTCGTCGCGGCGCTCCGGATCTCCACGGCACCGGACCCGACGCCGACCGCGCAACTGCCGGCCGCGAGTTCGCCGTAGGCGAGCGGTGAGCCCGATTCGTGGATCGGATTCGTGGGTCGGATCCGTGGGTCAGGCCGGGTGCCGGATCGGTTCCAGCGTCCGGGCCGGTTTGACCACCTTCATCAGCGGCCCCGTCAGGGTCACCGCGAGCATCGCCGCGTCGTCCTCCAGCTTGCCGCCCACGTGCGCCAGCAGGCCCTGTTCGACCGCGTCCAGCATCGCCGCGGCGTCGTTGTGCGCGTGCGTGGCCAGATGCCGGCCCAGCGCGTAGAAGGTGCCGGAGGTGTCCCGGGCCTCGGTCACCCCGTCCGTGTGCAGCAACATCACGTCCCCCGGCCGAAAGCGCACGTGCTCCACCGTGCGTGTGGTGGTCGCCGGCAGCAGGCCCATGCCCAGCGGAAGTCCCGCCTCGGCGATCACCTCGCCGACCGTGCCGCCGCGGACCAGCAACGGCGACGGATGGCCGCACGCCAGGACCTGCATGGTGCCCTCGCCGGGGCACAGCTCGACCATCACGGCGGTGACGAAGTCCTCGCCGCCGAGCTGCCGGTTGAGGCTGCGATCCACCCGGACGCCGACCTCCGCCAGGGTCGGCGCCTCGTAGGCCGCCTCACGGAACGCGCCCAGCGTCCGGGCCGCCATGTCGACCGCCTCCAGCCCCTTGCCGCGTACGTCGCCGAGCAGCACCCGCACCCCGTACGGCGTTTCCAACACCTCGTACAGGTCGCCGCCGATGGACGCCTCCTCGGCCGCCGCCCGATAGCGGACCGCGAAGCCGAATCGGCCGATCGTCCTGGGCACCGGCCGCAGCAGGGCACGCTGGGCCACCTCGGCCACCGACTGCACACGATGCAGCCGGGCGTCCTGTCGCCGCCGCTCCCAGCCCACCCAGCACCCGAACAGGGTCACGATCAGGATCGCCGCCGAGACGCCGGTGGAGTGCCTGTAGTCGCCGTAGTCGCCGCTGTACATCTCCGGCCGCAACAGCAGACGGGTGATCAGCGCGACCAGGCCGGCCACCGCGGTCATCCACGGCCGATACGCCAGTGCCACCACGGCCGGCACGGCGATCAACACCGCGTGCATGTCCAGGTAGTCCGGAGCGAACACCCGACTCAGCAGCACCGCCACGTACAAACCCACTGCCACCGGAACCGCTCGGCCGGCGGGAAGGGCCATGGCAGGCATGTGTCGGGACCTTTCGTTGACGCGCAGGGGGACGGACCGACGCCGACTTCATCCATCGTCACGTGCGCCGAGGCACACGGACAGGGGCGAAAGTCCCATTAGCTCCAAAACGTATCCAAACCTGGCCAAACAGGCACTTGACAACTCCGCCATTCGTGGCCGAACCCGGGCTCTACCCAGGCCATATGCTGCGCCCATGCCCCGTGACTCCGGCCCCACCAGGCGCCGCATCGTCGAGGCCGCCGAGATCCTGTTCGCGCGGCACGGTCTGGACGTGCCGTTGCAGGACATCACCCGCGCGGCGGGGCAACGCAACGCCGGCGCGATCCACTACCACTTCGGCGGTCGCGAGGGACTGCTGCGCGCGATCGTCGAACAGCACGTCCCGGTCGTGTACGCGCGGCGCCAGGCGCTGCTGGCCGCCGCCCGCGAGCGACCGGAGCAGATGGCCGGATACGCCCGCGCGATCGTGCTGCCGATCACCGAGTTGCTCAACGGGTCGCCCGCCGATCGGGCGTACCTGCAGATCTCGGTGGAACTGCTGCGCGACGCGACCTCGCCGATCACTCCGCTGCTCGGCGGCGAGGACGTCCAGGACGTGGTGGACGCGGTCGCGGCGGCACGCCCCGGATCGGCCGTGACGGCGCTGCAGACCCGGACCTTCCTGGTCACCCAGATGGTCGGCATGTTGTGCGCGGCCCGCGCCGCGCGGCACACGCAGCCGCCCCGGCCGGACGGGATCGTCGCCACCGGCCTGCTCGGCCCGGAAGCCTTCGACGACCACCTGACCACGATCGTCGCGGGCGCGCTCGCCGGCGGCTGAGCGGGTTCGGTCCACCCGACCGCCCGCCCGAGCGCCCACCCGCACCGCCCGAGCGCCCACCCGCACCGCCCGGCCGCGTGCCGCCCCGCCCATCGCTCGCCGCGGCCCGCCCGGTCGCCCGCCGCCCCCGCGCACCCGCTCCGCCCGGCCGCCGCGGCCTCGGCCCGGAATCCCTTGACTCCTTCACGTCCTCGTATTAAACACACTCTTTAATTAACTGAATCAAGGGCTCTGCCGAAGGACGAAGGAAGGGACGCCATGGCGAACTACGACGTGGTCATCAAGGGCGGCATCGTCGTCGACGGTTCGGGAAACCCGCGTTTCCGGGGCGACATCGCGATCACCGACGGCGTGATCAGCCGGATCGGGCGAATCCCGGCCGAGGACGCGGATCGGGTGATCGACGCGACCGGCCTGATCGTCGCGCCCGGCTTCATCGACCTGCACACCCACTACGACGGCCAGGTCTTCTGGGACCCGTACCTGACCACGTCCGGCCCGCACGGGGTGACCTCGGTGGTCACCGGGAACTGCGGCTTCGGCTTCGCGCCGGTGCGCGAGGACATGCGCGAGCGCGCGATGTTGTCGATGACCGCGGTCGAGGACATCCCCACCGAGACCCTGCGCGAGGGCATGCCGTGGGACTGGGTCACCTTCCCCGACTACCTGGACAGCGTCGACCGCACGCCCAAGGCGGTCAACGTGCTGCCGTACGTGCCGGTGAACCCGCTGCTGATCTGGGTGCTCGGCCTGGAGCGGGCGAAGGCGGGTGCCGAGCCCACCGACGCCGAGCACGCCGAACTCGCCCGCCTGCTGGAGGAGGCGATGGACGCCGGCGCGTGCGGTTGGTCCGCGCAGTGTCTGGGCGAGCCGGGCAACCCGAACGGCCGACTGATGCAGGGCGACTTCGACGGCACGCCGATGCCCACCGACATCATGTGGCCGCAGACCCGCCTCGCGCTGGCCGAGGCGCTGGGCCGGCAGGGCCGCGGCTTCATGCAGGTGTCCGGCACGCAGATCACCGAGGAGGAGTACGAGCACCTGGTCGAGGTCAGCGGCCGGCCGCTGATCTGGAACGCGGTGATCGCCAACTCGCGCAGCGGCGGCCTGTACAAGCGCAAGATCGAATGGCTGCGACGCTGCCAGGAACGCGGCATCCCGATCTACGGCCAGGCGATGACCACCGACGTCCCGGTGCCGTTCAGCTTCCTGTACGGCGGCGTGTCCACCCGCCCGCCGGTGGCGGACATCTTCGCGGCCGAGACGGTCGAGGAGAAGATCGCGATGCTGAACGACCCGGCGGTGCGAGCCGAACTGCGCGAGTTCGACCCGCTGTTCTACCACCTGTACCCGGACATGAAGCTGCACCGCACCTTCACCGCCGAGTACAAGCAGTACGAGGGCCTGTCGTTCAAGGAGATCGGCGCGAAGCTGGACCGACACCCGGTGGACGTGCTGTGCGACGTCACCGTCGCGGACGGGCTGACCACGCAGGTGCACACCGGCCAGTTCAACGCGACCCTGGAGGGCCTGAAGGAACTCGTCGACTACGAGTACCTGCTGCCCGGCCTGTCCGACGGCGGCGCGCACCTGAAGACGCTGAGCGCGGGCATGTACGGCACGGAGTACCTGGTCGAGTACGTCCGCAAGCACGCCTGGACCTCGCTCGAACAGGCGCACCGGCGGCTCTCCGGCCTGCCCGCCCGCTGTGCGGGGTTCACCGACCGCGGCGTGCTCGCCGAGGGCGCCGCAGCCGACATCATCGTCTACGACTACGACGAACTCGCTTACGGTGACCCCGTGTTCGTGCACGATCTGCCCGCCGGCCAACTCCGCACGGTGATCGACGCCAAGGGCTACCGCTACATCCTGGTCAACGGCCGGGTGACCATCGAGAACGACGAACCCACCGGCGTGCACAGCGGCGAACTGTTGCGCCACGGCCGGCGCGCCCGCTGACCCGGCCCCTCCCCGTCCGCCCATCGGCGCCGACGATCGCGCGCCGCGCGCCGCGCGTGTGGGCGCGCCGCACCCGATCGTCGGCGCTTCGGCGTCCTCCGGCCGGCCCGCCCGCCGAGGCGTCGACGATCGGGTACCGGTGGGGCGGCGAGAAGCCGCACGCGTGGCGGTCCGGGTATCGGCCATGCGGTGGACGACCGCGCGATCGACCGCGCGTCCGCGTGCGGGGCACGGCTTCGGCTTGGCAGTCTGGGTGGCAACCGCCGAGTGGGCGGTGGTGTCGCTCTGCGCGAAGCGAGGATTGCCATCGGAATGTCCCGTGACCTCGGATTCGACCCGGTCGAGCCGGAATCCGCCCCCGCGCGCACGCCCGAGACACGCCGGCGGCGCGTCCTGATCGTGCTGGTCGTGATCGCGCTGGTGTCGATCGTCGGCGGATGGACGGCCGCACGATTCGTCCGGTCGCCCGAGGAGCGGGCCGCCCAGGCCAAGGCGCCGGCTCGATCGGTGATCTCGGCGACGGTGGAACGCCGGGTGCTCACGGACACCGTGGTGCTGCGCGGGACGGTCGGGGCGGAGCACACGGTCACGGTGGCGCCCCGGGTGTCGACGAGCGGGGGCGGGGACGGCGGCGGTACGACGAAACCGGTGGTGACTGGGGTTCGGGTCCGGGCCGGGGACGTGGTCGAGGCCGGGCAGGTGCTGCTGGAGGTGTCCGGGCGGCCGGTCTTCGTGCTGCCCGGGGAGTTGCCGGTGTACCGGGATCTGCGGCCGGGCGGCGAGGGCCGCGATGTCGAGCAGTTGCAGGCCGCGTTGAAGGGACTCGGGTACCGGGTCGGGACGGACCGGGCGGGAACCTACGGGCCCGGGACGCGGGCGGCCGTGGCGGAGTTCTACCGGGCGGCCGGATACGACGCGCCGATGACGAGCGGGGACGACGCGATCGCGGCCGCCGAGGACCGGGTCACCGCCGCGGAACGCGCGTTGGCCCGGGCCAGGGACGGGGACGGAGCGGGGGCGGGGGACTGGGTCGAGGCGGGCGACACGACGTCGACGGGCGCCGCGTCGACGTCGAGTGGGTCGACGGGCGCCGCGTCGACGGAGGGCGGGTCGACCTCGGCTGGGTTGACCTCAGGTGGGTCGACATCGAGCGGATCGACATCGAGCGGGTCAACCTCGAGCGGATCGACATCGAGCGGGTCAACCTCAAGCGGGTCGACCTCAAGTGGATCGACCTCAAGCGGGTCGACCTCAAGCGGATCGACATCGGGTGGGTCGACCTCAAGCGGGTCGAAGGCCGGCGCGTCGGCGGCCGCGGCTCGGCAGGTGCGTTACGCGAACGAGGATCTGGCCAGGGCGAGGACCACGCTGGCCGAGCTCCGGGACAAGGCCGGCGCGATGGTGCCCGCGGCCGAGGTGGTGTTCCTGGGCCGCTTCCCCGCCCGGGTCGACACGATGAAGGCGGTCGTCGGCGACGAGATGCGGGACAAGGCCCTGACGCTCTCGGTCGGGGATGCGGTCGTGCGGGGATCGTTGGCGCCGCACGAGAAGGTCCTGGTACGACCCGGCCTGAGGGTGCGGATCCTGGCCGAGTCGTCCGGAATCGAGGCGACCGGCGAGGTCCGGTCGATCGCGGACACCCCGGCCGCCGCGAACGACGAGGGCTCCGCGCAGGGTGTCGCCGCCACGCCGGCGGCCGGCGGCGAGGGCTATCCGGTGCTCGTCGTGCCCACGGCGGCGTTGGATCCCGAACTGGCGGGCCGCGAGGTACGGCTGACCATCGAGGCGACCTCGTCGGACGGCCCCGTGCTGGTCGTGCCGGTTTCCGCGGTGTCCGCGGGCGCGGACGGCCGGACCATGTTGACGGTGCTCGAATCGGGCGGCGCCCGGCGGCGGGTGGAGATCCGTGCGGGCACCTCCGGCGACGGATACGTGGAGGTGGCGCCGATGGCCGGCGCGTTGGCCCCGGGCGACCGCGTGGTGGTCGGCGCGAACCGCAAGGTCGCGGCACCCGTCCGCGCCGGCGCGCACCCGTGACGGGCGGGGCCCGGCCGTCGCCGACCGGCGAGCCGGTACAGCGGACCGCCCGGTCCCGCCGACGCCTGCGCGCGTTGTGCTCCCAGGCCCTCGCCGACATGCTCCGTCGACCGGCCCGCTCGATCCTCACCGCCCTGGGCACCGTCCTGGGCGTGGGCACCCTCGTCGCCGTCGTGGGCCTGACCGCCGGTGCCGACCGTCGGCTCGACGACCGCTTCGACGTCCGCGCCGCCACCGAGGTGATCATCGAGGACACCGGCGGCGCCGACCCCGCCCACGAGCCGCTGATGTTCACCGCCGACGCCGACCGGCGCGTCGGCGCCCTCAACGGCGTCGAACACGCCGGTGTGCAGTGGACGGTCGAACTGCCGCCGGGCACCGAAGTGCGCGCCGCTCCCGTCGGCGGCGACCCGAACGCCCCGCGGATCCCCGTCCTCGCCGCCTCTCCCGGCTTCCTCCGGGCCGCCGGGCCGCACTGGGCGACCGGCCGCGGCTACGACACCTTCCACGACGGGCGCGCCGAACAGGTGGCCGTCCTGGGCGCGGACGTCGCCGAGCACCTCGGCGTCGGCAGCCTGGACACCGCCCCGGCCGTGTTCGTCGGCGACACCCCGTTCACCGTCGTCGGCATCCTCGCCGGCGCCGACCGCCGGGCCGACCTGCTCCGGTCCGTACTCATCCCCCGCACCACCGCCGAACGCGTCTACGGCCCGCCCGGCGGCGCCGACCGGGCCAGGATGCTGGTCACCACGAGGAACGGCGCCGCCCGCCAGGTCGCCGGCGAAGCCCCGTACGCACTGCGCCCCGACGCCGTCGACGCGTTCCGGCCGATCCCGCCGCCCGATCCGGGCACCCTGCGCGGCCACGGCACCGGCGACCGCGCCGGGCCGTTCCTCCTCCTGGCCGGGCTCTGCCTGCTCATCGGCGCCGTCGGCATCGCCGGGACCACTTTGGTCGCCGTCCAGGAACGCACCCCCGAGATCGGCCTGCGCCGCGCCCTCGGCGCCGGGAGCCGCGACATCGCCTGCCGATTCCTCCTCGAATCCGCCGGCCTCGGGGCGCTGGGCGGCCTCGTCGGCACCTCCCTGGGGGCGATCACCATCGTCGTCACCGCCGCCGCGCGACACTGGCCCGCGGTCGTCGACCCCGCCATGCTCGCCGCGGGACCCCTGATCGGCCTCGCCATCGGGCTCCTCGCCGGCCTGCCCCCCGCGTGGCACGCCGCCCGGATCCGACCCGCCGCCGCGCTGCGCCGCTGAGCCGAGGGCGTCGGGGTCGGGCCGGCGTTCGACGTCGCGGGTCGCCGGTCGCCGGTCGCCGGTCGCCGGTCGCGTGGAACTCCGGGCATGAACGCGGACCGGGCGCGGGTAAGCATGCGGCACGACGAGCAAGGGGGCGCGATGTCGAGGAAGACCCGCAAGCGCAAGTCCCGTCGCAAGAACAGAGCCAACCACGGCCATCGTCCGGCCTGATCGAGGCATCGTCCCGAGCGCGCCGACCCTCGACCGCCCGACATCGACGAAACGCGACCCCGCGGTCACCGTCGGTGCTCCGAGCGGCACGATCGTCGGCGCGTTCGGCCGTGCACGCCGCTCGGGTCGAACGGACGGCTCAGCCGTACATCCGGCGCATCGCGAAGGCGATCATCTGCTCTATGGCCTTCGCGTCGAACATCACCCGGTGTTCGCCGTCGAGGTCGAGCACGAAGCCGTAGCCGTTGGGGAGCAGGTCGAGCACCTCGGCACCGGTGACCGTGAAGTGGCGCGACTCCTCACCGGCGTACTTCTTGAGTTCGGCGAGGGAGCTGAACATCGGGATCACCGGCTCGGGGGTGTTGTGCAGGGCCAGGAAGCCCGGGCGATCACCTCTCGGGCAGAAGACCTTCGACGCTATGAAGATGGACTGGAAGTCCTCGCCGTTCATGACGCCCGTGGCGAACGCGCGCACGGCGTCGGTGAGCGCCGGCGCCTCCGCCCGGGCCTGGGATTCTTCCGTTGCGTAGCCGTACACACCACGAGGCTAGCGGGTCCGCGGCCCGGGTTTGAGCCCTCCGCCGAGACGGTCACATGTACCTGGTGGTAACCGGATGGGAACCTCTCGGGCATTGAAAAAGTTACCCATGGGTACGATCATTATGTTACTGACCAGTACACTGGGTCCCAGTTCAGTTCGGTCGTTCAGTTCAGTTCAGTCAGCGCAGTCCACGAGACGCAACCACGGGCGGAGCCTGTCATGGGTCACTACAAGTCGAATCTCCGCGACCTGGAGTTCAACCTGTTCGAGGTCTTCGGGCGCGAGCAGGTCTATGGCACGGGTCCGTTCGCGGAAATGGACGTCGATACCGCCAGGTCGATCCTGGCCGAGGTCGAACGCCTCGCCGTGAACGACCTCGCCGATTCGTTCGCGGAGGGCGACCGCAACCCACCCGTGTTCGACCCCGCGACACACTCGGCCACGCTGCCCGAGGCGTTCAAGAAGTCGTACAAGGCCTACATGGACTCGGAGTGGTGGCGCCTCGCGCTCCCCGAGAGCATGGGCGGCACCAACTGCCCGCGTTCGCTGCGCTGGTCGGTGGCCGAGCTGGTGCTCGGCGCCAACCCGGCGCTGTGGATGTACGCGGCGGGCCCCGACTTCGCCCAGGTGCTGCACACGCTCGGCACCGAGGAGCAGCGCAAGGTCGCCGGCTTCATGGTCGACCGCCAGTGGGGTTCCACGATGGTGCTGACCGAGCCCGACGCGGGTTCGGACGTCGGCGCGGGGCGCACCAAGGCGGTCCGGCAGGAGGACGGCACCTGGCACATCCAGGGCGTCAAGCGCTTCATCACCTCGGGTGACCAGGACATGACCGAGAACATCATCCACCTGGTGCTCGCGCGCCCGGAGGGTGCCGGTCCCGGCACCAAGGGCCTGTCGCTGTTCGTGGTGCCGAAGTTCCACTTCGACCCGGAGACCGGCGAGCCCGGCGAGCGCAACGGCGCCTTCGTCACCAACGTCGAGCACAAGATGGGCCTCAAGGTCTCCACGACCTGCGAGCTCACCTTCGGCGAGCACGGCGTCCCGGCGGTGGGCACGCTGGTCGGCGAGGTGCACAGCGGCATCGCGCAGATGTTCAAGATCATCGAGTACGCCCGGATGATGGTCGGCACGAAGGCCATCGCGACGCTGTCCACCGGCTACCTCAACGCGCTCGAGTACGCGAAGGAGCGCTACCAGGGCGCCGACCTCGCGCAGATGACGAACAAGGCCGCGCCGCGCGTGACCATCACCCACCACCCGGACGTGCGCCGCTCGCTGCTCACCCAGAAGGCGTACGTCGAGGGCATGCGCGCGCTCGTGCTGTACACCTCCTCGTGGCAGGACCGGATCGAGGGCGCCGCGCTCGCCGGCGGGAGCGACGAGACCGCGGACCGGGTCAACGACCTGCTGCTGCCGATCGTCAAGGGCTACGGCTCGGAGAAGTCGTACGAGCAGCTCGCGCAGTCGCTGCAGACCTTCGGCGGCTCGGGCTTCCTCCAGGAATACCCGATCGAGCAGTACATCCGGGACGCCAAGATCGACACCCTCTACGAGGGCACCACCGCGATCCAGGGTCAGGACTTCTTCTTCCGGAAGATCGTCCGCGACCAGGGCAAGGCGCTGACCGTGGTGGCCGGCGAGATCCAGGAATTCATCGCCGCGCACGCCGAGGGCGAACTGGCCGCCGAGGTCGGGCTGCTCGCGACCGCCGCCGAGGACGTCCAGGGCATGGTCGCCGCGATGATCAACCAACTGATGGCGTCCGAGCAGGAGATCGACTCGATCTACAAGGTCGGCCAGAACACCACGCGGCTCCTGATCGCCGCCGGTGACCTGGTGGTCTCCTGGCTGCTGCTGCGTCAGGCCTCGGTCGCGCTGACGAAGCTGGCCGGCACGCCCGGTCGGGACGAGGCGTTCTACCGGGGCAAGGTGGCCGCGGCGAAGCACTTCGCCCGCGAGATCCTGCCGCTGCTGACGCCGCAACGCCTGATGGTGGAGCAGATCGACAACGCGATCATGGAACTCCCGGAAGCGGCTTTCTAGTCCTTCGGCGGATCGGGCCGGCGGCGAGGGCGTCCTGTGGACGACCTCGCCGCCGGCCCGTTTCGTGCGGCCGCGGGGCCGGGAGCGCGCGGCGGTGACGCTCTGGGTGGGGCGTAGTCTCGGGGCGGAGAGACCGTGACGATCTTCGCGGCCGGGCGGCCGTGGACCTTGGAGTATGTATGCCCTCGCCTCGCTTCGACCGGAGTCACACCGACGACTTGATCGAGTTCGTCGCGGCCAGTCCGTCCCCGTACCACGCGGCGGCGAACGTGGCCGCGCGGCTGGAGGCCGCGGGCTTCCGGCGGCTGGTGGAGACGGCCGCGTGGGACGGCGGGGCCGGCGGGCGGTACGTGCTGCGCGGAGGCGCGATCGTGGCCTGGTACGTACCGGAGGGCACCGAGAGCACGCGCGGCTTCCGGATCGTGGGGGCGCACACCGACTCGCCGACCCTGCGGGTCAAGCCGCTGCCCGACACCGGGGCGGTCGGCTGGCGGCAGGTCGCCGTCGAGATCTACGGCGGGCCGCTGCTCAACTCCTGGCTCGACCGCGACCTCGGTCTGTCCGGCCGGATCGTGCTGCGCGACGGCGGCGAGCACCTGGTGTTCGTGGACCGACCGCTGCTGCGTGTGCCGCAGTTGGCGATCCATCTCGACCGCTCGGTCAACGACGCGGGCCTGAAGTTGGACAAGCAGCAGCACATGACCCCGATCTGGGGGCTGGGCCCGGTCGACGAGGGCGCGCTGATCCGGTTCGTGGCCGAGGAGGCCGGGGTCGCCGCCGGCGACGTCACCGGGTGGGACCTGATGGTCCACGACGTGCAACGGCCCAGCTATCTCGGGCGCGATCGCGAACTGCTCGCGTCGCCCCGGCTGGACAACCTGCTGTCGGTGCACGCGGGGCTGGCCGCGCTGCTCGCGGCCGCGCACGACGGCGTCGCGCACATCCCGGTGCTCGGCGCGTTCGACCACGAGGAGACCGGCAGCGAGTCGACCACGGGCGCGGCCGGGCCGCTCCTGGAGACGGTGCTGAGCCGGATCGTCAGCGCCCGCGGCGGGTCGTCCCAGGACCGCGCCCGCGCGTTCGCCGACTCGTTCCACCTCTCCAGCGACGTCGGCCACGCCGTGCACCCCAACTACGCCCTCCGGCACGAGCCGGGCCACCACCCGGTGCCGAACGGCGGCCCGATCCTGAAGGTGAACACCAACCAGCGCTACGCCACCGACGCGCGCGGCCGGGCGGTGTGGACCGCGGCCTGCGAACGTGCCGGGGTGCCCTCGCAGATCTTCGTCGGGATCAACTCGATCCCCTGCGGCTCGACCATCGGCCCGATCACCGCGACCCGGCTGGGCATCGAGACCGTGGACGTCGGCGCCGCGTGCCTGTCCATGCACTCCTCCCGTGAACTGTGCGGCGCCGACGACCCGTTCCTGCTCGCCTCGGCCGCCGCCGCGTTCCTGGAGGGCTGAGCGAGGGCCGCACCGGGGCCGAACGCCGCCGCGAATCGGTGGGCATGGTTCGGGGGACTCCGGGTAGGCGCGAGCCGACAGGCAAGTCGGGCACAGCGCGTACCCGCCGCACGTCAGCGGATCGGAGTGAACGAACTCATGGGCATCGGAGCGGGCATCCTGTTGATCGCGGTGGGCGCGATCCTGACCTTCGCCACCGACTGGAGCGTGTCCGGGGTCAACCTCGACGTGGTCGGTGTCGTACTGATGATCACCGGAGTCGTGGGCATCGCGCTGTTCCTGATGGTGTGGGGCCCGCGGCGCCGCGAAGTGCCGCTGAACCCGCCGCCGGCCGGCTACACGCAGCCGCCGGTGGTGGGCGGCTACGTCGAGCCGCCCGTCGAGCGGATCGTCGAGGAGCGGCCGACCCGCCGCTACTACCGACGCTGAGGACCATTTCGGCACCACCCCCCTGACGACCGCGACTCCGGAGTCCTCCCCCCTCCCGCTCCGGAGCCGCGGTCGTCGCCGTTCACGGGAACCACGGTGCGGGGCACCAGCGTTCGCGCGAACGACCGCTCGGGTCGGCCGAGCGCACGCAAACACGGCGACGCGGGTCGGCGGGTCGCCCCGGCCGCCGACGTCACGTGTGCGGCATGCGCAGCTTGTGGACCCGGTGGGCGGAGGATTCCACCACGGTCAGGTAGAGGTCCTCGTCCAGATCCGCGACCACCGCCACCGCGGCCGGCTCGGTCAGGCCCTCGACCAGGGTCGAGACGAACCCGTCCGCGGGGTCGTAGCGGCGCAGCGCGCCGTTGTAGGTGTCCGCGACCACCACCGAGCCGTCCGGCAACGTGTCCACGCCCAGGGGGTGTTGGAACAGCGCGTGCTCGGCCGGGCCGTCCCGCAGGCCGAAGTCGAACAGCCCTCGGCCGACCACGGTCTCGATCGCGCCGTCCACCAGCCGACGCAGCGCCGAACTCTCCGCGTCCACCACCCACAACGTGTGCTGGTCGGGCGAGACGGCCAGGCCACAGGGCTGGGCGAAGCTGGCGGTGTCGACCGGCCCGTCCTCCATGCCCTCGTCGGTGGTGCCGGCCAGTACCCCGACCCCCTCGCCCACCGGGTCGAACTCCCAGAGCTGGTGCACACCCGCCATCGCCACGATGATCCGACCGCCGAACCACGCGACGTCCCACGGGCTGGAGAGGTCGATCGTGCGGGCCGCGCCGTGGTCCTCGGTGCCGCGTCGGCGCGGGCGCCCGGTGCCCGCGACGGTGCGGATCGAACCGGTGGCCAGCGAGACGCCGCGCAGCGCGTGATTGGCGGTGTCCGCGACCACGACGTCGTACCGCACGTGCGCGGCCACCTCGGGCGGCAGCAGGGCCATGCCGTGCGGCTCGGCCAGCATCGCGTGCCGGGGCCCGCCGTCGAGCAGTCCGCGGCGCCCGGTGCCGATCCGGCGCAGCACCGTACGGCCGTCGTCGGACAGCTCGGCCAGCGAGTGGTGCCCGGTGTCCGCGACCAGCAGCGCCCCGGAGGGCAGCCGCAGCAGGTGGCCCGGGAAGCGCAGGTCGGTGCGCGGGCTCTCGGACCGCTCGAACTCCTCGGCGGCCCGGCGCAGCGTGCCCTTGCCCTCGTGTTCGACCACCAGGTCGGCGATCATCACCTCGAGTTCGCCGGCGTGGCCCTCACCGGACAGTTGCGCGACCACGTAGCCCTCCGGGTCGACCACCACCAGGGTCGGCCACGCGTGCACCGCGTACTGCTTCCAGGTGCTCAGCTCGGGGTCGTCCAGGACCGGGTGCCGCAGTTCGTGTCGCTGCACCGCGCAGACCACCGTGCCGTGCTCGGCCTCGTGTTCGAACTTGGGCGAGTGCACGCCGATCACGGTCAGCACCTCGCGGTGGCGCTCCTCGATCGGCCGCAACTCGGCCAGCACGTGGTGGCAGTTCACGCACGCCGAGGTCCAGAAGTCCAGCACCACGATCCGCCCGCGCAGTTGGGCCAGCGTCGGGCCGGGGCCGTCGGTGTTGATCCAGCCGCCGGAACCGGACAACTCGGGGGCCCGGACCCGGGCTCGGCGCGCGGTGCTGCTCATGGTTCGAAGTGAACCATCCGGGTCGGCCACAGGCCGCCGGCCGGCGCGTGTACGGGCCGCACCCCACCCAACCGGGTGTATCCGCGGCCGCGTCCCGGCGCGCCCGGCACGACTGAACGCCGGCATTTCGGGCAGTCTGCCCGACAACGCGTAGTCATCGTGGAGGCACAGTGTTCGGGGACGAGTACGACGGAGCCCAGCTCTATCCGGGAGTGGCTCCCGGGCGCTATCTCGTGCGCGAGAAGATGTTCGCGATCGGCGACGACTTCTGGGTCACGACGGAATCCGGCGAGAAGGTCTACCTGGTCGACGGCAAGGCGCTGACCCTGCACGACCGGCTGGAGCTCAAGGACACCGCCGGCACGGTCCTGGCGACCGTGAAGAAGAAGATCATGAGCATCCATCACGCGATGAAGGTCGAGGACGCCACCGGCGAGACGGTCGCCACGGTGCGCAAGAAGATGTTCACCCCGCTGCACGAGGCGTTCGAGGTCGACCTCGCGGTCGGCGTCGAACTCTCGGTGCGCGGCGACATGTTCCACCACGAGTACGGGATCGCCGGGCCGAACGGGCCGGTCGCGCAGATCACCCGCAAGTGGCTGCGGGTGCGGGACACCTACGGCGTCGACATCGCACCGGGGTGGGACCATGCGCTGATCATCGCGATCGCGGTGTGCGTGGACCGGTTGAGCGGCGAGGACGACGACTGATCCGGGGACGGCTCGACGTTCGCGGCGGCGGGTCGCGGGGCGCGGCATAGAACGAGCCCCTTCCACACGTCTGTTCGGGTGGAAGGGGGCACGGTTGAGATCCCATGGGGAAGACGAGTTCCGGGCCTTCGTCGAGGACCGTCGAACAGCCCTGGTGCGCACCGCGTACCTGCTGTGCGGCGATCGCGACGAGGCCGAGGACCTGGCCCAGACCACGCTGACCAAGACGTACACGTCCTGGGCGCGGGTGGCCGAGGTGGAGAATCCGGACGCCTACGTGCGCCGCATTCTGGTGAACACCAATCTGTCCCGGGTCCGTCGACGTCGGGTGACGCACTTTCTCACCGACCGGATGCCGGACCGCGCCGGGCCCGATCCGACCGGCGGGGTGGCCGAACGCAGCGTGCTGATGGCCGCGTTGGCCCGGTTGCCGGCGGGTCGACGGGCGGCGGTGGTGTTGCGCTACTGGGAGGACCGCTCGGAGTCCGAGGTCGCGCAGATCCTCGGGTGCACGGTGGGTACGGTGCGCAGTCAGACGTTCAAGGGGCTCGCCCAGCTCCGCAAGGATCCCCAACTGGCCGATCTGATCCCATGTCAGACGGAAACCCCCTCTACTTCGGACACGGAGGTGCGGCCATGGCCGACGACGGCACCGCACTGAGGGAGGCCTTCATGGCGGAGATTCGAGCGACGGAGCTGACCCCGCCCACGGCGCAGGCGGCGATCGAGCGGGCGGGCAGGCGGCGCGGCCGGCGCGGGTTCACGGTGGGGGCGGCCGTGGCGACCGCGCTGGTGGTGGGCGGCGGCGGCGCGGTGATCGCCGAGGGTGTGCTGGACGAGGACGGCAGGTCCACGGACATCGTCTCCGTCGACGGCGGCACCAGGCCGCCCGGCGCGGGTCCGGACATCGTGGGCGCGGGTGTGGTGGCCGGGAAGCCGTGGAGGTTTCGGGCCTGGACGGAGGGTCCGGAGCGGACCTGTTTCGAGGAGCTCGAGCGGCAGGTGTTCAGCGAGATGCCGAAGATGTGCGACAGCCGGCCCGGTCGAACCGCCCAGGACAAGGCGGCCGACCGGAACCGCTTCGGCGGCGGCGGCACGACCGGGCCGGTGACGGGCGAGGCGAACCTGTACGCGGCGGTGTTCCAGGCCGAGGTGTCCCCGGACGTGGACCACTTGGAGGTCACCTGGCGGGGTCACCGGGAGCCGGTGGTGATCCGGCCCGTGCAGATCGACCCCACCACGCGCGTCTACGTACTCGTGGTGACCGCGCGCACGTCCGACCCCGCGTACGAGCTCAAGGCGTACGACGCGGCGGGCAAGGAGGTGCGGAACACCCGCCTGTAGCACCGCCGCGGCGCGAACGCGCTCAGAACACCCGGTTCCGCAGGACCGGGAAGTCCTCCCGGGTCTTGGCCACCAGCGCCGGGTCGATCTCGGCGGTGAGCACGGTCGCCTCGGTGCCCGCCTCGGCGACGATCTCGCCCCACGGGTCGATCACCATGCTGTGGCCGCCCATCGCCTCGCCGCCCTGGGTGCCCGTCGTGTTGCAGGCGAGCACGAACATCTGGTTCTCGATCGCGCGGGCGCGGGACAACACCCGCCAGTGCTCGATCCGCCGCGCAGGCCACGCGGCGGGCAGCACCAGCACTTCCGCGCCCGCGTCCAGGATCCGCCGGAACAGCTCCGGGAAGCGCAGGTCGTAGCAGGTCGCCAGGCCCACCTCGGCCCACGGCATGCGCACCTGCGCGATCTCGGTGCCGCGCGAGATCAACGCGGCCTCGCCGCCGGTGAAGCCGAAGCGGTGGATCTTGCGGTATGTGCCGCGCAGCGTGCCGTCCGGGTCGAAGACCAGCGAGGTGTTGTACAGGTTTCGATCCGCGCCGCGCTCGATGATGCTGCCGGCGTGCAGCCACACGCCGGCGTCGCGGGCCGCGCGGGCCATGGTCTGGGCGACGGGTCCGCGCACCCCTTCGGCGCCCGCCTCCCAGTCGTCGTAGACCCAGCCGGTGTGCAGCCACAACTCGGGCAGCACCACCAGGTGGTCGCCGCGCCGGCTTCGGACCAGGGCGGAGACCTCGGCCAGGCGGTCCTGGGCGGGCACCGTCGGGTCGACGTCGAGTTGTACGAGCGAAACGCGCACTTTCCCCTCACCTACACCGCTTGCTTCCCGCGAACGGGCTGACCGCAGGATCTTCGGCAGCGTAACGTGCCTGCCAGGATCCGGGACCACGTCAAAGCAACGGTCGCACCCGTCCCGTCGACCGACGACGCAGCGACAAGAGGTAGTACGTGAGCAACGACCTGAAAACGCACGCCGACGCCTGGGAGCACTCGGTTCGCTCCCTCAAAGATCTGGTCTCCACCCTGACCGAGGGCCGGTGGAGCAGCGCGACCGAATGTCCGGGCTGGTCGGTCCGCGACATCGTGTCGCACGTGATCGGGATCGAGCTCGAACTGCTCGGCGATCCCCGACCGATCCACACGCTGCCGCGCGATCTGCGGCACGTGCACGACGAGTTCAGCCGCTACACCGAGATACCCGTGGACGTCCGGCGCTGCCACACCTCACCGGAGATGACCGGCGAGTTGGAGTACGTGATCCTGCGTCGGCGCCGGATGCTCGACGAGTGCGACCGCGGCCCGGAGGAGGAGGTGCGCGGCATCATGGGCCGCAGCGTCCCGTACCGGTTCCTGCTCACCCAGCGGGTGTTCGACGTGTGGGTGCACGAACAGGACGTGCGGCGCGCGATCGGGATGCCCGGCAACCTGGACTCGCCCGCCGCGCTGATCACCCGCGACTTCCTGCTGACCGGGCTGGCCCGGGTGGTGGCCAAGGACGCCAAGGCGCCGGCCGGGGCGTCGGTGGTGTTCGACGTGACCGGGCCGGTGGAGTTCATGCGCACGGTCACCGTCGACGAGAGCGGCCGGGGCCGGCTGGACGGGCGGGTCCCGCTGGGACCGCTGGTGACGATCTCCACCGACTGGGAGACGTTCGTACGGCTGATGTGCGGTCGCGTCGCGGCCGCCCGGGCCGACGCCAAGATCGAGGGCGACCCCGACCTCGCGCGGCGCATCCTGGACAACATGGCCGTCACGCCGTGAGCGGGTCGGGCGGGCGTCAGCCGGCGTCGGGGACACTTTCGCGTTCCGGCACCCGCCCGGCCACCACGCACACGGGTTCGGTCGCGCGACCGCGACCGGCGACCTTGCGGGCGTAGCGCAACACCTGGACCACGCCCAGCAGCACGGGCACGGCCTGGACGGCCATCGCGACACGATAGGCGTTCAGGCCGTGCGCGCCCTCACTCGGCTCGACCAGGTCCAGGACCAGGCCGATCGCGAACAGGCACAGGGTCGCGGCGGCGAACCCGCCGACGTTGACGATGCCCGAGACCGTGCCCAGCCGCTGCGGCGGGTTGCCCGCCCGGGCGAACTCCATGCCGACCAGGGACAGCGCCCCGCCCGGGCCGATCACCAGCGCGAGCACGACCAGCAGCCACAGCGGCGAGGGCTCGCTCGGGATCAGCACGGCCGCCCACAACACCGCGGCCAGCACCGGCTGGCCCACGCACAACACCAGCCTGCTGCCCGGCCGGCGGGTCACCAGCGGGCCGACCACCAGGCACGCGAGCATGTTGATCACGATCGCGACGGTGAGCAGCGCGCTCGCGGTGCCCTTGGCCAGTTCCTGGCCCTCGACCAGGAACGGGAAGCCCCACAACATCAGGAAGACCTGCGGCAGGCAGCCGCACGCCCAGTGCGCCCACAGGCCCAGCCGGGTGCCCGGTTCGGCCCACGCCGCGCGGACCTGGGACCACATGCCCGGCCCACCGGCCGGCCGCGCCCGGCTCGCCCCGCCGGGATTGTCGCGCAGCACGAACAGGACCACGATCAGCACCGCCACGCCCACCCCGGCGGAGACCGCGAAGGTCCGGCTCCAGCCGAACGCGTGCAGCGCCCCGGCCAGCGGTGTGGCGCCGGCGAGGTTGCCGGCCATCCCGAGCAGCGCGGTCAACTGGGTCAGTACGGCGACGCGGTTCGCCGGGAACCACACCGCCACCACCCGCAACACGCTGACGAAGGTCATCGCGTCGCCCATGCCGACCAGCACCCGGGCGAGCACGGCGCCGGTGAAACCGTGCGCGAACGCGAAGGTGAACTGACCCGCCGTCATCAGCACCAGGCCGCAGGCGAGCACCCGCTTGGCCCCGAACCGGTCGGTGAGCGCGCCGACGGGTATCTGGAGGCCGGCGTAGACGAGCAGTTGCAGCATCGGGAACAGCGACAACTGCGACGCGGAGACCCCGAACCGCTCCTGCGCGTCGATCCCGGCCACACCCAGGCTGCTGCGATGAAAGACCGCGACGACGTATACCGAGGCCGCGACCGCCCACATGATCCAGGCGAGACTTCCACCGGGCCGGAAGGGGGCGGGATCCGCGGATGGTTTCACAGTACATACACATTAGGGGACGCCCCCGGACATACGTACGGCCGGGCCCCGGAAACAGGCCCGGCCGCAGGGCCGTACGCGCACCGCGCGCGAACCGCGCGCGGTGGCAACGAACGGTCAGCCGCGCACGAACAGCAACTTCGGCCGCTCCAGCATCTGGGCCACGTCGGCCAGCACCCGCGAGCCCAACTCGCCGTCCACCATCCGGTGGTCGAAGGACAACGAGAGCGTGGTCACCTGCCGGGGCTTGACCTTGCCCTTGTGCACCCACGGCTGCTCACGGATCGCGCCCACCGCCAGGATCGCGGCCTCGCCCGGGTTGAGGATCGGCGTACCGCCGTCCACCCCGAACACGCCCACGTTGGTGATGGTGACCGTGCCGCCGGCCATGTCGGCCGGCGAGGTGCGCCCGTCCCGGGCGGTGGCCACCAGCTCGGTGAGCGCGCCGGCCAGCGCGACCAGGCTCTTGCCGCCCGCGTCCTTGATGTTCGGCACGATCAACCCGCGCGGCGTCGCGGCGGCGATGCCCAGGTTGACGCGATCGCGGATGACGATCTCCTGGTTCGGCTCGTCCCAGGAGGCGTTGATCTCCGGATGACGGGCGATCGCCACGAGCAGTGCCCGGGCGACCAGGAGCAGCGGACTCACCTTGGTGTCCGCGAAGTCGGGCATCTCGCGCAGCTTGCGCACCAGCCTGACCGTGCGGGTCACGTCGACCGTCACCCACTCGGTGACGTGCGGCGCGGAGAACGCGCTGGCCACCATCGCCTGGGCAGTCGCCTTGCGCACGCCCTTGACCGGGACGCGGCGCTCGCCCGCGACGCTCTCGCCCGGCCCGGTCGCCGCGAAGGCGGCCGGGGCCGCGGTGGCCGGCGCCGGACGCGCGGCGGCGTGCACGTCCTCGCGCGTGACGGTGCCACCGGGGCCGGAGGGCCGCACGGACGCGAGATCCACGCCCAGGTCCCGGGCCAGTTTGCGGACCGGCGGCTTGGCGAGCGCGATCGAGCCGTTGCCGGGCGAGCCCGACGTCGGCGGGCCCGCGTGGCCCGAACCGTTGGCCGCGTGGACCGCGGGCGCGGGGGTGTCGGTCCTGCGGGCCCGTCGCCGGCCGGACGTGGTGCGCACGCCGTAGCCGACCAGCACCGCCGTACGGGTGTCCTTCTTCTCCGGCTCCGCGCCGGCGGCGATCTCGGTGGACTCGGCCGGTTCGGGCACGAGATCCGCCGCGAGCGCCTCCTGCCGGGTGTCGGCCGGTTCGGCCGCGCCGGCGCCGGTGAGCACGGGCGTACCGCTCGGCGCCACGGCGATGATCGGCGCGCCGACCGCGACCGTGTCGCCCTCGGCGGCCAGGAGTTCGGTCACCACCCCGTCGAACGGACACGGCAGCTCGACCAGGGCCTTCGCCGTCTCCACCTCGACCATGACCTGGCCATCGCTCACCTCGTCGCCGACCTTGACGTGCCATACGACGATGTCGGCCTCTTCGAGGCCCTCGCCGACGTCGGGCATCAGGAACTTCTTCACCTCGGACACGGGATTCCTCACCAGGCCAGGGAGCGGTCGACGGCATCGAGCACACGGTCCAGGTCGGGGAGGTACTCCTCCTCGACCCGGGACGGCGGATACGGCGTGTGATAGCCGCCGACCCGGAGCACCGGCGCCTGAAGGTGGTAGAAGCAGCGCTCGGTGATGGTCGCGGCGACCTCCGCACCGATGCCCAGGAAGGAGGGGGCCTCGTGCACGACCACGAGGTGACCGGTGCGCTTGACCGACTCCTCGACCGCGTCGAAGTCCAGCGGGGACAACGAACGCAGGTCGATCACCTCCAACTCGCGCCCCTCCTCGGCGGCGGCCGCGGCGGCCTCCAGGCAGGTCGCCACCATCGGCCCGTAGGCCACCACGGTGCACGCGTCGCCCGGGCGGACCAGGCGGGAGCCGTACAGCGGGTCCGGCGTCGCCGCGGTGTCCACCTCGGCCTTGGTCCAGTAGCGCCGCTTGGGCTCCAGGAAGATCACCGGGTCGTCGGAGGCGATCGCCTGCTGGATCATCCAGTAGGCGTCCACCGGGTTCGAGCAGGACACCACCCGCAGGCCCGCGGTGTGCGCGAAGTACGCCTCGGGCGACTCGCTGTGGTGCTCGACCGCGCCGATCCCGCCGCCGAAGGGGATGCGGATCACGATCGGCAGCCGGACGTAGCCGAGCGAACGCGCGTGCATCTTGGCCAGTTGGGTGACGATCTGGTCGTACGCGGGGTAGACGAAGCCGTCGAACTGGATCTCCACGACCGGCCGGTAGCCGGCCAGGGCCAGGCCGATCGCGGTGCCGACGATGCCGGACTCGGCGAGCGGGGTGTCCACCACCCGGTCCTCGCCGAAGTCCTTCTGCAAACCGTCGGTGACCCGGAAGACACCGCCGAGCTTGCCGATGTCCTCGCCCATGATCAAAACCTTGGGGTCGCTCTCCAGGGACTTGCGCAGTCCCGTGTTGAGCGCCTGCACCATCGACATCTGACGGGTCGTGCCCGTCGACTGTGCGGGAGCCATCAGTGCCCGTCCTCCCCGGCGTCGACGAAGGACGCGTGATAAGCCTCGAACTCGGCCCGTTCCCGGTCCACGAGCGTGTGCGGATCGGCGTACACGTGCGCGAACATCGACACCGGATCCGGATCCGGCATCGTGCGCACACCGTTGCGTACGCGCTTGCCCAGTTCCTCGCTCTCGGCCTCCAGCGCGGCGAAGAAGGCGGCGTCGGCGATTCCCTGCTTGTGCAGGTATGCCTTGAGCCGTTCGATCGGGTCCTTGTGCTTCCACTCCTCGAGTTCCGCGTTCAACCGATAGCGGGTGGGGTCGTCGGAAGTGGTGTGCGCGCCCATTCGGTAGGTGAACGCCTCGATCAGCATCGGGCCCTCGCCGCGCCGGGCCCGGGCCAATGCCGCCCTGGTCACCGCGAGACACGCGAGCACGTCGTTTCCGTCGACCCGAACTCCGGGAAAGCCGAATCCGGCGGCGCGCCGATACAGCGGCACCTTCATCTGTCGTTCGTTGGGTTCGGAGATGGCCCACTGATTGTTCTGGCAGAAGAACACCACGGGGGCGTTGAACACCGCGGCGAACGTGAATGCCTCGTTGACATCGCCCTGGCTGGAGGCGCCGTCACCGAAATAGGTGACGACCGCGCCGTCGCCTCCGTCGCGTTGCAGGCCCATCGCGTATCCGACACCGTGCAGGGTCTGCGCGCCGATGACGATCGTGTAGAGATGGAAATTGTTCTCGCGGGGATCCCAACCACCGTTGTTGACGCCGCGGAACATCCCGAGCAGATTCAACGGATCCACGCCGCGACACCACGCGACGCCGTGCTCACGGTAGGTGGGAAACACATAGTCGTCCGGGTTCAGCGCACGGCCCGATCCGATCTGCGCGGCCTCCTGGCCGAGCAGAGAGGCCCACAGGCCCAGTTCGCCCTGGCGTTGCAACGCGGTGGCCTCGGCGTCGAAGCGACGCACCAGAACCAGGTCACGGTACAGACCCAGGTATTCGTCGTCGGACAGGTCGATCGAGTATTCGGGGTGCTCGACCCGCTCACCCTCGGGGGTGAGCAACTGGATCAGTTCTGGACCGGCTCCGGATTCGGGCGGAAACAATGTCCCGTCCGTACTGTCCACTGCCACGTTCTCTCCTCCGTCTGTCCGGTCCGCGGGGTCGCCGTGGACCGGGTCCGGATCGCCGGGCCCGGTTCCGCGCGGGGTGTGCGCGGCTACCTTGATGTGCAGACACGGCGATTGGTGGCTGTACTTCCTAGGATTTCCTAGGAATTCCCGGGTGAATCCGGGAGGCACCTGCGCACAGGCATGCGGTTCGGAAACCGCACACCGCAACGTTACCCACCAGTCCGCCCGGCACGTAGTGGCGACCGGCCCGAACGTGGCGGCGCTGTTTGTCGCTCCCCGACAAAAGGCCGCGGACGCGACCCGTTCCCAACCCTTCCGGCGGTGTCACCGAGACCCCGGACGATGTGCGTGCGAACCTGTACAAGTGAGCGATCAAGGCAGTATCCGGGTATTCCTCCTCGATGATCACGAAGTGGTGCGTCGGGGTGTGCACGAGTTGTTGTCGCTCGAGGACGACATCGACGTGATCGGCGAGGCCGGCACCGCCGCCGAGGCGCTGGTGCGCATCCCGGCGACCCGACCGCAGGTCGCGGTGCTCGACGTGCGACTCCCCGACGGGAGCGGGGTCGAGGTGTGTCGCGAGATCCGCTCGCAACTGCCGGAGGTGCGCTGTCTGATGCTCACCTCGTTCTCCGACGACGAGGCGCTGTTCGACGCGATCATGGCGGGCGCCTCCGGCTACGTGCTGAAGGACATCCGCGGCTCCGACCTGGTCGGCGCGGTGCGCGACGTGGCCGCCGGCAAGTCGCTGCTCGACCCGGCGGCCACCGCCCGCGTCCTGGAACGCCTGCGCGGCGGCACCCGAGGCGACGAGCGCCTGGCGGCCCTGAGCGACCAGGAGCGCCGCATCCTGGACCTGATCGGCGAGGGCATGACCAACCGCCAGATCGGCACCGAGATGCACCTGGCCGAGAAGACGGTCAAGAACTACGTCTCCAGCCTCCTCGCCAAACTCGGCATGGAACGCCGCACCCAGGCAGCGGCCTACGTGGCCCGCCAGAAGGCGGAACAGGGACGGTAGCCCGCTCGACACGGCCGGGAAACCGCCGGAGCCGGACCCCGTGCGGGGGTCCGGCTCCGGCGTGACGGGGTGGGTCAGTTGTCCGGGGTCTTGGCGAGGACGAGGTCCGGGTGGTCCGGGGTCGGTTCGAGGTCCGGGGCCGGGTCCGCCTCCACCTCGATGCGGACGGACTCCTTGACGTCGATGGTGGGCGCCGGCTTGGTGGGGGCGCCGTTGGTGGCGGCGAGGAGTTGGCGGGCGATGCCCAGGCCCGTGCCGCCCATGGTCAGGGCCTTGGCGAACAGGTCGCCCATGCCGTCGCCGCCGTTGAGCAGGACCATGTGGTCCACGTTGCCGAAGGCCTCGGCGCCGGCCCGGACGATCTCCGGCCAGTTCTCCGCGAGTTGTTGGGCGACGACGGCCTCCTGGTTCTCGGCCAGCGCCGCCGCGCGGGCCGCGATCGCGGCCGCCTCGGCGAGTCCCTTGGCCTTGGCCGCCTCGGCCTGCGCCTTGCCGGTGGCCAGGGTGGCCTCGGCGGCGGCCAGACCGCGTACCTTCGTCGCCTCCGCGTCGGCGATCGCCGCCAACTCGGTCTCCCGGGCGCTCGCCTCGGCCGCCGAGATCCGCGCGTCGCGCTCGGCCTGGGCCCTGGTCCGGGTCTCGTACGCCTTCGCGTCGGCCGGCTTGCGTACGTCCGCCTGAAGCTGCTGCTCGCGTCGCATCGCCTCCAACTCGGCGACCCGGGTCTCCTGGACCACCACCTCCTGCTTGGCGGCGGCGTCCGCGAGCGGGCCCGCCTGGCGCGAGCGCGCGGTGGCCTCGTCCCGCTCCGCCTGGTAGCCGGCCTGCTGGATCTCGCTGTCCCGGGTGGCCTGGGCCATCCGCGCCTTGGCGTCCTGCTCGGCCTCGGTGGCCTTGCGGGTGGCCAGCGCCTCGGCGATCCGCGCGTCCCGGATCACCGCGGCCGTGTGCGGCGCGGCCATGTTCTTGATGTAGCCGGTCGGATCGTCGATCTCCTGGATCTGCAGGCTGTCCACGATCAGCCCGAGCTTTTCCATGTCCGATCCGGAGGCCGCGCGCACGTGCGCGGTGAGCTTCTCCCGGTCGCGGATCATGTCCTCGACGGTCAACCCGCCGACGATCGAGCGCAGATGGCCCGCCAGCACCTTGCGGACCCGGGACTCCATCTGCTTCTGCTGGTCCAGGAAGCGGCGGGCCGCGTTGGCGATCGAGACGTAGTCGTCGCCGATCTTGAAGATGACCACGCTCTGCACGCGCAGCGGGATGCCCTGGGTCGTGACGCATTCGACCGAGAGCTCCGCCTCGTTCAGATCCAGCGAGAGCTTGCGCACCGCCTGCACGAACGGCAACACGAGCGTGCCGCGTCCGGTGACGATGCGAAATCCCATGCCCTCGCCCAGGCCCTCGGTGTGGTGCCGGGAGCCGGAGATGACGAGCGCCTCGTTGGGTTCGGCGACGCGCCACATGAGTTTGAAGACCACGATCAGGATCACGAGCAGACCGAGCACGGCGAGCACGGTGTAGAGCACGGAGCATTCCCCCTTTGGCCTGTTCCGGAGTGTCCTCGCCACCGCCGTACGCGCCAAGAGGGAGCTCCCCAGGGGCAGTTGCACCCCACCGGCCGGTCGGGGCCGGTCCCTGCCGGCCGCGCTCAGACCGAGGTGGTCGCCGTGACCGCGCCCACCGCGTGCTCGCGCTCCAGCAGTTCCCGAAACGGGCCGGGGGCGGTGCTCAAGTGCGCCCACGTACCGCGTTGCAGCACTCGGCCCCGGGCCAGCACGAGGATCTCGTCCACCGCGTCCAGGCCGGTGAGCCGGTGGGTCACCAGCAGTGTGGTGCGTCCTCGGGTCGCGTCCAGCAGGTCGGCGGTCAGCGCGTCGGCCGTCGGCAGGTCCAGGTGTTCGGCCGGCTCGTCCAGCAGCAGGATCTCGAAGTCGGCGAGCAGCGCGCGGGCCAGCGCGAGTCGTTGCCGCTGGCCGCCGGACAGCCGCGCGCCGTGCTCGCCGACCATCGTGTCCAACCCCTCGGGCAGCGTGTCGACCCAGTCCAGCAGCCGGGCCCGGGCCAGCGCCGCGCGGATCGCGTCCTCGTCGCAGTCCGGGCGGGCCAGTCGCAGGTTCTCCCGCAGCGAGCTGTCGAAGACGTGCGCGTCCTGCGCGCACAGCCCGATCACCCGCCGCACGTCGTCCCCGTCCAGTTCGGTGATCGGTACGCCGGCCAGGGTCACCGATCCCGCGGCCGGGTCCAGGAAGCGCAGCAGCACGTTGGCCAGCGTGGTCTTGCCCGAGCCGCTCGCCCCGACCACCGCGAGCCGCTTGCCCGGGGTGAGTTCGAGGTCGACGCCGGCCAGTGCGGGCGGGCCGTCCGGCGTCCAGCGGGCGTGCAGGTCGCGCACCACCAGCGGGCGCGGCGCGGCGGGCAGCACCCGCGGGGCGGCCGGCTCGGCCACCGGTTCCGGCGCGTCGATCACCTCGAACACCCGCGCGGCGGCCCGGCGCGAGCTCTGCAGGTGCCGGCCGGCGGCGGGCAGCACGACGGTGGCCTCGAACGCGGCGAGCGGGGTCAGCACCACCAGCGCGAGCAGCACGCCGCTCAACCGGTCGGCGTGCACCGCCGCGACGCCCACCAGCGCGGACGCCCACACCGTCGCGCCGGACACCAGCGCGGCCAGCCCGGCCCCGACGCCCGCGCCCCGGGCCTGCCCCGCCTCGGTCGCGCGCAGCCGCGCGTCCACCGCGTCCACCTCGGCCAGCCGGGCGGGCGCGCGGCCCGCCGCGATCAGTTCGGGGGTGCCGCGCAGCAGGTCGACCACGGCGCCGGCGAGTTCGCCGCGGACCGCGGCGACCCGGCGTTCGGCCCGCCGGGCGACCCGGCCGGCCAGCCACGGCACCAGGATCCCGGCGGCGAGCAGGCCGAGCAGCAGGACGGCGCCGGCCTCGGGCAGCACCAGCGCGACGGTGAGCACCGCGCCCGCGCCGACCACGGCCGCCACGCACGCGGGCAACAGCGCGCGCAGGAAGAAGTCCTGTACCGCGTCCACGTCGGTGACCAGTCGCGAGAGCAGGTCGCCGCGCCGGAACGCGGGCAGTCCCGCGGGCGCCTGCCGCTCGAGCCGCTCGTAGACCCGCACCCGCAGCCGGGCCAGGATCCGAAACGCCGCGTCGTGCCCGATCAGCCGCTCGGCGTAGCGGAACACCGCGCGCGAGACACCGAACGCGCGCACGCCGGTCACCGCGACCATCAGGGTGAGTACCGGCGGGTGCTCCGAGGCGCGCGAGATCAACCACGCCGAGGTGGCCATCAGCCCGACCGAACTGCCCAGCGCGAGCGCCCCGCACAACACCGCGAGCGCGAGCCGTCCGCGCAACGGCCGGGCCAGCGCGAGCAGTCGGCGGCCCGGACCGGTCCCGGCGTCCACCGACACATCCGCCGAAGGCGGCTCCAAGGGCGGCTCGAAAGGCTCCTGAGGGGATGGCTCGACGGGCTGCTCGACCTTTGGCCCCTCCCCCGACGCCTCCGACGCCCGCGAGGCCTCGACCCGCGCCCGGGCCGCGACCGCCGCGTGCGCGCCCTCCGGAATCCCCTCCGAAGCCCCCGCCGCGGCCGCCGCGCCCACGGCCACCACCCGGTCGGCCAACGGCAGCAGGGCCGGCCGATGCGCGACCAGCACGACCGTACGGCCGACCGCCAGCCGCCGGACCGCGTCGACGATGTCCGCCTCGCCGGCCCCGTCCAGGTTCGAGGTCGGCTCGTCCAGGAACAGGATCGGCCGGTCGGCCAGGAACGCCCGGGCCAGCGCGAGGCGCTGCCGCTGCCCGGCGGACAGTCCCGCGCCGTCCTCGCCGAGCGGCGCCTCCAGGCCGCCCGAGGCCTCGACGAAGTCGGCCGCCCCGGCCGCGACCAGCGCGTCGTGTACCTCGGCGTCGCCGGCGTCCGGGCGGGCCAGGCGTACGTTGGCGCCGATCGTGCCCGCGAACAGGTAGGGCCGCTGCGGGACCCACGCGATCCGGGCCCGCCACGCGTCCGGGTCCAGCTCGGCCAGGTCCACGCCGCCCACGGTGATCCGGCCCGCCGTCGGCCGGACGAAGCCGAGCAGCGCCGAGAGCACGGTGGACTTGCCGCACCCGCTCGGTCCGGTCAGCGCGATCGTCTCGCCCGGTCGCACGGTCAGGTCCAGGTCGGCCGGCGCCGCGTCCGTCCGGCCGGGCCGGCGCACGCTCAGGCCGGTCAGTACCAGCTCGGCCGAGTGCGGGTCGGGCACCGGAGCGGTCCCGGCGGGTGCCTCCGGTGTGCTCTCCAGGACCGCGAACACCCGCTCGGCGGCGCTCACTCCCTCGACGCTGGCGTGGTACTCGGCGCCGACCTGACGCAGCGGCAGGTACGCCTCGGGCGCCAGGATCAGCACCACGAGCGCGGTCTCCAGGCTCAGATCCCCGTCGACCAGGCGCAGGCCGACACCGACCGCGACCAGCGCGACCGAGATGGTGGCGAGCAGTTCGAGCGCGAACGAGGACAGGAACGCGATGCGCAGCGTCTTCAGGGTGGCCCGACGGTAGTCGTCGGTGATCGTGCGGATCGACGCGGCCTGGGCCTTGGCCCGGCCGAACACCTTGAGCGTGGGCAGCCCGGCGACCACGTCCAGGAAGTGTCCGGCGAGCCGGTTCAGCACGCTCCACTGCCGGTCCATGTACTTTTGTGTGGCCATCCCGATCAGCGCCATGAACAGCGGGATCAGCGGCAGGGTGATCACGATCGTCACCGCCGAGATCCAGTCGCCGAACACCACCCGCGCGAGCACCGCCACCGGCACGGTGACGGACAGCACGAGCTGCGGCAGGTAGCGCGCGAAGTAGCCGTCGAGCGCGTCCACCCCGCGGGTGGCCAGCGTGGTCAGCTCGCCCGAGCGTTCGTTGTTCAGCCAGGCCGGGCCGAGCCGGACCACGTGCGCGAGCAGTCGCGAGCGCAGTTGCGACTTCACCGCCGCCGAGGTGCGGTGCGCGATCACCTCGGTGAGCCAGGAGATCGCCGAGCGGGCCGCGACCACCGCGGCCAGCAGGCCCAGCTCCGGCCACAGGTCGGCGACCGCGGCCCCCTCCTCGAAGGCCGCCACGATCACCCGGGCGAGCAGGCCCGCCTGGACGAGCACGAGACCCGCGCCCGCCGTGCCCAGCACCACGGTCAGGGCCAGAAAGCCCCGGGTGGCACGGGCGTGGGTCAGCAGGCGCGGGTCTACAGGCTTCACGAGCCGCTCTTTCGTCGGTGCGTCTTCGGCGCGGTGCTACACGGTGCCGCGGTCCGCTACTTGCCGACCAGGTCGGCCGCGGCGGCACCGAAGGCCGGCTTGGTCGGGATGCTCCGGGTGCTGATCCGCTTGCGGAACACCCAGTACGTCCAGGCCTGGTAGCACAGCACGATCGGGGTCATGAACGCGGCGACCCAGGTCATGATCTTGAGCGTGTACGGCGTCGAGGACGCGTTGTGGATGGTCAGGTTCCACGCCGAGTCCAGGCTGGAGGGCATCACGTTCGGGAACAGCGACAGGAACAGCATCGCCACCGCTGCGATCACTGTCACGCCGGACAGCGCGAACGCCCAGCCCTCGCGGCCGATCCGGTTCATCGCCAGCGCGGCGACCAGGGCGAGCACCGCGACGATCAGCGCGGCCAGGGTGCGGCCGTTGCCGTGCTGCGCCTGGGTCCAGATCAGGAACGCCGTCGCGAGCACGGCGGTGGCCAGGCCGAGCTTCCCGGCCAGCGCGTTGGCCCGGGTCCGGATGTCGCCGTCGGTCTTGAGCGCGACGAACACCGCGCCGTGAAAGGTGAACAGCACCGTGGTGACCACGCCGCCGAGCAGCGCGTACGGGTTGAGCAGGTCGAGCAGGTTGCCGACGTACTCCTTCTCCGCGTCGATCTTCACCCCGCGGGTGATGTTCGCGAAGGCCACCCCCCACAGGAACGCGGGCACCAGCGAGCCCCAGAAGATCGCCTGTTCCCAGCCGCGCTTCCAGCGGTCCTCGTCGCGCTTGGCCCGGTACTCGAACGCGACCCCGCGCAGGATCAGCGCGACCAGGATCAGCAGCAGCGGCAGGTAGAAGCCGCTGAACAAGGTGGCGTACCACTCGGGAAAGGCCGCGAAGGTGGCCCCGCCCGCGGTGATCAGCCAGACCTCGTTGCCGTCCCACACCGGGCCGATGGTGTTGATCAGCACCCGGCGCTCGGTCTCGTCGCGGGCCAGCAGCTTGGTCAGGATGCCCACGCCGAAGTCGAAGCCCTCGAGGAAGAAGTAGCCGATCCACAGGACGGCGATCAGCAGGAACCAGAATTCGTTGAGTCCCATGACACTCTCCCCTTAGTACGCGAAGGCGAGCGGACGTTCGGCGCCCTCGCCGTCGCCCGACGGATCGTCGGGGTCCTTGCTCACGGGCGGCTTGATCGGCTCGGGACCGGCCTTGACGTAGCGCCGGATCAGGCCCAGTTCGACCACCGCGAGCGCCCCGTACAGCAGCGTGAACACGATCAGCGAGGTCAGCACCTCACCGGTGGAAACGCTCGGCGACACCCCGGCCTCGGTCTTGAGCACACCGAACACCAGCCACGGCTGGCGGCCCATCTCGGTGAAGATCCAGCCGAACGAGTTCGCCGCGAACGGGAACGCGATGGTCCACAGGCCGATCCGGTACACCCACGGGTTGCTCGGCAGCTCGCGTCCCCGCCTGGTCAACCACAGGCCGACCAGGCCGATGCCGGCGGTGACCATGCCGACGCCGATCATCAGCCGGAACGACCAGTAGGTGACGAAGATGTTGGGGCGGTAGTCGCCGGGGCCGAACTTGACCACCGACTGCTCCTGGAGGTCGTTGATCCCGGGCAGCTCGGCGTTGAAGTCGTTCTTGGCCAGGAAGGACAGCGCGCCGGGGACCTCGATGGCGACCTTGTTGTGGCCCCTGTTGACGTCGCCGTAGGAGAAGATCGAGAACGGCGCCGGCTTCGAGGTCTCCCACAGCGCCTCGGCCGAGGCCATCTTCATCGGCTGCTGCTCGTACATCAGCTTGCCCTGCATGTCACCGGTGAGCGCGAGGCCGATGCCCGCCAGCACCGAGACCCACAGGCCCAGGCGCAGCGACGGGCGGAACACCGCGACCTCGTTGCGCTTGCGCAGGTGCCAGCAACTGATCCCGATCAGGAAGCCGCCGGCGACCAGGAACGCGGCCGGGAGGATGTGCAGGAACGCGGCGATCGCGGTGTTGTTGGTGAGCACCGCGACGAAGTCGGTCAGCTCGGCGCGGCCGGTCTCCGGGTTGATCCGGTAGCCGACCGGGTGCTGCATCCACGAGTTCGCGGCCAGGATGAAGTAGGCCGACAGGATCGTGCCGATCGCGGCGGCCCAGATGGTGGCCAGGTGGATCTTCCGCGGCAGTCGTTCCCAGCCGAAGATCCACAACCCCAGGAAGGTCGACTCGAGGAAGAACGCGACCAGCGCCTCGATCGCGAGCGGGGCGCCGAAGATGTCGCCGACGAAGCGCGAGTAGTCGGACCAGTTCATCCCGAACTGGAACTCCTGCACGATGCCGGTGACCAGGCCGAGCGCGAAGTTGATCAGGAAGAGCTTGCCCCAGAACTTGGTGGCCCGGAGGTAGTGCTCCTTCCCGGTGCGCACCCACGCGGTCTGCAGACACGCGACGAGGATGGACAAACCCATCGTGAGCGGGACGAAGAGGAAGTGGTAGACGGTCGTGACGCCGAACTGCCACCGGGCTACGTCGAGTGTTTCGACGGCGAGGTCCATGGGCCCCTCATTCCTCCTGATCGCCGGTCGTGTCTCGCGGGCGAGCGCACGTTTGGTTCACGATGCACACGGCGCCTCCGCGCGTCCCGCCCGACACTCCGCCGAACAAACCCGGATGAACCGGGATGGAAGCGCGGATCCACCACGGCAAACTTTGTGAATGGGTTCACAAAGTCGAGCTTGTGCATCCGTTCACAAACACTAGCGAGCCCTCTCGGGGACCCTTTGAGGGGGGTACCCGAGAGGGCTCGAAGTGGTCCGAACGGACCCAAACGACGACGGTCGCCGACCGCGCCGGGAGCGGGCTAGGCGGACATGAACCGCGCGGCCTGCTCCAGGAAGATCGTGTTCGCCTCGGTCTCGCCGATGGTGATCCGGCAACCCTCGCCGGAGAACGGGCGCACGGTCACCCCGGCCGCCTCGCACAGCGCGGCGAACTCGTCGGTGCGCTCGCCCAGGCGCAGCCAGACGAAGTTGGCCTGCGAGTCGAAAACGGTCCAGCCCTGGCCGATCAGCGTCTCCAGCACCCGCTCCCGCTCGGCCACCAACGCGTCGACCCGCTCCAGGAGTTCGCCCTCGGCGCCGATCGAGGCGATCGCGGCCACCTGGGCCAGCCGGTTCACCGAGAACGGCATCCCGGTCTTGCGCAGCTCGGCGGCCACCGGCTCGTGCGCGATGGCGAAGCCCACCCGCAGGCCGGCCAGACCGTACGCCTTCGAGAAGGTGCGCAGCACCACCACGTTGGGCCGGTCCCGGTAGACGTCCACCCCGTCCGGGACGCGCTCGTCCCGGATGAACTCGCGGTACGCCTCGTCCAGCACGACCAGCACGTCGCGTGGCACCCGGTCCAGGAAGCGCTCCAGCTCGGCGCGGTGGATCACCACACCGGTCGGGTTGTTCGGGTTGCACACGAAGATCAGCCGGGTCCGCTCGGTGACGGCGGCGGCCATCGCGTCCAGGTCGTGGCTCTCGTCGGCGAGCAGCGGTACCGGCACCGGCGTCGCGCCCGCGAGCAGCACCAGCAGCGGGTACGCCTCGAAGGAGCGCCACGCGAAGACGACCTCGTCGCCCTCGCCGGCCGTCGCGTTCACCAACTGCTGCGCCACGGTCACCGATCCGGTGCCGGCCACGATGTGCGACGCGGGCACCCCGAAGCGCTCGGCCAGCGTCTGGGCCAGCTCCGCGTTGCTCGGGTCCGGGTAGCGATTCATCTCGCCGACGGCGTCGGCCACCACCTTGTGCACGCTGGGCAGCGGCGGGTACGGGTTCTCGTTGGAGGCGAGCTTGTACGACGGCAGGCCCTCCTCCACCACCGGCGCCTTGCCCGCCTTGTAGACGGGCACCCCGGCCAGGGCCGCCCGGAACCTCACAGTGGCGCCGTCGTCCGTACCTGGGGCGTTGTGCTGGGTCACGCCCGTCCTCCTCGCATACTGGTCGGGGTGCCTGGGCGCACGTCCCGGTCGTGTCAACTCTATGGTCCGCCGGCCGGGGAGGGCATGGTCGGGGCGCACGAGTCAGTCGCCGAAGGTTCAGCGGCAGGTATGGGGCGATACGTTTCTTCGTAAAGCAATGACATGAACCCGGCCAGGGCGGCGCAATCGGCCTAGTGTCGGGACGATGACAGCGCCAGATGTACCGCGTGTGGGGCGGCGGATCCGGGTGGGCATCCGGGACGTCGCGGCGGCCGCCGGGGTGTCGATCACGACCGTCTCCGACGCGCTCAACGGCAAGGGCCGACTGCCCGACACGACCCGACTGCACGTGCGCGAGGTCGCCGATCGACTGGGCTACCGGCCCTCGGCCGCGGCGCGCACGCTGCGCACCGGTCGCTCGGGGCTGCTCGGGCTGACCACGACCATGCGCTCCACCGAGCCGTTCGCACTCACCGAGTTCGCGTGGTTCGCCGAACTGGTCCGCTCGGCCACCGCGACCGCCCTGGACCTGGGCTACGCGCTGGTCGTGCTGCCCGCGTCCTCGCCGCACGACGTGTGGGGCAACGTCGCGCTGGACGGCACGATCGTGGTCGATCCCGCGGACGACGATCCGCTCGTGCACGAGCTGCTGCGCCGGGGGGTGCCCGTGGTCAGCGGCGGCCATCCGGGCTCGACCCCGGTGTACGGCTGGGTGGACAACGACCACGTGGCCGCGGTGCGTTCGGTGCTCGACCACCTCGCCGACGCGGGCGCCGGCCGGATCGCGCTGCTGGCCGCCTCGGACGGACCGGGCGCGGCCAAGGGCGTCGCGGGCTACCGCGCGTGGTGCGCGGACCGGGGTGTGTCGCCGATCACCGCGGAGTACGAGGCACGTACGCCCGGCGCCGGTCGGGCCGCCGCGACCCGACTGCTCGACCTGGCCCCGGACGCGGTGTTCGGGCTGCACGAGGGGTGCGCGGCCGAATTGCTCACCGCGGCCCGGGCGCGCGAGCTGCGGGTGCCCGAGGACCTGCTCCTGGCCTGCTGCGGCGAGGGGGCCGATCCGTCGGTGACCTCGCTGAGCCTGCAACCGGCGCTGGCCGGCGCGTGGGCGGTGGAACTGCTGGTGAGCGTGATCGACGACGCCGGGGCCGGGCCGCTGCTGCCCGCCCAGCGCACCGTGCCCACCCGGCTCTCGGTCCGCGACTCGTCCACGCGCCGCTGACCGCCGGGCGCCCGCGGCCCGGTCGGCTCGGGTCGGGGCCGCCCGGTGGGACGGGCACGGCTGCACGCACAATTGAGCGTGGTCCGTTCCGCCGTGCCCGCACGAGAGATACGGTCCAGGAATCATCCGAATCGGACCGGGTGTGCCGCAGCCGAACCCGGCCCGCGTGCGTCTTGGTTCACAACGGGTGTCGGCATCGCCGCCGTACGGTGGTGCGGATCGTGAAGAAAGGACCCTTCTGGTGAGCAACGTCTCGGCTACACCGGCCCCGATGGGCGCCGCAGCGGAGCAGGACGCCCCGCTGTACGTGGTCGGTGACGTCCACGGTCATCTGGAGGAGCTCAAGGCCGCCCTGCGCGCCCGGGACCTGATCGACGCGGACGCGCACTGGTGCGGCGGCCGGGCCCGGCTGTGGTTCCTCGGCGACTTCACCGACCGCGGCCCGGACGGCATCGGCGTGGTCGAACTGGCGATGGCGCTGGCCCGCGAGTCCGCCGAGGTCGGCGGCAGCACCCGGATGTTGCTGGGCAACCACGAGATCCTGCTGCTGGGGGTGTTCCGCTTCGGCGACCACCCGGTGCCGGTGGCGGGCGGCGCGACCACGTTCCGCGAAATCTGGCTGCGCAACGGTGGCATGCAGTCCGACCTGGACCGCTTCACCGACGAACAGGCCGGTTGGCTGGCCGCGCAGCCGGTCGCCGCGGTGGTCGACGGGCACCTGCTGATCCACTCGGACAGCAACGCCTACCTCGAATACGGCGACACCATCGAGGAGGTGGACGGCGCGGTCGCGGACATACTGCGCGAGCCGGATCCGCTCTCGTGGTGGGACCTGTTCCGCAACCTGACCCGACGCGGCGCCTTCATGGGCGAGGTCGGGCCGTACGCGGCCGCCGACCTGTTGAGCGAGCTGGGCGGCCGGCGCATCGTGCACGGCCACACCCCGATCCCGTACCAGACCGGCGAGGACCCCTCGACGATCGTCGAGCCGCGCGTGTACGCGGACGGACAGGTGGTCAACCTGGACGGCGGGATCTACCTGGGCGGCCCGTGTCTGGTCGCGCGCCTGCCGCTGACCGCCACGCCGCCGAGCGCGGCGGCCGGTTCCCTGGAGGAGACCCAGGGTCGCGAATACGACCTGGGCGCCCTCGGCGGCGACACCGGAGACGAGCCGCGGTCGTAGGGAACTCCCTGCCCAAAAACGGGGGATGCACCCTATCATCAATAAGTATCCGCCTCGACACCGTCAGGTGCTTTTGCGGGTCGTTGATCCACCGACAGCTTGCACGGGTCCCCTGACGGGCCCGGCGGACGCGGGACACGCCCGCGCGGCCTCATTCGGGGGATCCGATGCAACACTGGTTTGGAAGTGACGAGCACCGCCGTCAGTACGAGCAGTTCGTCGATGACGCGCTGCACCTGGAGGAGACCCTCTCCGGTCTTGCGGCGGTACCCAACCTGAACGTCGAGCAGTTGCGGACGGCCACGTTGGACGCGACCCCGTCGATCGCGGACGCGGCACGCGACGAGTACGACCGCTACGAACGTACAGAGCAGCGTTTCGAGTCCGGGATCCGACAGGACTTCGGCGCCTCGATGATCGAGGCCGGCGAGAGCTTCGGCTGGTTCGCGCTCGCCACCGCCATGGCGGTGATCGTGGCCGGCATCTCGGCGGTCGTCTTCCTGATCGTGGGTTACGTGCTGTTGCCGCTCACGATGGACGACTCGTCCATGCAGCACACGATGCAACTCGCCTCGATCGCGGCCGTGGGCATCTCGCTCGGGGCGGCGGCGATCGGGGGACTGGCAATGCTGGCGGTGGCCGCGCGCAATCGGGCCCGGCCGACCGGCGAGGTCGAGGTGTACCTGGCCCGCGAGGAATGGCGCCGGGCGATCCTGCACCGGGGCATCCTGCCGTTCATGCGCTCGCGTCTGCGCGAGGCCTCCGACGAGGGCACCACCCTCCTCGGCTGACCGACCGTCGGCGCCGGCTCTCCCACCCGCTCGGGGCGGGAGAGCCGGATCACGCCGGCCGGGCGGGCCGGGCGGGCCTGGCCACACAATGGTCGACATGGTCGGCAAACGCGGGAAGGTCACCGGGGGAATCGGTCCCGGACTGGTGGGCGAGGTCATGATCGAGGTGCGCGGCGGCGTGGAGGCGTTCCTCGCGTATCCGGCGCTGCCCGGCGAGGAGCACCCGGTGGGTTCGTTGGTGGTGATCGTGGAATACCTGCCGCCGCGCACGGTGTACGTGGCGGGGGCTTTCGGCTGAGCGGGGGCGGCGGGCTTTCGCGCGTGCATCTGCGTGTGCGGACCGGTAGGCGTGAAGCGTGCGCGGGGGATCCGCACGCGTGTCCGGGATGATTTGGTGGTTTCATCCTGATTTGCCCACGTAGGCTGCGGTCATGGTGAACGCCACCGGCAGCAGTGCCGACAGCGCCGACGAGCCCGACGGGGCGGATCGCTCCGATCGCGCGCCCGGACCGGCCGGGTCGGCGTCGGCCGCGCCGGCCTCGCTCGGTCTGGACGACCTGGTGTCCGAGGTGGTCGAGCGGCTCGGCTCGGCGGCGGCGGCCGGGGAGCGGCTCCAGGGGCTGCTCGAAGCCGTGATCGCGGTCGGCGCCGACCTGGACCTGCACACCACGCTGCGCCGGATCGTCGAGGCCGCGGCCGATCTGGTGGACGCGCGCTACGCCGCGCTCGGCGTGATCGGCACGGAGAACAACCTGTCCGACTTCATCACCGTCGGCATCGCCGACGCGGACCGCGAGCGGATCGGCGAACTCCCGCACGGGCGAGGCATCCTGGGCCTGCTGATCGAGCACCCCGAGCCGCTGCGCCTGGACGATCTGGCCCGGCACGCGGCGTCCTACGGCTTTCCGCCGAACCACCCCGCGATGCACTCGTTCCTGGGCGTGCCGATCCGGGTGCGCGACGAGGTGTTCGGCAATCTGTACCTCACCGAGAAGCGCGGCCGGCCGGGCTTCAGCGTCGAGGACCAGCAGGTCGTCCGGGCGCTCGCGGCGGCGGCCGGAGTGGCCATCGAGAACGCGCGCCTGTTCGAGAGCGCGGCCCGCCGGGAGAAGTGGATCATGGGCTCGGCGGACGTCACCACGGCGCTGCTGACCACGCAGGACCCGGACGAGGCGCTCGCGGTGGTGGCCGAACGCGCGCGCAGCCTGGCCGAGGCGGACTTCGCCGCGATGTACCTGCCCCAGCCGGACGGTTCGTACCTGGTCGAGGTCACCTCCGGCGAGGACCTCGCGGGCCTGGGCGGCACGGTGGTCGCGCAGGGCAGCCCGGTCGCGGAGGCGATCAACACCGGGCGCAGCATCTTCATCGCGGACATGAGCACCGACCCGAACGTGATGCTGGACCAGTCCCGCTGCTTCGGGCCGGGCCTGTTCGTACCGCTGATCGCCAACGAACGCATCCTCGGGGCACTGGAGTTGGACAAGCGGATCGGCGCGGTCCCGTTCAACCGGACCGAGCGCTCGATGGCCCAGGCGTTCGGCGGCCAGGCGGCGATCGCGCTGATGCTGGCGAGCGCGCAGCGCGACCGGGAGAGGCTGGCGGTGTTCGAGGACCGCGACCGGATCGCCCGGGACCTGCACGACCTGGTCATCCAGCGGCTGTTCGCGACCGGGATGATGCTCCAGGGCGCGGCCAGGCTGGCGCGGGTGCCGGCCGTCACCGCCCGGATCAACCAGGCGGTGGACGAACTCGACGCGACGATCCGCGAGGTACGCAGCACCATCTTCGCGTTGCAGAACCCGCCGCGCGAGGGGCCGACCGGGGTCCGCGGCCGGGTGTTGCGCGAGGCGAGCGCGTCGGCCGGCACGCTCGGCTTCGAGCCGACGGTCACCTTCACGGGCCCGGTCGACTCGACCGTCCCGGACGAGGTCGCCGAGCAGCTCCTCGCCGCACTGCGCGAGGTCCTGTCCAACGCCTCCCGCCACGCGCACGCGTCCCGGGTCGAGGTGCGCCTCGCGGTGACCGGCGGCACGGTCGAGCTGACGGTCACCGACGACGGCGTGGGCATCGCGCCCGGCGGTCGGCGCAGCGGGCTGGCCAACCTGGCCGCCCGCGCGGAGGAGTTGGGCGGCCGGGCGGCGTTCGGACCGGGGCCGGAGGGCCGCGGAACCGCGGTGACCTGGTCGGTGCCGCTCCGGCGCGGGTCCTAGCCAAAAGTCCCCCACCGATGCTTGACACGCTGGTGGCACGCATTTAAGTTAGAGATTATAACAAACACTAAGACCAATCACTTGGAGTCCTGATGAATGCCACCGCCACCGGGACCACACCCGAAACCGCAACCCCGACCGCCACCGAGGCCGTCGCCGCCTCGGTCACCGAGATCGTGCTGCCGGGCATCGTCGAGCCCGAGGGTCTGGAGGTCCAAGTGCGCCCGGCGCCGGAGCCGGCGGCCGGGGAGGTCCTGCTGGCGGTCGACGCCTCGGGGGTGTCCTTCGCCGAGCAGCAGATGCGCCGCGGCAAGTACTACGACCAGCCGGCCTTCCCCTTCGTCCCCGGCTACGACCTGGTCGGTACGGTCCTGCGGGTCGGGCCCGGCGGCGATGCCGCGCTGATCGGCCGCCGGTTCGCGGCGCTGACCAAGGTGGGCGGGTGGGTGAGCCTGGCGGTGGTCCCGGCCGCCGACCTGGTCGAGGTGCCCGCGGACATCGACCCGGCCGAGGCGGAGACGGTCGTCGTCAACGGGATCACCGCGTGGCAGATGTTGCACCGCACGGCCGGGATCCGCCGGGGACAGACCATCCTGGTGCACGGCGCCAACGGCGGTGTGGGATCGACCCTGGTCCAGTTGGCCACGCACGCCGGCGTCCGGGTGATCGGCACCGCCTCGCCGCGCCACCACGACGCGGTACGCGCGCTGGGCGCGATCCCGCTGGACTACCGGGCCGCCGACCTGCCCGCCGCGGTGCGCGCGCACGCCCCGAACGGAGTCGACGCCGTCTTCGACCACGTCGGCGGCGAGGGGATCGTGGACTCGTTCGGGCTGCTCGCCCGGGGCGGCACCCTCGTCTCGTACGGGACGGCGGCCACCAAGAACGAGTCCGGCTCGTCCCGGCTGCCCGTGCTCAAGCTGGTGGCCCGCCTCATGTGGTGGAACCTGCTGCCCAACGGCCGGCGCACGCACTTCTACAACATCTGGGCCGGCAAGCGCCGCCCGGCGACCTTCCGCGCTCGCCTGCGCGCCGACCTGTCCCAGGTCCTCGCCCTGCTCGCGGCCGGCACCATCACCGCCCAGGTCGCGGCCCGCGTCCCGCTGAGCCGGGCCGCCGACGCCCTCGCACTGGCCGAATCGGGCACGGTCACCGGCAAGGTCGTCCTGGTCCCCGACACGCACTGACGCACCGCCACCCCCACCTCACCCACACCAGGGACTCCACCGTGCGCCTGAACCGCTCCCTCACCAACCCGTCCCACTGGGCGAGCGCCACCCTGATGACCGCCCTCGCCCTGGGCACCTCGACCTCCGCCCGTCCGCCCCGCCTCCCGGGCCCCACACCCCCGCCCCGGGCCACCCGCACCCCGACACCCCAAGTCCACCCCCGCCCATGACCGCGGGCGCCGGGCGGGCGGCTATGCCGGAATGTCGCGAACGTTGCGTTGCAGGACGTCGGGCAGGACACCGGCCGCGGTGACGAAGTCGTTGTCGTCGTGCAGCACGATCAGCCCGTGATGGGCCGCGATCGCACAGACCACCAGATCCACCGCGGACAACGCGCGAACAGCGCCTCCGGCCTGGGCGAGCCGAAACTGCGCGGACTCGATCCAGCCCCACATGTTCTTCGACAGCGGCACGTCCGGGTACAGGTCGGCGAACATCTCGCCCATCTGCTCGTACTGCGCCAGGTTGCGGGCGCAGCGGCGGAACTCGGTGCGCTGCGGGGCACAGGACCCGATGACCCGCAGGTCGATGTCCTCTCCCCACGCGTCGTTCAAGCTCGGCTCGCGCAACAGCCGCCACACGGCGGTGGAGTCCACGAGGTACCGAATCACTCCTCGCCTCGCTTCTCGGTGTCGTGGAGTCGCTGCCACCCCTCGTAGTCCCACTCCTGAGCGGCCTGTATGTGACGGGCCCGCCGGGCGGCCCGCTCGTGGCGCTCGGCGTACTCGCGGAGGGCGGTGTTCACCACCTCCTTCTTGGTCGCGCCGCCGGAGACCCGCAGCGCCTTCGCCAGGGCGTCCTCGTCCAGGTCGATCGTCGTGACACTCATACCGATCTCCTTTATATAAAGCCAACAGAGACTTTGAATATAGCCGGGAACGGCCGACCGGCTCCTCCTTCGGTGGCAGGTCGGGTTTGATCTTTTGGCTGAGGACCGGGAGATCGGGGGCGTCGATGCTTTCGGTATGACTTCGGTGCCATCACCGACCGCGGCGATCGCGGTCCACGAGCTGACCAAGCGTTACGGGCGGACGACAGTGGTCGACCGGCTCTCCTTCACCGTACGGAAGGGCGCGGTGACCGGGTTCTTCGGTCCCAACGGCGCGGGCAAGACGACCGTGTTGAAGACGATCGTCGGGCTGGCCAGGCCCACCGCCGGTCACGTGTCCTTTCAAGGCGGTCCGGTGCCCGCCGACGCCCGGGCGCTGGGTGTGCACATCGAGCCGTGCGGCGCCCATCCCGGCCGGACCGGCCGAGCCCACCTCCGGGCCCTGGCGCTGTCGGCCGGGCTGCCGGCCCGCCGGGTCGACGAGGTACTGGAGACCGTCGGGCTGGAGCAGGCCGCCGGGCGGCGGGTCGGCAAGTACTCGTTGGGCATGCGCCAACGCCTCGGCCTGGCCACCGCGTTGCTCGGTGATCCCGAGGTGCTCGTCCTGGACGAGCCGGTCAACGGCCTGGACCCGCAGGCGATCCGCCGACTGCGCACCCTGCTCCGCGACCGGGCCGCTCGCGGTCGCACCACCCTGCTCTCCAGCCACATGCTCGGCGAGGCCGCGCAGACGGTCGACGACGTCGTCGTCATCGACAAGGGCCGGCTGATCCACACCGGCACGATCGGCGATCTGGCACAGGGCGCCCTCTCGGTACGCACCCCCGAGCCCGAGCGGCTCTCGGCACTCGTCGAGGGCGCAGGCGGACGAATCCGGCCCGCGGACACCGGCGGGTTGTGGATCGAAGGACTCACCGCCGCGGAGGTCGCCGGGCTGGCGCTGCGCGAGCACATCCCCTTGGAGGAGATCACCTCCCGGACCGCCTCCCTGGAGGACGTGTTCTTCGATCTGACCGACGGCGAGACGCAAGCTCCGATGAAGGGCCGAAGCGCATGAACCGGCTGTTGCGGGGCGAGTTGCTCAAGACCCTCACCACCCGCTCGATCCACGGCTTCGTGGCCGGCGGCGTCGCGTTCACCGTGCTCAACGTCGTGATCGTCGCCGTGGCGTCGGGCCGGCTGGACGAGGTGGCCGAAAAGGAGGAGGCGCTGTCCGGGCTGCCGGTCCTGATGATGTTGTGGGGACTCGTCGGCGTGGCCGGCGAATACCGCCACCGCACCGCCGCACCCGCGGCTCTGGTGGCCCGGCGCGACCGCGGCCTGGTCCTGCTCGCCCGGATCGGCGCCTACGCGGTGACGGGTCTGCTGATCGGGGCGCTGCTGGTCGCCGTATCCGTCGCACTCGCCGTGCCGCTGCTCGCCGACCATCCGGGAGCCGACCTCACCCCGGGGGAGGTCGGCTCGGTCGCGGCGGGCAACCTGGCCGCGTTCGTGCTCTCTGCGATCATGGGTGCCGCCATCGGCGCGATGGTGCGCAGCCCGGTCGTGGGGGTGGTCGTGGTGTTGCTGGTGAACTTCGCGGTGCTCCCGCTGGTCGCCGGTGTCGCCGAGTCCGCCGCCAACTACACGCCGTTCGGGGCCGCCGGTGTGCTGGCGCGGTCGACGCACCACACGACGCTGTCGGCCGGTGCCGCCGCGGTGGTCCTCGGCGCCTGGGCGATCGCGCTGGTGATCGCGGCCGTCGCCGGCGAACGTCGGCGTGACCTGGCATGAACCCGGTTCTCCGGTACGGCCGAGCGGCGCGCCGGTGGATCCGGGCGCGCCGCTCGGCCGTGTTCGACACCCTCGTCGCGGTGGTGACCACGGGCGTCGAGGTCGGACTGACCTTCGAGGACTCGACACCCGTCCCGACGCTGCCCCTCGCATTCGTCGTCCTCACCGGTGCGCTCCTGCTCGCCCGACGGCGCGCGACGCTCACCGTGCTGGCGCTCGTCTGCGCGATCGAGGCGGTGCTCGCGGCGACCGGCGCCTACCCCGGCGGGGCGCCGGTGTTGGTGGCCCTCTACACCGTCGCCGAACTGCGGAATCGGCGTGTGTCGGTGGCCGCCCTGGTGCCGACGGCGCTGGTGCTGATGCTGGCGAGCATCGTCTCGATCCCCGTCTCCGTCGTCGCGTGGGGCCTGGGCACCTACGCGCAGACCCGACGGCGCTACACCGAGGCCCTGGAGGAGCGCACGGCCCACCTGGAGCGCGAGCGCGAGCAGCTCTCGGTGATCGTGGCGCAGCGCGAGCGCGCCGCGATCGCCCGCGAACTGCACGACATCATCGCCCATTCGGTCACCGTGACCCTGGTGGGTGTACGCGGTGCGCGCGACGTACTGCGCACCGCGCCGGACGTGGCCGACGACACCCTGGGGCGGGTCGAGAGCAACGCCGAGCAGAGCCTGGTCGAGTTGCGCCGGATGTTGCTGCTGCTGCGCGAGCCGGACCAGGGTGTGCGGATGCGTCCGCAGCCCTCGCTGGCCCAACTGCCCGCGCTCGTCGCCTCGTACGGCGAGGCCGGGCTGCCCGCGCGCCTGGAGGTCACCGGCACGTCCCGACCGCTGGCCGGCGGCGTCGAGCTGTCGGTCTACCGCATCGTCGAGGAGGCACTGACCAACGTGCTCAAGCACGCCCGACCCACCCACGTCACGGTGAAGCTCGACTTCGACCGCACCCATCTGCGGGTCACGGTCGTCAACGACGGCGAGCGGGTGTCCCAACCCTCGTCCGGCGGCCACGGCATCGTCGGCATGCGCGAGCGCATCGGCGTCCTCGGCGGCGAACTGGAGGCCCGGCCCGGCGCGGACGGCGGGTTCGAGGTCGCGGCCCGGCTGCCCCTGGGGGAACCCGCATGAGCATCCGGCTGCTCATCGTCGACGACCAGGAGCTGATCAGGACCGGCCTTCGCCTGTTCCTGCAGACGCAGGACGACCTCGCCGTGGTCGGCGAGGCCGAGGACGGCGACGAGGCGATCGCCCTGGCGGGCGCCCTGCGTCCGGACGTGGTGCTCATGGACATCCGGATGCCGCGGATGGACGGCGTCGAGGCCACCGCCCGCTTGCACGCCGCGGGCATCTCGCCGCCGCCGCGCGTGCTGATCCTGACCACGTTCGACCTGGACGAGTACGTCTTCGGCGCGTTGCGCGCCGGCGCCGCGGGCTTCCTGCTCAAGGACGCCTCCCGCGCCCGCCTCGTGGAGGCCATCCACGTCGTCCACGACGGGGAGGCGTTGCTCTCGCCCTCGATCACCCGCCGCCTGATCGAGAACTTCGCCACCCGCACCGAACCGCTCCGCTCCTCACCCGCGCTCCTGGCGGGCCTGACCCCGCGCGAACGAGAAGCCCTGCTCCTGGTCGCCCGCGGGCTGTCCAACAGCGAGATCGCCGCCCGTCTGGTGGTCACCGAGGCGACCGTGAAGAGCCATGTGGGCAGCATGTTCGCCAAACTGGGCCTGCGTGATCGCGCGCAGGCGGTCGTCTTCGCCTACGAGCACGGCGTCATCGTCGCCGGCGAGAGCGACCGGCCCGGACCGGCCTGACGACGTCCCGGGAGCCGGCCCGCTCCCGAGACGTCGTCTCCCGAGAAGCCGTCCCCCGGGACGTCGTCGACGCGTGCGTCAGTCGGCCAACGGCAGATAGACGCGGTTGCCCGAGGCGGCGAACTCCCGCGACTTGGCCCGCATCCCGGCCTCGGCGTCCACCTCCGCCGCAACGGCTCCGTCGCCGTGCTCCGCACGGATGTCATGCGAGATCCGCATCGAACAGAACTTCGGTCCGCACATCGAGCAGAAGTGGGCCGTCTTGGCCGGTTCCGCCGGGAGCGTCGCGTCGTGGTAGGCGCGCGCGGTGTCCGGGTCCATCGCCAGGTCGAACTGGTCCTGCCAACGGAACTCGAAACGGGCGTCGGAGAGCGCGTCGTCCCAGGCCTGCGCGCCCGGGTGCCCCTTGGCCAGATCCGCCGCGTGCGCCGCGATCCGGTACGCGATCACGCCCGCCTTGACGTCGTCCCGGTCCGGCAGGCCCAGGTGCTCCTTCGGCGTCACGTAGCAGAGCATCGCGGTGCCCCACATGCCGATCATCGCCGCGCCGATCGCCGACGTGATGTGGTCGTACCCGGGGGCGACGTCCGTGGTCAGCGGACCGAGCGTGTAGAACGGCGCCTCGTCGCAGATGCGTTGCTGGAGGTCGACGTTCTCCTTGATCTTGTGCATCGGCACATGGCCGGGGCCCTCGATCATCACCTGGACGTCCATCGAGCGGGAGATCCGGCCCAGCTCGCCCAGCGTCTCCAACTCGGCGAACTGCGCCGCGTCGTTGGCGTCCGCGATGGAGCCCGGCCGCAGCCCGTCGCCGAGCGAGTAGGTCACGTCGTACGCGCGCAGGATCTCGGTCAGCTCGGCGAAGTGCGTGTAGAGGAAGTTCTCCCGGTGGTGCGCCAGGCACCACGCGGCCATGATCGAGCCGCCGCGCGAGACGATCCCGGTCTTGCGACGCGCGGTCAGCGGCACGTAGCGCAGCAGCACGCCGGCATGCACCGTCATGTAGTCCACGCCCTGCTCGCACTGCTCGATCACGGTGTCGCGGTAGAGCTCCCAGGTGAGTTCCTCGGGCTTGCCGTTCACCTTCTCCAGCGCCTGGTACAGCGGCACCGTGCCGATCGGGACCGGCGAGTTGCGCACGATCCACTCGCGCGTGGTGTGGATGTCCTTGCCGGTGGACAGGTCCATCACCGTGTCCGCGCCCCACCGGATCGCCCACACCAGCTTGTCGGTCTCCTCCTCGATCGAGGAGGTCACCGCCGAGTTGCCGATGTTCGCGTTGACCTTGACCAGGAAGTTCTTGCCGATCACCATCGGCTCGATCTCCGGGTGGTTGATGTTCGCGGGCAGCACCGCGCGGCCGGCGGCGATCTCGTCCCGGACCAGCTCGGGCGTCAGGCCCTCGCGGATCGCCACGAACTCCATCTCCGGGGTGACCAGTCCGCGTCGCGCGTAGGCGAGTTGGGTCACCGCCTCGGTCCCGGACGCGCGCCTGGGTCGGGCCCCGGCGCCGGGCACCGCGAAACCGGCCGGGGTGAGCGCGCCGATCCGCCCGTCGTAGCGGACGGTGTCGCCGCGCTCCTCGATCCAGGCCTCCCGCAGCGCGGGCAGGCCGCGCCGCACGTCCACCTCGAAGGCGGGGTCGGTGTACGGGCCCGAGGTGTCGTACAGGCGAACCGTCTCGCCGTTGGTCAGATGCACCGTGCGTACCGGAACGCGCAGGTCCTCGCGCGATCCGGGGACGTAGCCGCGGTGGTGGGCGGGGGAAATCGGTCCGCTGGTGACCGTGCTCGCGGCGGCCGGATCGGCAACCGGGACAGCGGGCAGCGATGTGTCGTGCGAGGTCATGGAAAGGCTCCCTACGCCGGCATTACCCGGTCAGGTTCTGCGGTCGGCGCGGCCTCAGCGCCCTCTCAGCCCGGTGCCCCGAGCTCCCGTGTATCTCCGTGTGGTGCGCCCCCACCCTGACACACCGCCGGTCGCACGACCAGCGTCGGGTTTCAGCCGAGCGGATCGCGCGGCTCGCGGCCGACCACCGCGGTACGCGCGAGCACGACCATCCCGACCGTGACGAGCAGCCCCACGACGCCCTTGACGATGAGCATCAGGAAGGCCGAGAACAGCCAGATCAGCAACCAGCACAGCAGCACCAGCGCGAGTACCGGCACGCCGACGCGCACCCACTGCGGCCATCTCTCCATCGTTCAACCCCCAGTCACGCGATCCCACGCGAGACGTGCTTCCGGGGACCACATTCCCCGGGAGGACACGTCGTATCCGGGCGGACCGGTTCCGGCCGGACCGATTCCGGCCGGCCGGGGCGCGTCGCGACGCCCGGCCCGATCCGACCAAGACCGCCCCCGCCGCCGTCGACCCGGCCGACCTCGGCCCCGCTCAGACCGGCCAGCGCTCGCCGCGCCACGCGGCGTCCCAGAACATCCACTCGTAGCGGGCCGTGGTGGTGAAGTGTTCGATCATCCGAGCCCGCTCGGTCGCCGAGAGGTCCTCGCCGATCCGGTCCACCAGATCCAGCACCGCGCGCACCGTCTCCTGGAACTCCTCGGCGCCGTAGGTGGCTATCCACCGCCCGTACAGCTCGTCGGGCGAGCCCTTGGCCAGCAGCGCGTCGCCCACCCGGGCGTAGATCCAGTAGCACGGCAGCACCGCGGCCACACCTTCGGCGAACGAGCCGTTGTGCACCGTGGCGAGCAGGTAGCTGACGTACGCCCGGGTGCTGGGCAACACCGGCTCGGTCGCGGTCGCGTCCGCCACCGAGCTGCCGAAGTCGACCATGAAGCCCTCGTGCAACGAGCGCTCGGCGGCGATCGCGCCGGCCGCGTCGCCGGCGAACTGCACGGTCGTCGCCTCGTCCGGCGCCTTGGCCGCGCACACCGCGAGCGCCTTGGCGTAGTCGCGCAGGTAGTGCGAGTCCTGCACGACGTAGTGCCGAAACGCCTCGCGCGGCAGCGTGCCGTCGGTCAGCCCGTGGATGAACGGGTGTTCGAGGATCGCCGCGTAGACGTCCTCGATCGCGGCCCAGAGCTCGTCGCGCAGCGCCATCAGGTCTACTCCCGATCGTCGGATCCCGGGATCCGAATCCCGGATCCCAAGGTCCGATTGTCGTACACGGGTCCGGGCCCACCCGTAGGTGCGCCCACCCCGCCCGCCCCGCCCGCCCCGCGCATGCCGCTCAGCCCTCCGGCGGCGAGAAGAACACCAACACGCGCAGCGGTTCGGTGATCCGGTGGAAGTGGTGCCGCACGCCGGCCGGTACGTACACGACGCTGCCGCGCGCGACGTCGGTGGACTCGTCGCCGACGGTCAGCGTGGCCCGACCGCTGATCACCACGTACGCCTCGTCCTGGCGGTGCGGCTTCTGCGTGTCGGTCTCGCCCGGTTCGAGGGCGTACAGGCCCATCGAGAAGTTCCGCTCGCTGAGGAACTTCAGATACGCGCCCTGCTCGAACGCGCGCTCGGCGTCCAGATCATCGAGTCGAAAGACCTTCATGTGACCAACTCCTTACCGACACGAACAGACTTTCTCACCAGGCTCAAGCGGGAGGGTCCCCCCGGATGCCAGCATCAAGATATGAAAAGCCTGGTCGTCAAACTGGTTGTCAACGCACTGGCCATCTGGTTCGCAAGCTGGTTCGTGCACGGAATCGATCTCGCCGACGGCGCCTCGGCCGGCAGCAAGGCCAAGACGATAGTCGTGGTCGCGCTCATCTTCGGCATCGTCAACGCCGTGATCAAGCCGTTGGTGAAGCTGTTCTCGCTACCGCTGTTCGTGCTCACCCTGGGACTGATCACGTTCCTGATCAACGCCTTGATGTTGTGGTTGACCGAGGTGATCTCGAACAAGCTGGACCTCGACTTCCACATCGACGGCTTCTGGCCCGCGCTGCTCGGGGCCCTGGTGATCAGCATCGTGAGCTGGTTCCTGAGCATGATCCTGGACCGCGACTGAAGGTCCCGGGCGCGGCCTCGGCCCGGCGTCGCCCCGGGGGCACGCCGAGGGGCCGCGCAACGTTTCACGTGAAACAGGCAGCGAAGGAGTCGTGATGGTCACCGAGTGGAGCGACGGCACCCGGGCGGTCCGAGCCGGCAGCCCCGGCCACGCCCCGGGCGACCCCTTCCTGCCCGGCCCGGTCTTCGCCGGTACGTACCACCTGCCCGGCGAGGTGAACGGTCCCTACCAATACGGGCGTTACGCGAACCCGACCTGGACCGGCCTGGAAGCGGCGATCGGCGACCTGGAGGGCGCCGCCGACACCGTCACGTTCGCGTCCGGGATGGCCGCCGTCTCGGCCGTCCTGATCGGGCTCACCGCGCCGGGCGACGTGGTCGTACTGCCGTCCGACGGCTACCCGGCCACCCGCACGGTGGGCGAGCACCTCGCCGCACGCGGGATCACCGTACGCCTGGTGCCGACCGCCGGCGCCGAGCTCGAACAGGCCTTGCCCGGCGCCCGCCTGGTGTGGCTGGAGACGCCGAGCAACCCGGGCCTGGACGTGTGCGACATCGAGCGGATCGCCACGCTCGCCCACGCGCGGGACGCCCTGGTGGCCGTCGACAACACGCTGGCCACACCCCTGGGCCAACTCCCGCTCGCGCTCGGCGCCGACATCTCCGCGGCCAGCGGCACCAAGGCACTGACCGGGCACAGCGACCTCCTGCTCGGGTACGTCGCCTGCGCGAACGCCGAACTCGCCACCCGCGTGCGGTCCTGGCGCTCGCTCACCGGCGCGGTGCCCGGACCGATGGAGGCCTGGTTGGCGCACCGCTCCTTGTCCACCCTCCAGTTGCGGGTGGACCGGCAGGCGGCCAACGCGCTGGCCGTCGCCGAGGCGCTGCTCGGCCGCACCGACGTCGCCGACGTTCGTCACCCCGCGCTCACGGGCGATCCGGCCTACGATGTGGCAACCCGTCGGATGCGGCGGTTCGGCTGCGTCGTGGGCTTCACGCTCGCCGACGCGGACACCGCTCGCCGGTTCCTGGGCGCCCTCGAATTGGTCGCCGACGCCACCAGCTTCGGTGGCGTGCACAGCATGGCCGAACGTCGTGCGCGCTGGGCCGGCAACGATGTGCCGGAGGGATTCGTCAGGTTCTCGGCCGGTTGCGAGGACACCGCGGATCTCATCGCGGACATCCTGCGCGCCCTGGACGCCGCCTCCCCGGGCTGACCTGCGACTTCGGGCAAGATCACGTGATGTCCCCGACTCTCGGGAGTGGTCGGGGGACACGAGACGGGGGACCCGTGGACCTGACGCTGTTGCGCACTTTCCTGGCCGTACACCGCGCGGGTTCGTTCACCCGGGCCTCCGCGTCGCTCGGGCTCTCGCAGCCGGCGATAACCGCGCAGATCCGCACCCTGGAGAAGCAGGTCGGCAAGCAGTTGTTCGAGCGGCTGCCGCGCGGTGTCGCGCCCACCGGGCCCGCCGACGAACTCGCCCGCCGGCTCGCGCCGCACCTGGACGCGATCGAGGAGATCGCGGCCCGCGAGGTGCGCGGCGTGGACCCGATGCGGCGCACCGTGCACCTGGGCGGCCCGACCGAACTGACCGCGCTGCGGGTGCTGCCGTCGCTGGCCGACCTGGTCCGGCGCGGTCTGCGGTTACGGGTGACCCTGGGCCCCGGCGACGCGCTGCTCGCGGGCCTGGCGGCGGCCCGGCACGACCTGGTGATCTCCGACGTGCGGCCGCGGGCGCGCGGGATCGTGGGGACGCCGCTCACCGACGAGGAGTACGTCCTGATCGGCGCGCCGCACTGGGCCGCACGGCTGCCGCAGAGCCGGATCCTGGCCCAGGGGCCGACCGCCCTGGAGGGGGTGCCGCTGGTCTGCGAGGCCGAGGAGCAGCCGCTGATCCGGCGCTACTGGTCGACCGTGTTCGACGCGAAGCCCACCGCCCCGGCCGCGGTGACGGTGCCCGACCTGCGCGCCGTACTGGAGTGCGTACGCGCCGGGCACGGCATCGCGGTGCTGCCGCGCTATCTGTGCGCCGAGGCGCTGGACCGGCGCGCGGTGGTCGCTCTCCTGGAGCCGGAACTGCCGCCGCTGCACACGGTGTTCCTGGCGGTGCGGGAGGGTACTTTGAGCCAACCGCACATCGCGCATCTGCACGGCGAGCTGATCGCGCGCGCCGCGCGCTGGGCGTGATCCCGAACGTGCGGCCGCGCAGGCATAAACCCCCCGTCCCGCCGGAAAGGGAGACTTCAGACGGGGGCAACGCGGCAAGAAAGCAGAGGGCACCGACGATGCGTTCAGTGGTGAAGCGGACGGCACGCGCGATCCTGCTCGACGACGAGGATCGGATGGTGCTGATCAAACGCACCAAGCCGGACAGCCCCCCGTACTGGATCACCCCCGGCGGCGGCGTCGAGCCCGAGGACACCACGGTGTCCGAGGCCTTGCGGCGCGAGGTGTTCGAGGAACTCGGCGGCAAGATCGGCCGGCCGGTGCCCGCGTTCGTGGACACCGTGCCCGAGCCGGGTGGGGTCAAGGTCCAGCACTTCTTCGCCTGCCGGCTCGAATCGATGGATCCCGCGCTGCGGCACGGCCCCGAGGTGGACGAGCCGAACGGCGAGTACGACATCGTGCGGGTGCCCTTCACCCCCGCGGGGCTGGCCTCGGTGGGCTTGGTCCCGGCGAGCCTGGCGGCCTACCTGCGGGCCAACATCGAGGGCATCCACACCCTGCTCGCGGGCGACCTGGGCTAGCCCCGGGCCGGTCCGGTCCCGTCCCGGGGTCCCGCCCGAAAGCGCGGCGGGGCGCGGTGCTCAGCCGCGTCCCGGCCGGACCATCCCCGACTCGTAGGCGATCACCACGAGCTGCGCGCGATCACGCGCGCCGAGCTTGACCATCGCCCGGCTGACGTGGGTCTTGGCGGTCAGCGGCGAGACGAACAGGTGCTCGGCGATCTCGTCGTTGCTCATCCCGGCCGCCACCAGCGAGAGCACCTCGCGCTCGCGGTCGGTGAGCGCCTCCAGCCGATCCGGCGCGGCCACCTTGGGCTCGGGCTGGGACAGGAAGCGGGCCACCAGCGCGCGGGTGGCGCCCGGCGAGAGCAGCGCGTCGCCGGTCGCCACGGTCTTGATCGCCTTGAGCAGGTCCTCGGGATCGGTGTCCTTGACCAGGAAGCCGCTGGCCCCGGCCCGCAGCGCCTCGAAGACGTACTCGTCGACCTCGAACGTGGTCAGCACCAACACCCGTACACCGGCGAGCTCGTCGTCGTGCACGATCCGGCGGGTGGCCTCCAGGCCGTCCATGCCGGGCATCCGGATGTCCATCAGCACCACGTCCGGCCGCGTCTCCTTGGCCAGCGAGAGCGCCTCGGCGCCGTTCGCCGCCTCGCCGACCACCTCCAGCTCGGGGTCGCTGCCGACCAGCACCTTGAAGCCCGACCGGACCAGCAGTTGGTCGTCCGCGATCAGCACGCGCACCGTCATGAGGAATCTCCGTCCCGACGCGCGGTGAGCGCGCCCTTGTGGTGCGGCAGCACCGCGTGTACCGAAAAACCGCCATTGGGGCCGGGTCCCACCGCGAGCGAACCGCCGACGGCGACCGCCCGTTCCCGCATGCCGAGCAGCCCGTGTCCGGTGCCGTCGGCGCTCTTGCCCCGATCCGTCTGGGGCGTGCCCCGGCCGTCGTCGAGCACGTCGACCTCGACCGCGTGCTCGCCGTACACGACCCGCACGATCGCGGACGCGCCGTCGCCGCCGTGCTTCATCGCGTTGGTCAACGACTCCTGGACGATCCGGTACAGCGCGAGGCCGACCGGCGCGGACGGGGTCCGGGTCTCGCCGGACTCCTCCAGGAGCACCGGCAGGCCGGCGTTGCGGTAGGACGCCACCAGCGCGTCCACGTCGTCCACCCCCGGGGTCGGTTCGGTGGGCAGGTCGTTGTCGCCGTCCTGGCGCAGCACGCCGAGCGTCGTGCGCAGCTCGGCCAGGGCGTCCCGGCTGGCCACCTTGATGTGCACGAGCGCCTCCTTGGCCTGCGGCACGTCCCGGTCGATCACGTGCGCGGCCACGCCCGCCTGGATGTTGATCATCGCGATGCTGTGCGCGACCACGTCGTGCAACTCGCGGGCGATCCGCATGCGCTCGGCGGTGACCCGGCGACGGGCCTCGTCCTCGCGCTCGTGCTCGGCGCGGGCCAACCGGGCCTGTACCTCGGCCCAGTAGGCCCGCTTGGCGCGGACCGCCTCGCCGATCGCGACCGGCAGGTACATCCAGATCCCGGAGAGGTACTTCTCCGGGGACAGGAACCCGTCCGGGGTCAGGCCTATCCGCATCCCGGTGTGCACCACCGCGACCGCCGAGGCGATCAGCACCGAGCGGCGCAGTTGCCCGCTGGCGGCCACGGTGTACAACGCGACCATGGTCGGGATCAGGATCGGGCCGTCCGTGCCGTCGGCGGCCAGGTAGAACACCTGGCCCGCCTCGGTCAGCGCCAGCACCGTGAGCGGCCACCGCAGCCGGCCGAGCAGCACCAGGCAGGTGAGGCCGGCGATGGTCAGGTTGAGCGCGTCGGGGTGTCCGACGTTGTGCTCCTGGGTGGAGCCGCCGACCGAGCCGCCGATCACGCACATCAACACCAGCGCGACCAGGCACACCTCGCCGACCCAGGGTCGACAGGGCAACCAGCGCGCGAAGGACTTGGGCACCGGCAGCAGCCAGGGCTCGACCGACTCGCTCGTACGGGGGCCGGCCGCGGACGCGGGACGGCCCCGCACGGCTGCCGGCGCGGGGCCTTCCTTGGGCATGCGTTCTCCTGGGTCCACCGGGTCCGCGGTCCCCGGCGAATACCGGTTTCCTGTCCTCGTCACCTCGGCCGAGTCGATGCCCGCCATCATGAGCGACGCGAACGTCCCCGCCAGGATGACACCTGCGGGCGCGATCGAGGGACCCGCGTGCTCGACGGCCGGGGCGGCGGCCCTCCTCGACGCGTTGCCCTCCGTCACCTCCTCGCGCAATCGGGCGACAACTTCCGCCCCCGGGATGACAGGGGTGCACCGCCCCCGCAGGCGCGGGCGCGGCGGCGTACCCCAGCGGGAGTATCGAAAATTCGTGCCCGGGGATGAACGTCCCGTACGCGTGGCCGCGGGCGAACCGCGCGGGCTGCGGGGCCGCGCGCCGCCGGTCCGAGGAAACGAGAGATGCGCGGCGGCGGGTGCCGGGACCGACCTCGACAGTGCGCGCCAAGCCCACGCCCATCCGATCCCAAGCGGCGCCGACCATGATCGAGGGCATGCGGCGGGCCGGACAACCCCGTGATCGGGTCCGCCGCACCGGGAGCGGTCCGGAGCCTTCCGAGGGGGAGGGGCTCCGGACCGGACTCCCCGACATCCGCCGCCCGCCGGCACGCTCCGCCGGCGCGCGCCTGTGCCGAAAGTCGTGGACGAGCCCTGTCGAACGAGCGATGCCGCGCCCCGTGGCCCCTCCTAGCGTCGTCGGACGAGGAAGGAGCACGATGATCAGGCTCGAACGACTGACCAAACGCTACGGCGCGCACACCGCCGTCGACGCACTCACGCTCACCATCGAGGGCGGGCTGGTGACCGGCTTCCTGGGTCCCAACGGCGCGGGCAAGTCGACCACGATGCGGATGATCCTGGGCCTGGACCGGCCGACCTCGGGACACGCCTCGATCGACGGCCGACCGTACGCCCGCCTGCACCGCCCGCTGCACGAGGTCGGCGCGCTGCTCGACGCCAAGGCGGTGCACCCCGGGCGGAGCGTGCGTGCACACCTGCGCACGTTGGCGCGCACCCACGAGATCCCGCTCCGACGGGTGGACGAGGTCCTGGACCAAGTCGGCCTGACCGAGGTCGCGAACCGCCGCGCGGGACTGTTCTCGCTCGGCATGAGCCAACGGCTCGGCGTGGCCGGCGCACTGCTCGGCGACCCCCGGACGCTGATCCTGGACGAGCCGATCAACGGCCTCGACCCGGACGGCGTGCGCTGGATCCGCGAGCTGATCCGCTCCCTCGCGGCCGAGGGGCGGGCGGTGTTCGTCTCCAGCCACCTGATGAGCGAGATGGAGCAGACCGCGGATCGGCTCGTCGTGGTGGGCCGGGGACGGCTGATCGCCGACGCGCCGATCGCCGAGGTGATCGACGCGGCAGGTGCCTCCGGGGTGCTGGTCCGCAGCCCGGACCGGGCGGGCCTGGACCGACTGACCCAGTGCCTGCTCGGCACCGGCGCCCGGGTGGTGCCGGCCGACGAGGACGCCCGCGGCTACGCCGGCGCCTCGATCGAGGAGGTCGGCCGGGCCGCACACGCACTCGGCGTGCCGCTGTACGAACTGAGCCACCGACGGGCCTCGCTGGAGCAGGCATACCTCGAACTGACGGCGGAGGCGGTGGAGTATGCGGCGGGCTGAGACACCGACCCGGGTCCGGGAGCGGGGGCCGGGCGGGCCGCTCGCGCTGCGCTCCGCGGTGGGCTCGGAATGGATCAAGCTGTGGTCGGTGCGCTCCACGTGGTGGTCGGTCGCCGCCTCGGTGCTCCTGATGACCGTGTGCGCGGGGATCATGGGCATGGACTTCGCCAACGACGTGGAGCACGGGGAGACCAAGGACGGGCTGACCATGGCCGTGGGCGAACCCGCGACCGGCGCGGTCCTGCTCGCCCAATTCGCCGTCGTGGCACTCGCGATGGCGGTGATCACGGCCGAGTTCGCGACCGGGTCCATCCGCGGCACACTGACCGCCGACCCGCGCCGGGGAAGGATGCTGTTCGCGAAGACGGCGGTGGTGGTCGCGGTGACCACGCCGCTGGCCGCGCTGCTCGCACTCGCCGGCGTGGGCATCGGCCGGTTCACGCTCGGCTCGTACGGGATCACCTCGTCCGGCGCGGTGGCCGGCGACATCGCCGCGATCACCGCCTACCTGGTGCTCACCGCGATCCTGACCGTCGGCCTGGGCGCCCTGCTGCGCAGCCCGGTGGCCACGCTGAGCGTCGTGCTCACGGTGATGCTCGCGCTCCCGATGCTGATCGCCACCGAAGCCGCGGACGTCCTCCCCGGCCGCGCCGGAATGAACCTCCTCGACGGCGACGCCACCGCCGCCGCGATCCTCGCCGCCTGGGCCCTGACCGCCCAACTCGCAGGCTGGGCAGCCCTGCACCGCCGCGACATCTGACCACCGCCGCGCGCCGACCGACCCCCGCCCCGGGCATCCCGGGGTGGGGGGTCGGCCCGTCCCCCGAGTCAGCTCTGCGCCATGTCCACGAACCGCGAATAGTGCCCCTGAAAGGCCACGGTGATCGTCGCCGTCGGCCCATTACGATGCTTGGCCACGATCAGGTCCGCCTCCCCGGCCCGCGGCGACTCCTTCTCGTAGGCGTCCTCGCGATGCAACAAAATGACCATATCGGCATCCTGTTCGATAGATCCTGATTCGCGAAGATCGGAAACCATCGGCTTCTTGTCGGTGCGTTGCTCCGGGCCACGGTTGAGCTGGGACATCGCCACCACCGGGACCTCCAGCTCCTTGGCCAGGAGCTTGAGGTTTCGCGACATCTCGGAGACCTCCTGCTGGCGGTTCTCGGCCCGCCGCGAGCCGCCCGACTGCATGAGCTGGAGATAGTCGATGATCACCAGCCGCAGGTCGTGCTTCTGCTTGAGCCGGCGACACTTGGCCCGGATCTCCATCATCGACAGGTTCGGCGAGTCGTCGATGTACATCGGCGCCGCCGTGACCTCACCCATCTTGCGCGAGAGCCGCGTCCAGTCGTCGTCCGTCATGCTCCCCGAGCGCATGTGGTGCAACGCGACCCGAGCCTCCGCCGACAGCAGACGCATCATGATCTCGTTGCGCCCCATCTCCAGCGAGAAGATCACACTCGCAAGATTGTTTTTGATCGAACACGCACGTGCGATGTCCAATCCGAGGGTGGAATTGTGGGTGGGAATCCACGAGCGGCCCGCCAGGTAGAGGTGGCTGTCGTTGTCCACCTCCACGCAGCGCACCGGTACCGAGTCGACGCGCCGCACCGCGCTGATGTAGCGCAGCCGAGTCGTCGGGTAGGCCAGGGTGCTCTGCCGGGCGATCTTGCGCGGCAGCCGGAAGACCTTGTCCGCCGGCGTGAAGTTCACTTGGTAGCAGACCGACGATTCGGCATTGCGGCCCTTGACCGGCTTCGTACGCATCGTCGCGCGATAGCCCAGGCTCAGCACGAGTTCGAGAGCACCCTCGGCGAGCCTGCGGCTGGTCACCGCGAACTGCACGGTGCCGCTCGGGCTCACGTACCCGTCGGTGTCGAGCAGTCCGGCGAGGAGATCGCGCCGTTGCTGTTCGGAGGCCCGCAGGTAGACCTCGGGAATGTGCTTGTCGTTCAGGACACCGAGCGTGCGCAGGATGGCCGGAACCGTACCGTGTCGGTCGCGGCAGGACTGACACCGCAGCAATCCGCTGGACGGTCCTCCACAGTCGGGGCAGGACGGCTCGCCGACCGGCGCCGAAACCGCCTCGGCCTTGTCACCACAGGACTTGCCGCACGAGCGCACCTGGGAGGTGCGGGGCACGAACGGCTTCCCGCAGACCACGCACGCACGCTCCCCGAGGACCGCCGGTTCCTGGAGGCGCAGGTTGTACACCAGGGGACTCCCGGTCGGGACGGCTCGGATGCCGGCCCGCTCGATGTTGTCGATCATTTCCGGATCGGCCGTGGTGAGCCGGCTCCCCGCGCTGTGCCCGTCGCCCAACCAGGCCCCCAGCACATACGGCGGCAACATCAGGTCCCGCTCCGGGAAACGCGCGGGCGCGGCCACCCCGACGGCATGGTTCAACCGCCCGTCGGCCGTCTCGCACCGCACGGTGGCCGCGATCTCCTCGGTGGTCCGGACCGTCCCGGCGACCGCCGGCGCGCCGGTCCGGTCGTGGATCGCGCGACGCTCGGCCCGGGTCTGGGTCACCCACTGGTGGGCGCCGTCCGCAACGATCACCGCACCGTCGGAGAACTCGACCTCGTAGCACGGTCGATCGATCAACATCTCGGTCGCCGCCACCACCCGGGTCGGCGCTCCGTCGGCTCCGATCAGCAGGTCGCCGACCCGCACCTCACCCATCGTGGTCCAGCCGGTCGGCGTCGGCAGGGGAGTGTCCAGCGCCAGCGCCTTGCCCATGGCCGGACGGGCGGCGATCACGATCATCTGGCCGGAGTGCAGGCCGTTGGTGAGGGAGTCGAGGTCGGTGAAGCCGGTGGGGATGCCGGACATCTGGCCGCCGCGGGAGCTGATCGCCTCGATCTCGTCGAGCGCGCCCTCCATGATGTCGGCCAGCGGCGCGTAGTCCTCGGTGGTGCGCTGCTCGGTGACCTTGTAGACCTCGGCCTGGGCGTTGTTGACGATGTCGTCGACCTCGCCGTCGGCCGCGTAGCCCATCTGCACGATGCGCGTGCCCGCCTCGACCAGGCGGCGCAGCACCGCCTGTTCGCGCACGATGCGGGCGTAGTACTCGGCGTTGGCCGCCGTGGGCACCGACGAGATCAGGGTGTGCAGGTACGGGGCGCCGCCCACCCGGCCGATCTCGGTGCGCTTGGTCAGTTCGGCGGCGACGGTGACCGCGTCGGCCGGTTCGCCCCGGGCGTACAGGTCCAGGATCGCGTTGTAGACGAGTTCGTGGGCGGGCCGATAGAAGTCGATCGGCTTGAGGTTCTCCACGACGTCGGCGATCGCGTCCTTGGACAACATCATGCCGCCGAGGACCGATTGTTCGGCGGCGATGTCCTGGGGCGGGGTCCGCTCGAATCCCTCGCGGGCCGGCTCGGGCCTGGCCTCTTCGAACTCGGAGACGCTCATGCCCGGGGTCTCCTTTCACAAAGGCTCGCGCGAGATCGCACCGCAGTACACCGTGTCCTTCATACGCCACACGGCCGACAGTTCCGCCGCACGACGCGGCATGCGGCCCTTCACCGTACGGGTGGACCCCGGGACCGCCAAGACGGTCATACACAGGCCTTGTGGATAACTGTGGATAACCTGTGGAGAGAGGCGGGTCGAGCTGTGCACAAGCTGTGCGCAGTCGACCGCCAACGCTTCGCAATCATGTACACAAACCCGGTCTGACCTGCGCTTTCTCTATCCACCGGCTGTGTATGTGAAAAACTGTTGGGCGAATCATGCGGCTATCGCCCCACGTGTGCACCCGCGTACGCCCCGCGCTCGCCGGTAATGACCAGGAGCGCATTGTGACCCTTACCTGTGGATGACTACGGTGGACGCGTGCCGTCCACGGTCCCGTCCCCGCCCCCAGAACCGCCCACCGGCGAGCCGCCCGTCCCCGAGCGCCTCGCCACCGGAGAACGCGACACCGGAGAACGCGACACCGCGCAGCCCACCGGCGAGCCCGCCGGCCCGGCGGCGCCCGTCGACCGGAACCGGCGCCGCGCCCACGACCGCGACATCCTGCGCCTGGCGATACCCGCCTTCTTCGCCCTCGTCGCCGAGCCGCTGTTCGTACTCGTCGACTCGGCGATCGTCGGCCGCCTGGGCACACCCCAGTTGGCCGGCCTCGGCGTCGCGGGCGCGGTGCTGACCACCCTGGTCAACCTGTGCGTGTTCCTCGCCTACGCGACCACCGCCGCCGTCGCCCGCCTGATCGGCGCGGGCGACCCGCGCGCCGCGATCCGCCAGGGCCTGGACGGGCTGTGGCTGGCCGCGCTGCTGGGCACCGCACTGCTCGTGGTCGGCCTCGTCGCCGCCCCGTGGGTGGTCGCGGCGTTCGGCGCCTCGGACAGCGCGACGCCGCACGCGGTGACGTATCTGCGGATCGGCTCGCTGGGCATCCCGGCGATGCTGATCGTGCTCGCCGCCACCGGCGTGCTGCGCGGGCTCCAGGACACCCGGACCCCGCTCGTGGTCGCGGTCCTCGGCTTCGGCGCCAACCTGCTGCTCAACATCGTGTTCGTGTACGGCCTGCACTGGGGCATCGCCGGATCCGCGTGGGGCACGGTGCTCGCGCAGACCGGGATGGCGCTGGTCTACCTGGTCCGCGTCGTCCGCGGCGCCCGCCGACACGGCGCGTCGCTGCGACCGGACCCCGCCGGGATACGCGCGTCCGCGAGCGCCGGCGCGCCGCTGTTCGTGCGCACCGTCAGCCTGCGCGCGATCCTCGTCGTGGCCACCGTGGCCGCCACCCACATGGGCGACACCTCGATCGCCACGCACCAGGTCGCCTGGCAGGTGTGGACCTTCCTCGCCTTCGCGATGGACGCCCTGGCCATCGCGGCCCAGGCGATCGTGGGCCGGGCGCTGGGCGCGGGGGACACGACCGGGGCCCGCGCGGCGACCCGCCGAATGCTGGTGTGGGGGGTGTGGACCGGCGTGTTGTTCGCGATCGTGGTGGTCCTGGCCCGTCCGCTGTACATCCCGCTGTTCACCGCCGACCCGGCGGTGCGCGACCTGCTGGCCGGCACGCTGCTCGCGGTCGCCGCGCTCCAGCCGCTCGCCGGCGCGGTGTTCGTGTTGGACGGGGTGTTGATAGGCGCGGGCGACGGCCGCTACCTCGCGCTCACCATGCCGATCGTGCTGGCCGTCTTCTGCGCGGTGCTGGGCACCGTACTGGCCCTGGGCGGCGGCCTGATCGCGGTCTGGTGGTGGGCGATCGGCATGTTCATGCTCACCCGTCTGGTCGTGCTCGGCCGGCGCGCGATCGGCGACGCGTGGCTGGTGACGGGCAAACGCTGAGGTCGGGCACGCAAAGACGGCGCGCGCCGGCCGGACCGAGAGCGGCCGACCGACCTCCGCGTCCGACCGGGGCCGCGCGGCCGGACCTCGGCGTCGCGAGCCGTCCCGCCGACCGGGCCGGCGGGACCGCTCCCACTCACGCTCCGACGACCTCGTAGCCCGCCTCCACGACGGCCGCGCGCACCGCGTCCGCGTCCACGGGCGCCTCGGAGGTCACGGTCACCAGACCGGAGGCCAACTCGACCTTGACGTCGGTCACGCCCGAGACCTCGGAGACCTCCTCGGTGACGGACGATACGCAGTGGCCGCAGGTCATCCCGCTGACGGTGAAGGTGGCGGTGCTCATGACGGTGATCCTTTCGTCGACACGAGGACCATGATCGGCCCCACGACGACGAATTTATACCCCCCTAGGGTATCCAGGCAAGTCGCCGAACCCACCCGTTCGAGGGATTCCGACCACCCCACCCGCCCCGAACCACTCCGGCCCGCCGGGATCACGCCCGTCCGCGCAAGTCACCCCGCCGACCCCGGGTCACATCCACCGGCCCCGCCAGGTCCGTCCGCCGCGCGGACCGCACCGGCTCCTCCACCGGCCGCCCGACCCGAAACACCGCCAACGGAACCGCCCCCACCCGCTCCGCCAACTCCCCGCCGGTCCGCCCGCAGTCGACGAGCTGACTGAGCGGATGCGTCGCGTACCCGTGCCGGGCCAGCGTCAACCAGCAGCGCAACAGCCCCCGCCCCGCTTCGAGCACATCCTTCGGCCCGACGGGCGCCGTCGGCGCGGTCACCACCAGCACGGTCCCGTCGTAGCGCAACACCCCCCGCGACGCCGCCGCCAACGCCCGGGCCAACCCGACCCGGCGCAGCACCCGATGGGCGGCCGGACTCAACGCCGCGCGCAACGCCCGCTCCTCGACTCGGGACAGCGCGAGCGCCGGCCCGGTCAGCCCGTCCCGCGCGTCCGGATGCCCGGCCGGAACCGGCCGCAGCCGCAACCACCGCCGCAACTCGGCCACCAGCGCCGGATCCGCGAACAACCACCGATCCGCCTCCTCCAACAACGGCGCCAGCGCCCGGGTCCCGCCGCGCCACAACCCCGCCGACCCGGCGAACGCGTCGCCCGCCTCCGCGAACACCGCGTCCGGCAGCGCCCCCGGCTCGTACGCTCCGCGCGCGCTGCGCCGCCCCGCCAGGTCCGCCGCCGTGAACGACGTCGGATGGCACTCGTACGCCCGCACGAACCGCGCCACCGGGCCCCGCTCCCAAGCGCCCGTCCACTCGACCCTCAGCGGCACACCCAGGTCCGCCGACGCGATCAGGAACGCCTCCGTGAACGCCCCGAGCGCCAGGAACAGGTCCCGCCGCGTGGGGTCGCCGACCGGCAGCTCGCGCGCGGCGTCCCAGGACAGCGCGTAGCCCAGGGCACCGCTCGGCGACACCGTCCACGGCTGGGTGTTGTGCGCGCTCGGCGCCCGCCCGGCCGCCCGCAACAGCTCCTCGAGTTGCCCGCTCACGACGCGCTTCCCATCGATCGCGCGTAGAACGTATGCCCGTGCAGTTCGCGTCCGCCGATCCGGCGATACTGCGCCGCCGAGGCCTTGTTCTCGTCCTCGACCCAGGTGCTGCGCAACGTGTCGTAGCCGCCCGCCCGCAGCGCCCGGTACTGCTCGCGCGCGAGCAGCGTCAGATATCCGCGCCCCTGGGCCGCCGGCACGGTCCCCTTGATGATCAGCACGGCCTCCCGGCGATGGCGCCCGCGCGTGGCCAGCAGCCGCAACTGGTTGCCCACGTGCAGATCACCGCCGATCCGCGTCAGGAACTCCGAGATGTCCGGCACCGCGAGGGTGAACGCGATCGGCTCGCCCGCCCGTTCCAGCCACAACAGCAGCGACTCGTCCAACAGGTGCGCCAAGCCGTCCGTCTGCGCCCGCAGTTCGTCGAGTTCGATCGGCGTGTAGTAGCCGAGCTGCCCGAAGCTCGCGTTCAACATCGTGTGCAGGACCGGCAGTTGCTCGGCCAGCCGACGACGCGACCCGCGCCGGATCACCAACCGCTCGGCGGCGATCCGCGCGTCGTCGAACACGTACGTCTCGCCGGGGTCGTCGGTGCGCTCGCGCAGATCCGGGCAGATCCAGGTGGAGGCGGAGAACCGTCGGGCGAAACCGGCCCGTTCGTAGGTCTCGGGGTACCGCGCCGGATTCCACGCCGAGTCCACGAAGCCGCGCTCGGTGAACCCGGAGGTGATCACCCCACCGGTCTGGTTCGGCAACAGCGCCACCGGTCCGAACAGGCGATCGCGACCGGCCCGCGCGGCCCGCCGCTCCATCAGGTCCACCAGGACGGCGAACACCTCGGGATCGTCGGTGAACTCGGTGAGCCCGAAGAGCTGATGCCGCCCACGCAACTTGGCGTCGAAGCGCCCGTCGGTGTGCAGACAGGTCCGCCCCACCACCCGCCCGGCCCGATCCCGCACCACGTACAACTCGATCCCGGCCCGCTGCCACTGCCGCACCTGACCGCGCAACACCGGTACGTAGCGGTCCTTCGGGTGCAGCCGCAGCGGGAGTTCGCAGAAGTCGCGCAGCGCGCGCCGGGACTCGACCCGCTCCACCGTCGGTATCACGACTTCGCCTTCCGGTGCACCGGCGCGCCGGTCTCCTCGTGACCGATCGGGGTGAACTCCTCGATGTGCGCCATGCCGTCGCCCTCGGCCCGCCACTCGCCGTTGCTGTAGCCGGCCGGCTGCGCGTCGAAGAGCCGGATGAAGCCCGCCGTGCCGTTGCGGTCGTCGTGATCGGTCATCCAGCACATCAGGTCGCGGTGCGCCTTGGAGCGGGCGAACCGCAACATCGCGTCCCGATCCGCGAACACCGCGACCGTGCCGAGCGTGAACGGGCCCTGGCGGTAGACCTTGTGCCAGCGGTAGCCCTCCATGCGCTTCATCGTGCGCACCATCCGCAACCACGGCCGGGCCAACGACAACAACGAGCGCAGCCCGCTGTAGTGCGTGGCTCCGATGAACAACGCCTCGCCGCGCGCCTGCGGCGGTGCCGCCGAGAAGTCGGTGGTCCTCATCGCTGCTCCCCCTCCACGAGGTAGACGTTCTTGATCCTGGTGGTGCCGCGCAGGAACGGCCCGGTGCCGAAGTCGTGCACGAGCACCCGCACATCGGCCGCCGTCGGATCCTCCGCGAGCGACTGGGCGAAGTCCCGGCTGACCCGGGCCAGATGGCGCACCACGCCCTCCCGGCACACCCGGGCCAGCTTCTCCCGGTCCGCGTCGTCGAGCGAGGTCCCGTCGCGCAGTTGCAGGTTGACCACGGGCCGGCTCTCCAGATCGGCGTACTCGTCGACGGTCAGGCAGAAACCCTCCAGGTGCGCCGCCATCGGGTTGTCCTGATAGAGCCCGTACTCGACGTCCTGCGGATAGATGTTGGCGCCCATGTACGAGATCGTGCTGTCCTTGCGCCCGAACAGCAGCAACATCGGCAGCCGCATGCCCTCGACCCGCGCCGCGCGTTCCCAGTCGATCCAGGCCCGCGCGTCCGGCCGGATCATCTCCTCGACCTCGGCGAAGGTCAGCAGCCGGCCCTCGTCGCCGATGTTGTAACGCACCTTGGGACTCATCACCGCAGTCGAGTTGATCGTGCAGATCACCTCGTCGTCGGCGTTGGTCTCCAGGTACGTCTCCAGCGGGTTGTACTGGAACACCATCGGCACCCGGCCCTCGTCGGGCCCCAGCAGTCGCGCCCGCAGCCGCTCGTCGGTCAGCAGCCGCTTGCGCAGCCACACCGTCGCGTCGCTCTCGCCGGCCATCCCGATGGTCAGGTCCGAGGCGCCGTAGCCCGAGCGCACCTTGACGAACCGCTCCTCCAGGTAGTCGCGCAACGCCTCGGTCATGCCCTCGCCGCCGACGAAGCCGTACATCGCGTGCCGGCGCCAGTCGAAGCCCTCGGCGTCGAGCCGGTCGCGCAGATGCTTGAGGAACGGCGGGTACGCGGTGACCAGGTAGGTGAAGCGTGGCCCGAAGTGGCGCAGCGTGTCCACGATCTTGTCGATGTCGGGTCCGGTGTTCTTGACCATCGCCACCCGGGCCATCGCGATGCCGGTGTTGGTCCCGGTGGCCCACGCGCCCATCGAGTAGGCGTTGATCACGAACAACTTGCGTCGCGGGAACACCAGCGACGTGTAGCCGGCCACGTTGCGGTGCACCGACTTGAGTTCGCGCCGCGAGCGCAGCCAGTTGTGCGGTGTCCCGGAGGAGCCGGAGGACTCGTCCACGACCGTCCCGGCCACCTCCAGCGTGCCCAGCCAGCACCGGGTGTCCTCGGGGTACGCCTTGACGTAGTTCTCCTTGGACGTCTCCGGGTACGACGTGAGGTCGAACCAGCGAAAGCGCCAACGGTGCCGGCGCAGGAAGTCGCGGTACGCGGGCACGTCGAGCGCGGCGAACTGGCAGGTCATCCAGGCGTGTCGGCGGGCGAACCCCTGCATCCACGGCCGATAGTTGCGCGCGGTCCAGCGCCAGACGACGGGATGGACGCGGTAGAGCTGATACAGACCGGTCAGCGCGAAGCTGACCACGCGCAGCAACCACTGTCGGATGAACCTGGCCATGACCGTCCGCCCCTTTGTCCCGCCGGACCGCCCGGCGTGTGTCTCCAGCCTGCGGTGGCAGGGGAGTTCGGACATGAGTACCACTACTCAGTCGACTACTCGGAAACGCCGAACGGCCCGACCCCACAAGGGGTCGGGCCGTTCGGGTGCTTCAGGTCAGGCGGGCACGACGTCGAGGTCGAGCGCGGCCGAAACCTCCTGGTGGAGGCGGACCGTGATGCGGTGCGACCCGACGGTCTTGATCGGCGTACCGATCTCGACGCGACGCTTGTCGATGTCCGGACCGCCGGCGGCCTTGATGGCCGACACGACGTCCGCGACGGTGACCGAGCCGAAGAGTCGGCCCGTCTCGCCGGCGCGCGTCTGGAGCGTCACCTTGAGACCCGCGAGCTGACCCTTGACCTCGGCGGCCTGGTCGAGCGTGCGGATCTCGCGGACCTTGCGGGCGCGACGGATGGCCGCCACGTCCTTCTCGCCGCCACGGCTCCAGCGGATCGCGTAGCCGCGCGGGATGAGGTAGTTGCGGCCGTAGCCGTCCTTGACCTCGATGATGTCGCCGGGCTCACCGAGACCGGTCACCTCGTGGGTGAGGATGAGCTTCATGACAAGATCACCCTTTCTCAGCGAGCAGTGCTGGTGTACGGCAGCAGCGCCATCTCGCGGCTGTTCTTGACAGCCACGGCGACGTCACGCTGGTGCTGCGTGCAGTTACCGGTCACGCGACGAGCGCGGATCTTCCCGCGGTCGGAGATGAACTTCCGCAGCAGGTTGGTGTCCTTGTAGTCCACATAGGAGATCTTCTCCTTGCAGAACACGCAGACCTTCTTCTTAGGCTTGCGCGCAGGCGCCTTCGCCATTGTGCTCTCCAGATCGTTTCAGAAGTCTTCAGCTCGGGGTGCGAACCGATCCCTCGGCCTTGCGGCCTAGAAGGGGGGTTCGTCCGAGTAGCCGCCCGGCGGGGGACCCCAGCCCCCCGCGCCGCCGCCGCCCTGCTGCTGGCCGCCCCCTGCGGGAGTGGCCCACGGGTCGTCGGCGGGTGCGCCACCGCCCTGCTGGGGACGGCCGCCGTAGCCACCGCCGCCCTGCTGTCCGCCGCCCTGCTGGCCGCCGTAACCGCCACCGCCCTGCTGCTGACCGCCGCCGTAGCCACCCTGACCGCCGCCTCCGCGGCTGGTCTTGGTGATCTTGGCGGTGGCCCACTTCAGGGTCGGGCCGATCTCGTCGACCTCGAGCTCCACGACGGTGCGCTTCTCGCCCTCTTTGGTCTCGTAGGACCGCTGCTTCAGCCGGCCCTGGACGATGACGCCCGTGCCGCGCTGGAGGGACTCCGCGACGTTCTCCGCGAGCTGCTTCCAGGCCGAACAACGGAGGAACAGCGCTTCGCCGTCCTTCCACTCGTTCGTCTGACGGTCGAACGTGCGCGGCGTGGACGCCACGGTGAAGTTCGCGACAGCGGCACCGCTGGGCGTGAAGCGCAGTTCCGGGTCGGCAGTCAGGTTCCCGACAACAGTGATGATGGTCTCGCCTGCCATGCTGACCCCTTCGCTGATTTCAGCGCAGTGCTGCGTTTCGACGTGCGGTGCGGTTGGTGGTGCGCGAGCTCGGACTAGCGCTGGTCGGGGCGCAGGACCTTGGTCCGCAGCACCGACTCGTTGAGGTTCATCTGACGGTCGAGTTCCTTGACGGTCGCGGGCTCCGCGGCCAGGTCCACGACGGCGTAGATGCCCTCGGACTTCTTCTTGATCTCGTACGAGAGCCGGCGACGGCCCCACGTGTCGATCTTCTCGACCTTGCCACCGTCGTTGCGGATGACATTGAGGAACTGCTCGAGCAGCGGCGTGACCGCGCGCTCTTCGAGGTCCGCGTCGAGGATGACCATGAGTTCGTAGCTACGCATGTGAACACCCACCTCCTGTGGACTGATCGGCCACGGAATCTCCGTGGCAGGAGGGCTTGCGTAAATGCCGCCACGCCAAGGCGGCCCCCGATCCGAAAACGCACGGGGGTGCCGAGAAGGCAGCGGACGGTACAGCGTACCCGGCCCCACACACACTCTTGAAATCCGAGCTTGACGCCCGCCACTCCGGGGGATGGATATACGGACAAAACGTCTGCACCGCAGTCACTCACCGGAGGTGCGTGATGGCACATACGATCCGCCGTACGGGGACCGCCGCGACCGCAGGGACGCACCGGCCCCGCCTGACCCTCAACTCCGACGGCCGTGCCCATCCGCGCGAGAACGCGCTGGTGGCCGCGGTGGTGCTGTTCGCGCTGGTGGCGGGCATCTGCGCGTTCTTCGACGAGATGCACATCCTGGGCGCGTGGACCGCGCTCGCGGGTGTGCTGACCGGACTGGTCAGTCAGATGTTCTCGGCGACCACCGGGGAGCGTGTGGTCACGGTGCTCGCGCTGGGTGTGTCCGCCGTCGCCCTGTTCATGAACATGTTCCACGGCGGACTGTACTGAGCACCCGCGCCCGTATCCGGCGACTCACACGGCCAGCAGTCGCCGGATCTCCGGTTCGGCCAGTTCGCGGCCGGCGCCCTCGCGCACCACGACGCCCGCGTCCAGGACCGTGAAGCGGTCCGCCAGGCGCTCCGCGAAGTCCAGATACTGCTCGACGAGCAGCACCGCGAGACCGCGCTCGCGGTGCAGCCGCTCGATGACGTCCTCGATCTCGGTCACGATCGAGGGCTGGATGCCCTCGGTGGGCTCGTCCAGGATCAGCATCGCCGGTTCGGTGACCAGGGTGCGGGCGATGGCGAGCTGTTGTTGCTGGCCGCCGGAGAGGAAGCCGGCGGGCCGGTTCAGCAGCGGGCGCAGGCGCGGGAAGAGGTCCAGCACCTCGTCGAGCACACCCCCGTCCCGGCCGCCGCTCGCCTCCCGGGTCACCCGCAGGTTCTCCCGCACACTGAGCCGGTCGAAGCTCTCGTGTCCCTGCGGCACGTAGCCCAGGCCCAGCCGGACCCGCTCGTGGGTGGGCAGCCGGGTGATGTCGCGGCCGCGGAACCGGACCCGGCCGGCGCGCACCGGCAACACCCCCATGATCGCGTCGAGCAGCGTGGTCTTGCCGACGCCGTTGCGGCCCATGACGCACACGAGCGAGCCCGCGGCGACGGTGAGGTCGACGCCGAACAGCACCCGGGCCCGGCCGTAGCCGGCCTCCAGGCCGGCCACCTCCAACATCGCGTCCATCAGGACACCGCCTCCCGCTCGTGGGCCTCGCCGGCCGTCCGGGTCCGCGCCTCGCGCGCGCGGCCGAGATAGACCTCCCGCACGGTCGGATCCGCCTGGACCGAGGCCATGTCGCCCTCGGTGAGCACCCGCCCCTCGTGCAGCACCGTCACCGTGGACGCGTAGGCGCGGACGAACTCCATGTCGTGTTCGACCACGATCACCGTGCGGTCCCGGGCGATCGCGGTGAGCAGTGCGCCGGTGCGCTCGCGCTCGTCCCGGGACATGCCCGCCACCGGCTCGTCGAGCAGCAGCAGGCGCGGCTCCTGGGCGAGCAGCATGGCGATCTCCAGCCACTGCCGCTGCCCGTGCGAGAGCACGCCGGCCGGGCGGTCGGCCAGGTCGATCAGGCCGGTGTCCACCAGCGCCGCCTCCACCGCGGCGCCGCGTCCGCGCCGTCGTCGCAGCAGGCGGTGCAGGCCGAGCCGGAACGAGCCGGCCAGGTCGACGTTCTCCTCGACGGTCAACTCCTCGAAGACCACCGCGGTCTGGAAGGTGCGACCGATGCCCGCCCGGACCACCTGGTGCTCGCGCCGGCCGACCAACTCGGTGCCGGCGAAGCGCACGCTGCCCTCGGTGGGCCGGGTCAGACCGGTGACGATGTCGATCAGGGTGGTCTTGCCCGCCCCGTTGGGACCGATCAGAAAGCGCAGCTCGCCCTCCTCGACGGTCAGGTCGACGCCGTCGATCGCGCGGAATCCGCCGAACACCACCCCCAGACCCCGCACGCTCAGCAGTGGCTCGCTCATCCGGACACCTCCTCGGCGGTACGGGGGCGCACCGGCGTACTCGCGCGCGTCGGACGGCGGCGGGCGATCGTGTCCCGGATCTGCCCGACCAGGCCGAGCACACCCTTGGGCGCGAACGCCATCACCACGATGAACAGGACGCCCTGGAGGTAGAGCCAGCCGTCCGCGTAGTTCTCCGAGAACGTGGTCTTGGCGTAGTTGAGCAGGACCGCGCCCAGGATCGCGCCGGCCAGCGCGTACCGACCGCCGACCGCGACCGCGAAGACCAGTTCCAGCGAGGGCACCACCCCCAGCAGGGCGGGCGAGATGATGCCGACCACCGGGACGAACAGCGCACCGGCGATGCCCGCGGAGATCGCGGACAGGGTGAAGGCCGCGGTCTTCACCAGCGCCGGGTCGTAGCCCAGGAAGCGGACCCGGTCCTCGCCGTCGCGCACCGCCACCAGGAGCCGGCCGAACCGGCTCGCCACGACCTGCCGAAAACCCAGATAGAGCAGGCCGAGCACGATCGCCACGACGAAGTACAAGGTGCGCCGGTCCGCGTCGGCGGCCAGGTCCAGGCCGAAGAAGGTGCCGAAGTCGGTCAGCCCGTTGGTGCCGCCGGTCAGGGCCTGTTGACCGACCAGCCAGATGGTGAACGCGGCGGCGAGCGCCTGGGTGAGGATGGCGAAGTAGGCGCCGCGTACCCGACGGCCGAAGACCAGCAGGCCCAGCAGCGCGGCGACGGTGCCCGGCAGCAGCACCACCATCGCCAGGGCGAACCACGGTTGGCGGAACGGCTCCCACACCATCGGGAGTCGGTCCACCCCGCTCCAGACCATGAAGTCGGGCAGTTGCCCCGGACCCGCCTCGGCGAGTTTGAGGTGCATCGCCATCGCGTAGCCGCCGAGGCCGAAGAACACCCCCTGGCCCAGGGTCAACATCCCGCCCTTGCCCCAGGCCAACCCGATGCCGAGCGCGGCGATCGCGAAGCACAGGTACTTGGCCAGGAGTTCGAGGCGGAAGGGGCTCAACGTCGCGGGTGCGACGGCGAACACGAGCAGGGCTGTGGCGACGAAGCCGACCACCCCGCGCCAGTTCTCGGATCGGGCCCACCGGCGGCCCGCGGGGCCGCTCACGTCAGCGCCCGGGAGCGCAGCACGAACAGGCCCTGTGGACGCAGTTGCAGGAAGCCGATGACGACCGCGAAGACCAGCACCTTGGCCAGCGAGGCGTCCGACCAGTACTCCAGGTAGCTGTTCATCAGGCCCAGCGCGAAGGCCGCGATCACCGCGCCCTCCAGCCGGCCCAGCCCGCCCGCCACGACCACCAGGAACGCGTCGACGATGTAGTAGGTGCCGAGCGAGGGCCCGACCGGGCCGACCAGGGTCAGCGCGACGCCGGCCACGCCGGCCAGGCCGGATCCGATGAAGAAGGTGCGCTGGTCCACCCGCCCGGTGTCGATGCCGCTGCACGCGGCGAGCCGGCGGTTCTGCATCACGGCCCGCATCCGCCGACCCTGGCGGGTGCGGTCCAGGTAGACCCGGATCGCACCCACGCAGACCAGCGCCAGCACCAGGATGAACACCCGGGCGTATTGGATCCGGACGCCGAACACCTGGTCCCCGCCGACCAGCCAATCGGGCGCCACCACCTGGACGTTGGGGGCGCCGAACAGATCCCGCGCGACCTGCTGGAGCACCAGTGACACGCCCCAGGTGAGCAGCAGCGTGTCCAGCGGCCGGCCGTAGAAGCGGCGGATCAGCGCCCGCTCCAGGATCAGCCCCATGGTGCCCGCGACCACGAACGCCACGGGGAGGGCGACCGGTACGGCCTGCCCCTTCAGGCCGAGTGCCGCCACCGGCGCCTGCACCATGTACGCGGTGTACGCGCCGGCCATGATGAATTCGCCGTGGGCCATGTTGATCACGCCCATCTGACCGAAGGTGAAGGTCAGGCCGAGCGCGATCAGCAGCAGGACGGCGCCGATCGCGAGGCCGATCGGCAATTGGTTCAGGAATGCCTGCACCGGGTGATACCTCCTGTCTCCGTGGTCCCTGTCCCTGTCTCCCGGGTCGCCGGGCCGGGTCGCCGGGCCGGGTCGCGTCACCGGGCCGGGCCGGCCCGCGTCACCGGACCGGCCGCGTCGACCGACTAGGACAGGCCCGAGGCCCACGGGTAGGCCTTGAGGTAGGGATCCGGCTTGATCGGCGCCCCGGAGTTCCAGACCTCCTTGATCAGGCCGTCCGGCTGGACCACACCGATCCGCGCGGTCTTGTGGACGTGTTGGGTGGCGCCGTCGATGGTGACCCGGCCTTCGGGCGCGTCGATCCAGACGCCGTCCGCGGCCTTCTTGACCGCCTCGGGATCGAAGCTCCGGGCCTTCTCGACCGCGGCCTTCCACAGGTAGACCGAGTTGTAGCCGGCCTCCATCGGGTCCGAAGTGACCTTGTCCGCGCCGTACTTGGCCTTGTAGGCGGCGACGAACTCGGTGTTCCGCGGGGTTTCGGTGCTCTGGTAGTAGTTCCAGGCGACCGGCTGGCCGACGATGTTGTCCGGGCCGATGCCCCGGACCTCCTCCTCGGCGACGCTGACCGAGAGCACGGGCATGCTCGCCGCGCCGACGCCGTTGCCGCGCAACTGCTTGAAGAAGGCCACGTTGCTGTCGCCGTTGAGGGTGTTGAACACCGCGTCGGGCTTGGCCGACTCGACCTTGTTGATCAGCGTGCTGTACTCGGTGTGGCCCAGCGGCGTGTACTCCTCGCCGACCACCTCCATGCCGTTCGCCTTCGCGTACGCCTTGATGATCTTGTTGGCGGTGCGCGGGAAGACGTAGTCGCTGCCGACCAGGAAGATCTTCTTCTTGCCCTGGCTCTTGAGGTAGTCCAGGCCCGGCACGATCTGCTGGTTGGTGGTCGCCCCGGTGTAGAAGATGTACGGCGAGCTCTCCAGGCCCTCGTACTGCACGGGGTAGAACAGCAGTTGTCGGTTCTTCTCGAACACCGGCAACATCGCCTTGCGGCTCGCCGAGGTCCACCCGCCGAAGGTCACCGCCACCCGGTCCCGGGAGATCAGCTTCTGCGCCTTCTCGGCGAAGGTCGGCCAGTCGGAGGCGCCGTCCTCGGTGACCGGCGAGATCTTCTTGCCGAGCACACCGCCCTTGGCGTTGATCTCGTCGACCGCGAGCAGGACCGAGTTCTTCACGGTCACCTCGGAGATGGCCATGGTGCCGCTGAGCGAGTGCAGCACCCCGACCTTGACCGAGTCCCCGCCGACGTCCGGCCCGGCGGCACTCTTGTTCGCGGTGCTGTCGTCGGCGGCGCAGGAGGTGACGAGCAGGGCGGCCAGCGACAGGGCGGCGACGCGTGCCCAGGGTCGGTAAACCGTGATTTTCCGCACGATGCCGGGACTCCTTCGGTTCCGGGGGATGACGTACGGAGTCTGGCGAGACGCGGTTTCCCCGCCGAGTCGCGATTGTTAAGCGACGATTGCTGATTACTGACACAGTCAAGCGCCTGTTTCGACGACGAAAGCCTGAATTGTCCGCGTACCGTCCCGCGTGTGCCGCCCGGCACGATCCATAGCGCCCAAAGGCGCAGTAACCTCTGTCACGGCCGAACCGATTTCGAGGAGCTCTTACATGTCTTTGCGCCTGAGGACGCTCACCGCCGAGGAGCATCTCGCCTTCATCAAGGGCAGGCCCTCCGTGAGCTTTCTTCAGTGCCCTTCGTGGGGCGCGGTGAAGAGTGAGTGGCGGTCCGAGAGCATCGGTTGGATCGACGAGTCGGGCGCGGTGGTGGGCGCGGCACTCGTGCTGTACCGGCAATTGCCCAAGATCAAGCGCTATCTCGCGTACATGCCGGAGGGACCGGTCATCGACTGGTTCGACGGCGATCTGCGCAAGTGGCTCGACCCGATGCTCGCGCATCTCAAGAGCCGCGGTTCGTTCTCGGTCAAGATGGGCCCGCCGGTGGTGATCGCCCGCTGGGAGGCGGACACGATCAAGAAGGCGATCGCGGCCAAGTCGGCGAACCGGCTGCGCGATCTGACCCCGGACTGGACCGACGAGCGCGGCGCCGAGCTGGAGCGGCAACTGCGCGGCCTGGGCTGGCAGCAGGACGCGTCGGGCGGCGCCGGCTTCGGGGACGTGCAGCCGCGCTACGTGTTCCAGGTGCCGCTGGTCCGGCGCAGCCTGGACGACGTGCACGCGGGCTTCAACCAGTTGTGGCGACGCAACATCAAGAAGGCCACGAAGGCCGGCGTCGACGTGGTCCAGGGCGGCTACGACGACCTGCCCGTCTTCCACGAGGTCTACAAGGTCACCGCCGTGCGCGACCACTTCACGCCGCGCCCGCTGGCCTACTTCCAGGGCATGTGGAAGGCGCTCAACGCCGAGGACCCCGAGCGCATGCGGCTGTACCTGGCCAAGCACGACGGCGAGGTGCTCGCGTCCACCACGATGGTCACGGTGGGCGACCACGTCTGGTACTCGTACGGCGCCTCGGCCAACCACAAGCGCGAGGTGCGCCCCTCGAACGCGATCCAGTGGCGGATGTTGCGCGACGCGTACGCGCTCGGCGCCTCCGCGTACGACCTGCGCGGCATCAGCGACACCCTGGACGAGAACGACCACCTCTTCGGCCTCATCCAGTTCAAGCTCGGCACCGGCGGCCAGGCCGTCGAATACCTGGGCGAGTGGGACTTCCCGCTCAACAAGATGTTGCACAAGGCACTCGACATGTACATGTCGCGTCGTTGACGCAACGCCGGCGGCACCTGTGTCGTTGGCTGTTACGTGATGATCATCGTGACGCGGCCGGCGTCGCGTGTCCCCCGCCTCCGCCCTGTGTTCCCCAAGGGCAAGCCCCGCACACGGAAGGCCCCGAAGCGCCCATGTCGCTCACGCTCTACGTCGACGCCGCCCGCTGGCGCAAGCACCAGGACGAGGTACGCGACACGTTCCCCGGTCTCGTACCGGTGATGAAGGGCAACGGGTACGGGTTCACCAATCCCAGGCTGGCCGAGGAGGCCACCCGGATGTGCGTGGACACCGTGGCCGTGGGGACCACGTACGAGGCCGCGGTGGTCAAGGACCACTTCGACGGCAAGGTGCTGGTGCTCACGCCGTACCTGCGCGGCGAGGAGGCGGTCCCGCTGCCGGACCGCACCATCCGCACGGTGTCCTCGGTGCAGGCCGCCCGGGACCTGGTGGGCTGCCGGGTGGTGGTCGCGTGCATGACCACGATGAAGCGCGACGGGGTCACCGAGGAGGAGCTGGTCAAGCTCCGCACCGGGATGGACGACGTGCGCCTCGAGGGCTTCTCGCTGCACCTGCCGCTGGACCACCCGGACGGCTACGACCCGGTGGCCGAGGTGGTGGGCTGGGTCGAGCGGCTGCGCGCGGCGCGGCTGCCGGTGCGCACGATGTACGTCAGCCACCTGAAGGCCACCGAGCTCGCGGCGTTGCGCGAGCGGCACCCGGACACCGAGTTCCGGCCGCGGATCGGCACCGACCTGTGGCTGGGCGACCACGACGTGCTGGCCAGTCGCGGGACGGTGCTGGACGTGGTGCGCATCGCGCGCGGCGAGCGGTTCGGCTACCGCCAGCGCAAGGCGCCCAGCGACGGGCACCTGGTGGTGGTCAGCGGCGGCACCGCGCAGGGGGTGGGCCTGGAGGCCCCCAAGACCGTGCGCGGGGTGATGCCGCGCGCCAAGGGCGTGGCCCGGGCCGGCCTGGCCACCGTCAACCGCTCGTTGTCCCCGTTCACCTGGGCGGGCAAGCAGCGCTGGTTCGCCGAGCCGCCGCACATGCAGGTCAGCCTGCTGTTCCTGGCCAACGACGTGGCGCCGCCCAAGCCCGGCGACGAGTTGGAGGCCGCGCTGCGGCACACCACGACGCACTTCGACCGGATCGCCCTTCGCTGAGCGGCCCGAACGACGAGGCGGCCTCGGCGGCGGCGGGCGAACCGCCGCGGCCGAGGCCGCCTCGTGGTGTTCAGCGACCCGCGCGGGCCAGGACCGAGGTCGGCACGAAGACGTCCGGCGCGCGGTCGAGCACTCCGCCCGAGGGGTCGTCGCTGCCGTCCGCGCGCACCGGGTCCCGATCGGGGCGCAGGATGTCGCGCACCACCACCAGGCAGATGTACGCGGTGCCGAGCAGGTGCAGCAGGATCACCACGTGGTACGCGTTCTGCGACAGGCCCTTGCCGGAGAACGAGGCGATGTACATCCACACGCCGAGGAAGTACGTGACCTCGCACGCCTGCCAGATCAGGAAGTCCCGCCAGCGCGGCCGGGCCAGTACCACCAGCGGGATCAACCACAGCACGTACTGCGGCGAGTAGACCTTGTTGGTCAGCACGAACGCGGCCACGATCAGGAACGCCACCTGGGCGAACCTCGGCCGCCTCGGCGCGAACATCACCAGCGCGGCGATCGCCAGGCAACACAGCACCAGGATCGCGGTGACGTAGCTGTTCAGGTGCTCCAGCGGTCTGCCGTCGCGCTGCTGGACGATCAGCCAGATCGACCCGTAGTCGGCGGGCCGGTCCTGGCTGAACGTGTAGAAGAGCTTCCAGCCCTCGCGGATGTACCAGTCTCGCCGCTCGTACCAATGGCCGTCGTAGACCAGCATCACCGGCAGGTTCACCACGAGCCAGGACACGACGGCCGCCGCCGCGGTCTTGGCGAACGGGACCAGCCGGCCCGAGCGCAGACACAGCAGGAACAACGGTGCCAGCAACAACACCGGATACAACTTCGCCGCGGTCGCCAGGCCGATCATCACCCCGGCGACCACCACGTTGCGCCGCGCCCACGTCCACATGGCCACCGCCGTCAGCGCGACCGCGACCAGGTCCCAGTTGATCAGCCCGTTGAGCGCCAACGCGGGCGCGCAGGCCACCATCGCCGCGTCCCAGGGCCGCCGCCCGGACGTGCCCTTGACCGCGACCACGGTCACCACGGCGCAGGCCATCATGATCAACGCGTTGATCATGACGAACCACAACTGCTCGTCCTGGAGATCGCCGTCGGTGATGTCCCCGGCCGCGCGCGCCAGGGTCCCGGCGAAGGCCATCACCCCGCCGGTGATCACCGGGTACTCCAGGAACCTCATGTCCTTGTCGCCGGTCTCCTGGAAGTACGGGATCTTCCCGTCCGCGAGACCGCGATTGATGTACAGGTGCGGCATGTCGCTATAGCACGCGTGCGAGTACTGCGTGCTGCCGGAGAACCAACCCCCGTCGTAACAGGGCTTCTTCTGCATGATCCCGAGCGCGAAGCAGACCACCGCGAGCAGCACGAGCACCCGGACGGGGGTCCACCACCGGTCCGGCACGAAACGAATGCGCCGCCCGGCCGGACCGCCGACGAGTTCGCTGCCGGCGCGGACCACCGGATCGTCCCGAGTGGGCAGGACGGGTTCGGTCGATGTCGGCGTCATGGCGCCCATCCTCTCGCGCTCCACGAGGAGGTCGCCCTCGCCGGCCGGATACGACAACGCGTGCCCCACCGCCGAAGCGATGGGGCACGCGTAAGGCTAACGCCGGTCAACCGCCCCGGCCGCCCATGATGAAGCCGCTCGAACCGCCGCGGGTGTTGCCCTGTGGGCCGCCGGGCGGATCGGTGCTCGGCGGCCTGGTGCTGTTCGGCGGCTTGGTGGAGTGCCCGCCCCCGGGATCACCCGTACTGCCCTGCGAGCCACCGGGCGAGGTCGACGACGGCGGCGCCGCGGAGGTCGGCGGCGCGGTGGACGACGGCGGCGGCGTCGTGGGCGCGCGGCTGGTCGGCGGCGCGGTCGTCGGCGGCAGCGTCACCCTGTCCTTGTCCTCGAACTTCTCGCCGGGCGTGGCGAAGTCGGACGAGGGCAGACCCTGCACCGCGCTCTTCATGTACGCGGTCCACACCAGCGTGGGGACGTCACCACCGTGCACGGAGTCACGACCGCCCAGACCCTTGAGGGACAGCCGGGCGTGCGTGTTCGGGTCCTCCCGGAACAGCGCCACCGAGGTGGCCAGGTTGGGCGTGTACCCCACGAACCACGCGGAGTTGTTGCCGTCGGTGGTACCGGTCTTGCCGGCCACCGGCCGGTTCAGCGCCTTCGCCGCGCGACCGGTGCCGTCGTTGAGCGGCGGGTTGTCCACCACCCGCTGCATGACCTGGTTGACGGTGTCCGCGACGTTCTTGGGGAAGAGCTGCTTGGTCTCGCGCTTGGGCAGCTCGACCTTGGAGCCCCCGTGGGTGACTTCCTTGATCCAGTACGGATCCGCGTGCAGGCCGCGGGCCGCGAAGGTGGCGTACGCCTCGGCCATGTCCAGCGCGCTCGGCGGCGCGACACCGAGCGCCATGGTCGGGGTCGGCTCGAACGAGCCCAGGTCCGGCGGCAGTCCGGCGTCTATCGCGGCCTTCTTGACCTTCTCCGGTCCCACGTCGGCGGCCAGTTGGAGGAAGACGGTGTTCACCGACTTCTCCATGGCTCTGGTGATCGGGACCGGACCGTAGTCCACGTCCCCTTCGTTCGGCGCCAGATACTCCTTGCCGGACTTGTCGTCCTTGAAGATCTGACCGCTCTGCAGCTTGATCGGGATCTTGCTGTCGCCGTTGTACATGCTTTCCGGGCCGATCGGCTTCGCGTCCGCCCCGCCGTCGCGCAGCGCCGCCGCGAGCACGAACAACTTGAACGTCGAACCGGCCTGGATGTCGCGTCTGACCGCGTCGTTGTACTCCTGCTGGACGAAGTCCGGACCGCCGTAGAGGGCTACCACCGCCCCGTCGCCGGGGACCACCGAGGCCAGGCCGGTACGGATGTAGCGGTCCGCCTCGTTCTTGTCCGGTTTCAGCTCGGAGGTCAACTGGTCCTTGACCGCCGCGACCGCCGCGTCCTGCTTGGCCTTGTCGAACGTGGTGACGATCTTGAAGCCGCCGCGCGCGAGTTCGGCCTCGGGGATCACGTTGTTGGCCTTGAGGTACTGGTCGGTCACCTTCATCAGGTAACCCGCCTGGCCGGCCTTGTTCGCGGCCGGCTTGGGCTTGATCGGCATCGGGAACTGGAGCGTCTCGCGTTCCGCCTTGGTCAGCCAGCCCTCCTTGACCATGCCGTCCAACGCGTAGGCCCAGCGCCCCTTGACCTTCTCGATCTGGCCGGGGAACTCGATCACGTCGTAGATGCCGGGCGCATTGAGCAGGGTCGCCAGATAGGCGCCCTCGGCCACGTTCAGCTCGCCGACGTTCTTGCCGTAGTAGGCCTGCGCGGCGGCCTGGATGCCGTACGCGTTGCGACCGTAGAACGCGGTGTTGAGGTAACCGACGAGGATGTCGTCCTTGCGCATCTGCCGGTCGACCTTGAGCGCGATGAAGATCTCGCTGAACTTGCGCTTGAAGGTGCGTTCCTGGGTCAGATAGGTGTTCTTGACGTACTGCTGGGTGATCGTGGAACCACCCTGCGTGTCACCACCCCTGACCATGGTGACCCCGGCGCGCAGCAGGCCCTTCGGCGAGACGCCCGAGTCGCTGTAGAACGACCGGTTCTCCGCCGCGATCACGGCCCGCTGCACGTGCTTGGGGATCTGGTCCACCGTCACGTTCTGCCGGTTGACCTGACCGGTCCGACCGATCTCGGTCTTCCCGTCGGCGTAGTAGTAGATGTTCGACTGATACGTGGTGTTCGCGTTCGGGTCCGGCACCTTGACCATCGCGTACGCCAGGGCCGCCAGGCCCATGATCGACGCGAGGAAGAACAGGATCATCGCCAGGATCTGCTTGAAGGACGGCAACCAGCGGCGCACGCCGGTCTTGCCGTACCTCGGGTAGTCGATGAACCGCTTCTTCCGGGGCGGACCGGCGTTGGCCCGTGATCGGCCCCCGGCCGCGGTGCCGTTGGCGGCGCGTCGGCCGCCCCCGCGGGCGGCCGCTCGGGCCTCCACACGCGAGAGCGGGCGCTCCTCGTCGTCTCCTCCCGGCCCGGCGGGCAGCGACGAGCCGCCGGGCGGCGTCCCGCCTCCGGCGCCGGCCGCGCCCCCCGAATACGAGTCACCGCGCCCCTCGGGACGCGGCTGTTGTGATCTACGGCGATGTTCACTCATGCGTTCGCTACTCCTCGGCCGTACGACGCGGAGGTCGGACGCACGGGTCGTGGCTCTCCGCTCCCCAGGACGCACGCGCGAGGGGGGCGGTTCCGCAGGAAGCGGGGCTTGAGGTACCACACGGCGGAACAGACTACGCGGAACCGCTTTCGCGACCTCACTGTGACCTGCCTGTGACCCGAGTCACCGGCGGCCGCCTTGCCACCACACGGCAAGGAGACCTATCGTCTCGATGTATCGGTTCGATACATCGGGCCGGTACATCGAGCCGGGGGCACAGAAGCCCCGGCCGGACGAAGGTCGGCTGCGACCGTATCCCACGATCGCGGATGGACCCACGTCCGGCCCGGTCAGCATGGATGGAGGAAGGCGATGAGCAGGCGCGGTGGCGTCCTCGAATTCGCGATCCTCGGCCTGCTGCACGACTCCCCCATGCACGGTTACGAACTGCGCAAGCGGCTCAACACCGTGCTCGGCTCGTTCCGTGCCATCGCCTACGGCACCCTCTACCCCTGCCTGAAGTCCCTGCTGGAACGGGGCTGGCTCGCGGAGGAGGTTCCGGAGGTGACGGCACTCGCCGGCAGCAAGCGATCCCGGATCGTCTACCAGCTGACGGCACAGGGCAAGGAGCACTTCCAAGAACTGCTGTCCGAGTCCGGGCCCTCGGCCTGGGAGGACGAGAACTTCGGCGTGCACTTCGCCTTCTTCGGTCGAACCGACCACGAGGTGCGCATGCGTATCCTCGAAGGTCGGCGCAGCCGGCTCGAGGAACGCCTCGACCGGGTGCGCGGGTCGCTGACCCGGACGCGGGAGAAGCTCGACGGCTACACCCTCGAGTTGCAGCGACACGGCTTGGAGTCGGTCGAGCGCGAAGTGCGCTGGCTGAACGAGCTCATCACCGCCGAACGGCACGCCGGAGCCACTCCGGACGCCGCCGGTCCCGAAACCCCGGTCGACGCGTCGAAGGACGCCGACCGGCTTCGGACCCCCACCCAGGACGTGGCCTCGGACCCGTCCGCATCCAACAACTGAGGTCGCCGGTTCATGGCGGCTTCGTCGAGATCACAGGGAGCAACCGGAATGGGTTCGGTTCGCGTAGCCATCGTCGGCGTGGGCAACTGCGCCGCTTCGCTGGTGCAGGGCGTCGAGTACTACAAGGACGCCGACCCGAACAGCCGCGTCCCCGGCCTGATGCACGTGCAGTTCGGCGAGTATCACGTGCGTGACGTCGAGTTCGTGGCCGCTTTCGATGTGGACGCCAAGAAGGTCGGCTTCGACCTCACGGACGCCATCGGTGCCAGCGAGAACAACACGATCAAGATCTGCGACGTGCCGCCGTCGGGCGTCACCGTGCAGCGTGGGCACACCCTGGACGGTCTCGGCAAGTACTACCGCGAGACCATCGAGGAGTCGACCGAGGCCCCCGTCGACGTGGTCAAGGTCCTCAAGGACCAGGCCGTCGACGTCCTCGTCTGCTACCTCCCGGTGGGCTCCGAGGACGCGGCGAAGTTCTACGCCCAGTGCGCCATCGACGCCAAGGTCGCGTTCGTCAACGCCCTCCCGGTCTTCATCGCCGGGACCAAGGAGTGGGCGGACAAGTTCACCGAGGCGGGCGTGCCGATCGTCGGCGACGACATCAAGTCGCAGGTGGGCGCCACGATCACGCACCGCGTGATGGCGAAGCTCTTCGAGGACCGCGGTGTCCTGCTCGAGCGCACCATGCAGCTGAACGTCGGCGGCAACATGGACTTCAAGAACATGCTCGAGCGCGAGCGCCTGGAGTCGAAGAAGATCTCCAAGACGCAGTCCGTCACCTCGCAGGTCGACCGTGACCTCGGCGCGGACAACGTGCACATCGGCCCGTCGGACTACGTCGCGTGGCTCGACGACCGCAAGTGGGCGTACGTGCGCCTCGAGGGTCGCGCCTTCGGTGACGTTCCGCTGAACCTGGAGTACAAGCTCGAGGTCTGGGACTCGCCGAACTCGGCCGGTGTCATCATCGACGCCGTCCGCGCCGCGAAGATCGCCAAGGACCGCGGCGTCGGTGGCCCGATCCTGTCGGCGTCCTCGTACTTCATGAAGTCGCCGCCGGTGCAGTACTTCGACGACGAGGCCCGCAACGCGGTCGAGTCCTTCATCAAGGGCGACATCGAGCGCTGACCCGCCTCGCTCGGCCGATCCGGCCGGGTGACCTCGGGTGATCGAAGGCCCGGCTCCCGCCCAGGAGTCGGGCCTTCGGCGTGTCCGCGGCCGATCGGTGCCGGTCTCCGGTCCGGGTGCCGGGGCCGGCTACGGTGGGCGCCGTGGCCCTCATCCGTGATCTGCGCTCGTTGCTGAGGTTGCGCGACTTCCGACGGCTCTTCGCCACCCGACTGACCTCGCAGCTCTCCGACGGGGCGTTCCAGGTGGCCATCGCGGGCCAGGCGTTCTTCTCGCCGGAGAAGCAGACCTCGGCGGCCGACATCGCGACCGCGTTCGCGGTCCTGCTGCTGCCCTATTCGCTGGTCGGGCCCTTCACCGGGGTACTGCTCGACCGGTGGCGGCGGCGCCAGGTACTGGTGTTGTGCAACCTGCTGCGGGCGGTGCTGGTGACGGTGACCGCGGGCCTGGTGCTGCTCGGGGTGCCCGACCCGATCTTCTACGCCGCCGCGCTCGTGGTGCTCTCGGTGAACCGGTTCGTGCTCGCCGGGCTGTCCGCGTCGCTGCCGCGCGTGGTGCCGGTCGAGCAACTGGTGACCGCGAACTCGGTGTCGCCCACGGCGGGCACCGTCGCCGCGGCGGTCGGCGGCGGGTCGGCCCTGCTCGTGCACGCCTTCCTGGCCGAGGGCTCCGGGGCGACCGCGCTGGTGATCGTGGTGTCCGGGGTGTTGTACCTGGGTTCGGCGGCGGTCGCGGCGACGATGCCGGCCGATCTGCTCGGGCCCGATCCCGATCGGGTGCTGCCCGGCGCGGGGGAGGCGCTGCGCTCGGTGGCCCGCGGCCTGCGCGAGGGAGCGGTGCACGTGTGGCGGCGTCGGGCGCCGGCGCACGCGTTGGCCGCGATCACCGCGATGCGGTTCTGCTACGGCGTGCTGACCGTGATGACCGTTCTGCTCTGCCGCAACACGTTCAACGATCCGGCGGACACCGACGGCGGGCTGGCCACCTTCGGGATCACGGTGACCGTGTCCGCGCTCGGCTTCTTCGTCGCGGCCGTGGCCACGCCCGCGATCACCACCCGGATCGGCGTCGCGGCCTGGATCGGCACCTGCGCGCTCGCGGGGGCGGTCTGCCAGACCGCGCTCGGCCTGCCCTTCGTGTTCGCGCCGATGGTGGTGGGCGCCTTCCTGCTCGGGGTGACCTCGCAGGGCGCCAAGATCGGCGTCGACACGATCGTGCAGACCACCGTCGACGACGCGTATCGGGGCCGGGTGTTCTCCGTGTACGACGTGCTGTTCAACGTCGCGTTCGTGGGTGCCGCCGCCGTCGCGGCGCTGGGACTGCCCGACGACGGCCGGTCCCCGGCGGTACTGCTCGCGGTGGCCGGGGTGTACGCGCTGACCGGCGCCCTGTACACGCTGGCAGCGCGTCGCCACCCTCCGGTGATCGTCGAGACCGTTCCGGCGGACGATCGCCGGCCGTAATATCCCTTTTGATACCGATCATGGCTTATTTCACCCGGCAGTATCTCCAGGAAAAAATTACCTGCGGGTAGTGCATTACCGAGGCCGAGGTTCTAACCTGCACATCCAGCGACTTTCGGCACCTCTGGAGATACTCCATGTCCAATAACGCCGGTTCGGGTGAAAACGATCCTCTGCCGTACATACCGGCATGGACCGAGAACACCCCGCCGCACGGGCTCCCGCTTCCGCCGCAGGAAGCGTCGATGCCGCATGCGCCCGTCGTACGCCGGGCGCCGGTCGACGGGCGCGCGGCGCGCCGGGAGGCCGCCCGGCCGGCCCGCCGTGGGCGCGGGGTGCTGGTCGCGGTGCTGGCCGTGCTGCTGGTGGGCGGTACCGCGGCCGGGGGCTGGTGGTACATGCAGAAGGAGGACGACGGGCCGCGCATCCACGAGGGCGACTGTCTGCGGGACAAGACGACGATCGACCAGGACCCGGTGCGGTGCGAGGACTCCGCGGCCCGGTTCATCGTGGTCGAGCGCGTGCAGGGCACCACGTTCGCCGGCGTCTGCGATTCGGTGCCGGGGGATCCCATCGCGTTGACCTCGGATCCCACCGTGGAGAGCTTCGTGTTGTGTCTCGCCGAGCGGAAATGACGCGCCGCTCCTGCGATTGGCGCTTTATGCCCGTTATTCCGCTCACATTCGACCGGGACAAGGGGAATCCCCGCTGCGGGTGTCCGGCCGGAGCCCTAGTGTTCCGGACTGTCTCACCAGTCCCCTGCAACGGAGATCGTCCCCATGTCCAATCCCTTCCCGCCCGACCCCAACGGTCCCCAGCAGCCGAACCAGGGCTGGAACCAGCAGCCGGGCCAGCCGCAGCAGCCCCAGCAGGGTTGGGGGCAGCAGCCGGGCCAGCCGCAGCCGCCGCAGGCCGGCTTCCCGCCGGGCGGCTACCCCCAGGGCGGTCAGCCGGGCTTCTACGGCGGCCCGCCGCCGCCCCCGCCGCGCAAGAGCAAGATCAAGCGGATCGTGATCCCGATCGTTGTCCTCGTGGTGCTCGCGATCGTCGGTTTCGTGGTCAAGGGCGTGCTCAACAAGGACGCCGTCGACAAGGCGAAGGTCGGCGACTGCATCACCGGCACCAAGAACAAGAGCCCGAAGGTGGTCTCCTGCTCCAAGTCGGACGCCGCGTTCAAGGTCGTCGCCAAGTTCACCGACACCTCGGACACCGAGAAGTGCAACTCCGAGGAGATCGCGCGCAAGGGCTCGGTGCTCGGCCTCTACCGCAAGGGCTCCGACAAGGGCCTGCTGTGCGTGACGGTCACCGACCACACCACCCCGGAGTCGTTCTCGGGCGTGCCCGGTGCCAGCACGACGTTCACCCCCTCCGTCATCGCGCAGATCCAGAAGATCATGGCCGACGGCAAGGTCAGCGACGAGGAGCTCCAGGAGCTGGGCGGGAGCTGAGGCAGCCCCCGCCCGAATCCGGTGGTGGCCCGCTCACGCGCTCCCGTGGGCGGCCCACCACTCCCGTAGCGCCGCGACCGCCGTGTCGTGGTCCATCGGGCCGTGTTCGAGCCGCATCTCCAGCATGTGCCGGTAGGCCTTGCCCACCAGCGGGCCCGGCGGCACGTCCAGCAGTCGCATGATCTCGTTGCCGTCCAGGTCCGGCCGGATCGAGTCCAGCTCCTCCTGCTCGGCGAGCTGCGCGATCCGCTCCTCCAGCGAGTCGTAGGCGCGCGCCAGCGTGGCCGCCTTGCGCTTGTTGCGGGTCGTGCAGTCCGAGCGGGTCAGCTTGTGCAGCCGCTCCAGCAGCGGCCCCGCGTCCCGCACGTAGCGGCGCACCGCCGAGTCGGTCCACTCGCCCGTGCCGTAGCCGTGGAAGCGCAGGTGCAGTTCGACCAGGCGCGTGATGTCGTCCGTGACGTCCTTCGGGTACTTCAGCGCCTTGAGCCGCTTGCGCGTCATGTGCGCGCCGACCATCTCGTGGTGGTGGAACGAGACCCGGCCGTCCGGCTCGAAGCGCCGCGTGCGCGGCTTCCCGATGTCGTGCAGCAGCGCGGCCAGCCGCAGGATCAGGTCCGGCTCGCCCGGCGCCTCCAGCGCCATCGCCTGTTCGAGCACGGTGAGCGTGTGCTCGTACACGTCCTTGTGCCGGTGGTGCTCGTCCACCTCCAGGCGCAGCGTCGGCAGCTCGGGCAGCACCCGCGCGGCCAGCCCCGTGGAGACCAGCAGTTCCAGGCCCTTGCGCGGGTGGTCGGAGCAGATCAGCTTGTTGAGCTCGTCCCGCACCCGCTCGGCGGAGACGATGTCGATCCGCTCGGCCATGTCCGTCATCGCCGCGACCACCTCGGGCGCGACCTCGAAGTCGAGCTGCGCGGCGAAGCGCGCGGCCCGCATCATCCGCAGCGGGTCGTCGCCGAAGGACGCCTCGGGCGTGCCCGGCGTACGCAGCACCCGCGCGGCCAGGTCCTCCAGACCGCCGTGCGGGTCGACGAAGGTGATCCCGGGCAGCGCGACCGCCATCGCGTTGACCGTGAAGTCTCGGCGGACCAGGTCGTCGTCGATCGAGTCGCCGTAGGAGACCTCGGGCTTGCGCGAGGCGCGGTCGTAGGCCTCGGAGCGGTAGGTGGTGATCTCGATCTGGTAGTCCGGCGAGTCCGCGAGCTTCCGGCGGCAACCGATCGTGCCGAACGCGATCCCCACGTCCCACACCGCGTCCGCCCACGGGCGCACGATCGCCAGCACCTGTTCGGGGCGGGCGTCGGTGGTGAAGTCGAGGTCGTTGCCGAGCCGACCGAGCAGGGCGTCCCGCACCGAGCCGCCGACCAGCGCGAGCGTGTGCCCGGCCGCCTCGAAGCGACGGGCGAGGTCGTCGGCGACGGGGGCGACGCGCAACAGTTCGGTGACGGCGCGGCGCTGTACGGCGCTCAGTTCGCCGGTGGCCGGCGGGTCGTCCGGGTGGGGTGTGTTCTTGGCGTTCGGCACGGGAGACAAGGTTACGGGTCGAGGCCGCGGGTCTCGCGCGCATTACGCGGCCGCCGACCTCGCGAGCGGGCCGCGCGATGGAGTGATCATGGCGTTATGGCGTGGCGCATGTCGCACTAAGCTTGGCGGATGCCTTCCGAGACCACGCCGCCGCGCCGTCGGCTGCAGGTGGTCGAGGAGACCTCGGCGGGTGGTCTGGTGGTCGATCGACTCACGTTGCGCGCGGCGTTGATCGCGCGCCGGGACCGACGCGGCCGGCTGTTGTGGTCGTTGCCCAAGGGGCACATCGAGAACGGCGAGAGTGTGGTCGACGCCGCGTTGCGCGAGGTCGAGGAGGAGACCGGCATCGTGGGTCGGGTGCTGGCCCCGCTCGGGGTGATCGACTATTGGTTCACCGCGCCGGACCGGCGGGTGCACAAGACCGTCCACCACTACCTCATGGAGGCGGCGGGCGGGGATCTGTCGGACGACGACATCGAGGTCGAAGCGGTGGCTTGGGTTCCGCTCGGCGCGCTCTCCGCGCGTCTCGCCTACCCCGACGAGCGGCGATTGGTCACGCTCGCCCCGGAACTGCTGGCGGACAGCGCGTGAGCCATGGACGGTTCCGATCCGGGACCCCGACGAGCGTGCCTCGCGGCCGGCCGGCCGCCATCCTGATAGTGATCCTGGCGCTCGCCGCCGGGCTGTTGTCGATGATGCCGACCACCGCGCGCGCCGCCGACGGCGACGGGATCCAGGTCCTGATCACCAAGATGACGCCGGTGGCCAAGGCCGGCGGCACCATCACCATCGAGGGCCAGGTGCTGAACTCCGGCACCAAGGCGATCGACTCGGCCGAGGTCGCGGTCCGGCTCCGCACCTCCGAACCGCTCTTCCGCAGCGGCATCAGCTCGGCCGAGGACGCCCAGTCGAGCGGCACCCTGCTGCGCGATCCCAAGCCGGTGACGCTGCGCAACCTGGCACCGGGCACGGCCCAGCCGTGGACGTTCACCTTCCGCGCCGACCCGCTCGGCCTGGTCGAGGCCGGCGCGTATCCGCTCGCGGTCGAGGCCAGGATCGGCGGCAAGACGATCGGCGCGGCCCGCACCTTCCTGCCGTGGATCCCCAAGAACGGCCTCAAGGACGTCAAGAGCATGCGGATCGGCATGGTCTGGCCGCTGGTCGATCGGCCGCACCGGGACGGCACCACGCTCGGCGACGAGGCCCAGACGCCGGTCTTTCGCGACGACGACCTGGCCGCGCTGTTCGCGCCGGGCGGGCGGCTGTACGACCTGGTGAACATCGGTAGCGGGATGAAGGTCGACTGGATCCTCGACCCAGAACTGCTGGACTCGGCCACCCGGATGGCCGGCGGCTATCGGGTCGCGCCGCCCGGCAGCCTGGATCCGGACAAGCCGAAGAAGTCCCGCGACGGCAAGACCCCGAGCGACGAGGACACCGCCAAGGCGACGCCGAACCAGATCGAGAACACGCTCGCGGGCGGCGGCGGCCAGGTCGCGGCCGGATGGCTGGATCGGCTCAAGACCGGCATCGGCACCCAGCCGGTGATCGCCCTGCCCTACGCCGACCCCGACCTGGCCGCCGTCGCGCACGCACTGGACGCGGGCAAGGCGGACCTGCGCCCGCAACTGAGCGAGGCCCAGGCCGAAGCGGCCACCGTCATGCAGCGCACGTTCGCCCGCCCGGTGCGCACCGACGTGGCGTGGCCCGCCGGCGGCGCGCTGGACCCCGCGATCGTCGACGTCGCGATCGGGAACGGCGCGAGCACCGTGCTCACCTCCGGGGCGAGCCTGCCGCCGGCCAAGGAGCTCAACGTCACCCCGCTGGCCACGGCGGCCCTGCCGGGAGCCGACAAGGGCACCGCGCTGGTCACCGACCCGGACATCGACAAGACCCTGACCGCCGACACCAGGGCGCCGGGACAGAGCGTGCTGACCACCCAGCAGTTGCTGGCCGAGTTGCTGACCATCGTGCTCCAGGAGCCCACCCTCAAGCCCGCCCGCAGCCTGCTGATCGCCCCGCCGCGCACCATGGACGCCTCGCTGGCCGGCGTGCTCAAGGACGTCATGAACGCCTCGGCCGAATGGACCCACGGCGTCACCCTGGCCGAGCTCGCCGCCGAGCCCGCCCCGCTGCCCGCGCGCAAGCTCGCCGGCTACCCCAAGGACGTCCGCGCCGGCGAGCCGTCCGCGCAGTACATCGCCGAGACCGACAACCTGGTCCGGTCGATGCAGACCTTCGCCTCGATCCTGACCCGGCCCGAGCGGGTCACCGGCCCGTTCGACCCCGCGCTGCTGCGCCTGCTGTCGACCGAGTGGCGCGGCGATCCCCAGGGGGCGGACCGCTATCGGCTCGGCGTCACCCGCGGCCTGCGCGAACTCGAATCACTCGTCTACATCATCCGCAGAACCGGTGTGACGCTCTCCGGCGAGGAGGGCAACATCCCGGTCACCGTGGTGAACAACCTCCAGCAACCGGTCACCGTACGGATCGCGGCCGTCTCGCATCAGCCCAACCGGCTCAAGCTCGGCGATCCGACCACCGTGACGGTGCCCGACGGGCGCCGCCGGGAGGTGCCGATCTCGGCGAAGTCGGCCGCGAACGGCAAGGTCATGGTCGACGTACAGTTGCTCACCCCGGACGGGCGAGCGGTCAAGACGCCCGAGTCGTTCTTCGTCAACACGACCACGATCGACGCGCTGACCCGCTGGATCATCGGCGGCCTCGCCTTCCTGCTCGCGGTCTTCTCGCTCCGCGCGTTCCTGCGCAAACGTCGGGAAGCGGCCCTTGCCCGGGACGCGAACGGCGAGGATGGTGAGGACCTCGACGACGCGCCGTCGGACTCCGACACCTTCGACGCCACCGAAAACGATCGGAACCAGCCGACCTCCGGGTGGCCCCCGCCCCATCCCGTGGCACCTCCCGCCGGCGGAAACGGACCGCCCGATCAGGCCGACCCGCGCGGACACACACCGTCGAGATCCACGACCGACCGCCCCGAATGAGAAAGTGGGCACCGGACACTCAACCTGACCGAGAAGACGAGGGCCCGCCCGCATGAGCGACCGGAGCGACGAACGTCAGCCGTACACCGGCGGCTCCGCCGAGCCGGACGACGGCGCGCACGACGATCCCTACCGGGGTCGGCCGCCCGCCGACCCGTACCTGCAGCAGTACGTCGACCCGTACGGACAGCCGGCCGATCCCTACGCCGCGCAGCCGCACGACCCGTACGCGCAGCCGGGCGACCCTGGCTACCACGACCCCAACGCGCCGCAGCCGGGGTACGGCGAGCAGCCCTACCCGCAGCAGGGCGGCTACCCGGGCCAGGGCGGCTACGGCGTCGGGCCCGAACCGGTCTACGGGGATCCGTACGGCTCCGGATCGGGTCAGGGCGGCTACGACCCGTACGCCCAGCAGGCTCCGCAGCAGCCCGCCCAGGACGGCGGCGGCGCGTGGTTCCGGGACGAGTTGAGCGATCCGCCGGCGAACGACCCGTACGTGGGCGTGGACGAGCTCTTCACGCCGGAGCCCCCGCAGCACTACGACCCGTCCCGGCCGTACGACCCCTCGGGTCAGGGCGGGCAGCCGCACCAGGGCCACCAGGCCCAGCAGTACGGCGGCGGCGGTTACGGCTCGGGCGACCCGTATCAACAGCAGCACCAGGCCCCGCCGGCCCAGAACTACCCCCAGCAGCAGCCGCACCAGCAGCAGCCCCATCAGCACCAGGCACACCAGCAGCCGGCACACCAGCAGCCGGTGCACCAGCAGGCGTACGTCCCGCAGCAGCCGAGCCCGCAGCAGGGGCAGGGCGGCTGGGGCGACTACGACCGGCCCGGCGGCTGGCTGATGGACCAGACGCTGACCGGCATCAACCTCGGCCTCGCCGGCGACATCGCGGGCATGCCCTCGTACACCGAGGCCTACCAGCGCTACGAGACCCAGCACCGGGCCGAGGCCGCCGCCGCGTCGATGTCCGCGAGCGCGGTCCTGGACGCCCCGCCGGTCCCGCTGAACCCGTCCACGTCGCCCGTCTACCGGATGCCCGGCTCGGGCGCCGAGGAGCGGATGGCCGGCATCCCGGTCGGCGGCGAGAGCAAGAAGGGCAGCAAGCTCGGCGGGATAATGCGATCCTCCGCCGTGATGGCGGCGGGCACGATCGTGTCCCGGATGACCGGCTTCGTGCGCAACCTGGTCGCCGCGGCGGCCCTGGGCACGGCGATCCTGGCGAACACCTACAACGTCGCCAACACGATGCCGACGCTGTTGTACATCCTGGTCGGCGGCGGCGCGCTGAACGCGGTCTTCGTCCCGCAACTGGTGCGCGCGATGCGCCAGGACGACGACGGCGGCGAGGCGTACGCGAACCGCCTGCTCACGCTGGTCATGACGGTGCTGGCGGGGCTGGTGGTGATCGCCTGGCTGGGGGCGCCGCTGCTGATCCGGGCCTTCGCGAACTCGCTCGCGAAGCACCACCAGGACTACGAGCTGGCGATCACCTTCGCCCGCTACTGCCTGCCCATCATCTTCTTCATGGGCCTGCACGTGCTGTTCGGGCAGATTCTCAACGCGCGCGAGCGCTACGGCCCGATGATGTGGACCCCGGTCCTGAACAACATCGTCATCATCGCCACGTTCGGCCTCTACATCTGGGTCGCCGGCACCGCGAAGAACACCGGGCAGAACTCGGACACCATCACCCCGGACGAGATCCGGTTGCTCGGCCTGGGCACGCTGCTCGGGATGATCGTGCAGTCGATGGCGATGGTCCCGTACCTGAAGGCGGCCCGGTTCCGCTTCCGGCCCCGGTTCGACTGGCGCGGCTCGGGGATGGGCAAGGCGCTGGGACTGGCCAAGTGGACGTTCCTGTTCGTGCTCGCGAACCAGGCCGGCTACCTGGTGGTGACCCAGCTCGCGACCGCGATCGACGTCAACGCCCGGGACGAGAACATCCAGTACGGCGTCGGCTTCACCGCGTACAGCAGCGCGCTGCTGATCTGGCAGTTGCCGCAGGCGGTGATCACCGTGTCGGTGATGACCGCGATGTTGCCGCGGATGAGTCGGGCCGCCGCCGACGGCGACCTGGCCAGCGTGCGCGGCGACATCTCCTCCGGGTTGCGCCTGTCGGCGGTGGCGATGATCCCGTGCGCGGCGATCTTCGTGGCGCTGGGCCGGGACATCGGCGGCTTCATCTTCGCCCCGACCGGCGAACAGAGCGCGCACTGGATCGGCTACATGCTGATGGCGCTGGGCCTGGGCCTGATCCCGTACTCGGCGCAGTACGTGCTGCTGCGCGGGTTCTACGTGTACGAGGACACCCGCACGCCGTTCCTGAACACGGTGTGGATCGCGGGCGCCCAGGCGGCGTTCGCGGGCCTGGCGTTCATCGCGCTGCCCACCAAGTGGGCCGGTGTCGGCATCGCGGGCGGCTACAGCCTCGCCTACCTCGTGGGCGTGGTGCTGGCCGCGCAGCGGCTCAAGAAACGACTCGGCGACCTGGACGGCCGACGGGTGACCCGGACCTACACCCGGCTGCTGATCGCCGCCGGGATCGGCGGAGCCGCGGCGTTCTTCGTGGCCCGGGTGTGCACCGGCCACTTCGGCTCGGCGATGGGCGGCTCGGCGATCGCCGTGGGCGCGGGCATCGTGACCATGTTCGTGGTCTTCTTCATCGCGGCGAACCGGATGCGGGTCGAGGAGATGAGCGCGATGACCGGGATGATCAAGGGCCGCCTCGGCCGCTGACCGCCGGCCGGACCGGAGCGTCCACCTCCGCCCGCCGAATCCCCCACCGGGAATTCGGCGGGCGGATCCGTGTGGGATGTACCACCATGGGCGAGTGAGGGTGTGCCGAGCGCCTGAACCGGGGTAAAGCTCCCGATACGCCGGTCTCGGTTTCCTTTCGGATCTTGTGACGAGGCAACCCCAGGTGCGGTCCGGGAGTCTCATGTTTGTGGAGAGGTCGTCCCTGACCAACGGTCGGAGATGGCTCACCTCTACGATGAGTACGCCGACGAGGAGGATGAGGCCGAGGTGACGGACCGAACCGCAGGATCCGTCGACCTAGCGACGGACGAGGCAAACCCCGTACCGACAAAGGCTTCTGATACATCGTCGGACAATCCGGTCGGTTCGGACGGCAAGGTCTCCGGAAACACCACCACGGTTCTGCCCGTCGGTACCGAGCCCGAATCCGATCCGGTCGAGGAAGTCGCGGCCGACGCCGGCGCGGTCGCCGAATCCGCGAACGGCGGTGTCGGGAAGGGCGATTCGACCGAGATCGCCGACGCACCGGCCGCAGAACCCCCCGCCGCCGCGGCCACATCCGCGTCCGCCGCACCCGCGCCGGACGCGCCCGACGAGGACGAACCGGTCACCCACAAACGGGCGAAGCGCACATCCGCCGGGTCCGCGACCGCGGACCCCACGCCCGGCGACCCCACGCCCGGCGACACCGAGGCCGCGAAGCCGAGCGACACCGAGCCCGCCGCACCGCGCGCCGGCACGGACTCCGCGGCGGTCGCGCCGGAACCCGCCCCGGAACCCGCGCCGCCCCGGGTCAACGTCAGCCGAGGCACCCGGCTGGCCGACCGCTACCGGCTCGAACACCGCCTCTCCCAGAACGGCCGCAGCGAGACCTGGCGCGCCGTCGACGAGAAGCTGCGGCGCGCGGTGGGCGTGCACATCGTGCCCGCCGGCGGAGAGCACGGCCGCGCCGTGATCGCCGCCGCCCGCGCCGCCGCGCTGATGGGTGACCCGCGCTTCGTCCAGGTGCTCGACTGCGCCCAACAGGACGGCCTGATCTACGTGGTGAAGGAGTGGCTGCCCGACGCGGACAACCTCACCAAGGTCTTCGAGAGCGCGCCGCTGCCGCCGCACGAGGTCTACGAACTCTCCCGCGCGGTCGCCCAGGCGATGTCCGTCGCCCACCGGGCCGGTCTCTCCCATTTGCGTCTGACGCCGGAGAACGTGCTGCGCATGCACACCGGCCAGTACAAGATCGTCGGCCTGGCCGTCGAGGCCGCGCTGTACGGCCACGACACCACCGACGCGGCTCGCGACGACACCCACGCGGTCGGCATGCTGATGTACGCGGCGCTGACCCGGCGTTGGGTCGACGGCACCGAATACGGGCTCCAGGCCGCGCCGTTCACCGGCGGCAAGCTGTGCGCGCCCGGCCAGATCCGGGCCGGTGTGGACAACACGCTGGCCGCGCTGGCGATGCGCGCGCTCGGCCACGAGGTCAAGCACGACCCGGCGTTCGAGACCCCGGGCGAACTCTCCGCGGCGATCGCCGCGATCCCGGAGATCCATCCGCCCGAGCAGGGCGAGATCGTCGGCGGCCCGGAACAGGACGAGTACCCCGTCTACACGCCGACGCCGACCCGGACCGTCTACACCTCGGCCGGCTACGGCGGCGGCTCGAACGGCTCGGTCCGCCCGCCGATCGCGCCACCGCCGCCGCTGGGCGGCCGGTTCGGCGCGACGGTCAAGGGCGCGGTCGCGGTCCTGGTGGTGCTCGCGATCGTGTTGGTGACCTGGCAGGTGGCCAGCCACCTGGGCGACGGGGAGAAGAAGGAGGACCCGTTGAAGCCGCAGGGGGGCACCTCGTCGTCGATCCCGCCGCCGAGCACCGCGGCCCCGACTCCGGTCACGGCGACGCCCAAGAGCGCCCGGGAGATCTCGATCGGCGGCGGTTCGCCGACCCAGGCGGACGCCGCGAAGCTGACCATCGACGGGAACCCCTCGACCTACTGGCGCACGAACTACATGGTCGACGGCCCGGCGATCACCTTCAACCGCAAGGGTTACGGCATCGTCTACGACCTGGGCGCGGTGCACGAGATCCAGAGCGTCGAGGTCCAACTCGGCGCGGGCGGACCGCGCACCGACATGAAGCTGATGGCGGCGCCCGACGCGAAGTCGATGCCGACCTCGGAGGGCGCGTTCCGGGTCGAGGTCGGCCAGGCGTCGACCTCCGAGAACAGCCTGAAGATCACCGCCGGCAAGCCCGTGAAGGCGCAGTACGTCCTGCTGGTGATGACGGCGATGCCCAGGGTCGAGTCGAGTGTCGGCGACTACCAGATCTACAACCCCGGTTACCAGAACGCCTGGCGCGAGGTCACCTTCACCACGCTCGGCTGACCCGTCGCGACGATCGAGGCGAACCCCTCGCCAACCGGCGGTCGGCCCGTGCCAGGATGATCCCGGCACAGGGGGAGGTAGGCGGTGGGCAGCGAGCAGACCGGATCGGCATACGCGGACGTCACCGACGCCGATCTGCTCTCCCGGCACGGCGGCGGCGACCCGGACGCGTTCGGCGAACTCGTCCGTCGACACCGCGACCGGCTGTGGGCGGTGGCCCTGCGCACCCTGGGGGACCGCGAGGAAGCCGCTGACGCCCTCCAGGACGCCCTGGTTTCCGCCTACCGTGCCGCAGGTCGGTTCGAGGGCCGTTCGGCCGTCACGACGTGGCTGCACCGGATCGTGGTGAACGCCTGCCTGGACCGGGCCCGGCGCAAGGCCGCCCGGCCGGCCGTACCGCTGCCCGAGGATCTCGACCAGCGCCTGCCCGCGCCCGTGCACGAGGACCCGGCCATTCGCGGCGAGACCCGCGCGGCGGTGCTCGCCGCGCTGGCCACGCTGCCGGCCGAACAGCGCGCCGCGCTGGTCCTGGTGGACATGGAGGGCTATCCCGTCGAGGAGGCGGCCCGGATCCTCCAGGTCGCGTCGGGCACCATCAAGAGCCGCTGCGCCCGGGGTCGGGCCAAGCTCCTGCCGCTGGTGCGCCACCTGCGCGAGGCCGGACCACCCGGGGCGGATCGGGCACTCGGGAACCCCGGAGCCGGACAATCCGTCCCATCGACGGACGACCGCCCGAGAGCCGGCGGTCCGACCCCCGACACCGGTGGCACGAGCATGGAGGGAGGTGGCACACGATGAGCGAGCACATCGACGTCGAAGTGCTGTCCGACCTCGTCGAAGGACTGCTCACCCCGGAGCGCGCGGCCGCCCTGGACGCGCACCTGGCCGAGTGCGCCGAGTGCCGCGACACCCGGGACGCGCTCGCGGAGGTCCGCGAGTTGCTCGGCGGACAACCCCCCGAACCGATGCCGGCCGACGTGGTCGCGCGGATCGACCAGGCGCTCGCCCTGGCCGCGCTCCCGCCGCCGCGACCCGCCGAGGCACCCTCCGTGGGGATCCCCACCGCCGAGCTCTTCGCCCTGCCGAGCCCGGTCGCTCCGGTCGCGCCACCCGCCCCGGCCGACGCCCGGCCCGGGGCCGGCCACGACAGCGTCGTCCGGCTCGACTCCGCCCGCCGCCGGCGCCGGCGCGGTCCGCTGCTGCTCGCCGCGGCCGCCGTCGCCGCGGTGGCCCTCGGCGTCACGGTCGTGGTGGTCGGCACCGGTGGTGACGACCGCGACTCGTCCGGGCGCCCCGCCGCCGCCAGGGACAACTCCGCCGTGTCCGCGCCCCGGGGCGGGGCCGGCGCGACCGCCAAGGCGGGCGACCAGCCGGGCGCGAAGTCCGAGGAACGGGCACCGAGCCTGGAGATGCCGTCCATCGCCGCGCCCCGGGAGTACACCGCCGCCGGACTGCAACAACAGATCTCGCAACTGCTCCGCCGCGGCACCGTCCCGCCGACCCGGGAACTGCCCGGGTGCGTCGCGACCGCGGTCGGCCCGAACGCGCCACGAGCGCTGGCCGTCGACACCGGCACCTACGCCGGCGTCCCGGCCTGGGTGGTGGTCCTGGACGGCTCGAGCGCCGGCCGGGTCAAGGTGGTCATCGTGGACTCGTCCTGCGCCCGAACGCTCTCGGCGGCGCCTTCGAGCGCGTTCGCGGGCTCGGTACTGCTGAGCACCGAGGTCGCCCGAGGGTGATCCCCGGCACGCCGCGCCCGCGGCGTTGGGACCCGGGAATGGCGCGCACCTAGGATCCGTTGTCGAACGAGACACCGCATCTCATCGGGGCGCGGGGCTCGCAGACCCGCACAGCCGACGCCGGCCACCGGCACGAGGCTCGACAAGGAACCAGGAAAGGCTCAGCGTGAGCGACGTCCGCAACGTGATCATCATCGGATCGGGTCCGACCGGGTACACGGCCGCCGTCTACGCAGCACGCGCGGACCTGAAGCCGCTGGTCTTCGAAGGCGCCGTCACTGCGGGCGGCGCGCTGATGAACACCACCGAGGTCGAGAACTTCCCCGGCTGGCCGGACGGCATCATGGGTCCGGATCTGATGGACAACATGCGCAAGCAGGCCGAGCGCTTCGGCGCCGAGCTGATCCCCGACGATGTCGTGGCCGTCGACCTGACCGGCGACGTCAAGACCGTCACGGACGGCGCGGGCACCGTGCACAAGGCGCACGCGGTGATCCTGGCGACGGGGTCCGCGTACCGCAAGCTCAACCTGCCCAACGAGGACGCGCTGTCCGGCCGGGGCGTCTCCTGGTGTGCCACCTGCGACGGCTTCTTCTTCCGGGACCAGGACATCGCCGTGGTCGGCGGCGGCGACTCGGCGATCGAGGAGGCCACGTTCCTGTCCCGCTTCGCGCGCTCGGTGACGGTCATCCACCGCCGGGACGAGCTGCGGGCGAGCAAGGCGATGCAGCATCGCGCGTTCGCCGACGAGAAGATCTCGTTCGCGTGGAACAGCGAGGTCGCCGAGATCGTGGGCGACGGCAAGCTCACCGGCGTCAAGCTGCGCGACACGGTGACCGGTGAACTGCGCGATTTGGCGGTGACCGGCCTGTTCATCGCGGTCGGCCACGACCCGCGCACCGAATTGCTGAAGGACCAGATCGAGTTGGACGGCGAGGGCTACATCAAGGTCGACGCGCCGACCACGCACACCAACCTCACCGGTGTCTTCGCGGCGGGCGACGTCGTGGACCACACCTACCGGCAGGCGATCACCGCGGCCGGCACCGGATGTGCCGCCGCCCTCGACGCCGAGCGCTACCTCGCCTCGCTCGCCGACGGCGCCGGCGCCTGACGCACACCCGTCCGGCGGTTCTTCGTTCCGCCTTCCCGCAGTCGAGCACACAACCACCCGAGCAGACCGCCACCCGAGCACACCGAGGAGCAACCATGGCCGGGGCCACCACCACCGTCACCGACAAGACCTTCGACACCGACGTCCTGATGAGCGACAAGGCCGTGCTCGTCGACTTCTGGGCCGAGTGGTGCGGCCCGTGCCGCCAGATCGCCCCGGCCCTGGAGCAGATCGCGGAGGAGAACGCCGACAAGCTCACCGTCGCGAAGCTGAACATCGACCAGAACCCGGAGATCACCACCCGCTACGGCGTGATGTCGATCCCGACCCTGCACGTGTTCAAGGGCGGCGAGATCGTCAAGACGATCGTCGGCGCGAAGCCGAAGTCGCTGCTGCTCAAGGAGCTTGCCGAGTACGTCTGAGCCGACGCGTTCGACGCACCGGCCGCACGGCACGCGAGGGGCGCTTCCCGGAACCGGGGAGCGCCCCTCGCGCGTGTCAGGGCGTACCGTCGACCGGCGGGCGACCGGCGAACGGCCGCGAGCCGCACGCCCCGCCCGCTCGAGCCGGAATCCGGGCCCCGAGAGCCCCGCTCCGGTACGGGAACGGCCGAATGCGCGCGTACGATCGAGTGTTGCGTCAAAACTCGGGAGGACTTCTTTCCATGACCATGCAGCGGCGGTACCGACGCGGTGACACCGGCCCCGCAGTGGCCGAGATCAGGTCCAAACTGGTGCTGCTCGGCCTCCTGCCCGCCGGTGCCCACGCCGTCCACGGCACCGGCGACACGGACGGCCACGGCGGCTACGCGGACGCGGTGTTCGACGATTCCGTGGACCTGGCCGTCCGGCATTTCCAGCAGCAGCGCGCGATGACCGTGGACGGCGTCGTCGGCCCGGAGACCTACCGTCACCTCGACGAGGCACGGTGGCGCCTCGGCGACCGCATGCTGTCCTACTCGATCGGTCACCCGACGGTCGGGGACGACGTGGCCACCCTGCAACAGCGACTGCTCGACATGGGCTTCGACTGCGGGCGGGTGGACGGCATCCTGGGCCCGGCCACCGAACTCGCGCTGCGCGAATTCCAGCGCAACTACGGACTCGGCGCGGACGGTACGTGCGGACCGGCCACATTCCGAGCCCTCGACCGGCTCGCGCGCACGGTCGTCGGCGGCCAACCGCACGCGATGCGCGAGTCCGAACTGCTGCACCGCTCCGGCCCTTCGCTGGCCGGCAAGACCGTGGTCATCGACCCGGGCCACGGCGGTACGGATCAGGGCGTGACGGCACACGGGCTGACCGAGGCCGAGGTCGTCTGGGACCTCGCCCGGCGGCTGGAGGGCCGACTGTCCGCCCTGGGCGTGCAGGCGTATCTCACCCGAGGCCTGGACTCCGACGGCATCGGCGAGGAGGAGCGCGCGGCCTTCGCCAACGCCACGGACGCGGACCTGGTGATATCCCTGCACGCGGACCGCAACGAGAGCCCGCGCGCCGCGGGCGTCTCCTCCTACTACTACGGCAGCGGCAGCGACCGGTACGGGCGGCGCTCGCCGACCGGGGAACACTTCGCGAGCCTGGTCCAGCGCGAACTCGTGGCGCGCACCGGCATGGTGGACGGCCGCACGCACGGGAAGGCCTGGACGCTGCTGCGGCGCACCCGGATGCCCGCCGTACGGATCGAGGTGGGCTACCTCACCAACGCGGAGGACGCGGCCCGACTGGCCTCGTCGGAATTCCGCGACCACGCCGCCGAGTCGGTGGTGGTGGCGCTCCAGCGGCTCTACCTGCCGCCGGAGGAGGACGTCCCCACGGGGATGTTGCGACTGCCCGTATTCACCTGAGCCGATCGGCCTTCGCCCGATCGCACGTCAGGTCCTCGGGTACGACCGGATCCACCGGCCGGCGTGAGCCCCGCGGCAGGGCATGGACCGGGATCGCCGGCCCGTCCGGCGTCCACGGCGCCGGGACCGGGACCCGTGAACGCGGCGACCCGGCGAGCAGCCCGCCGACGAATCCGCCGACGGCACCCACTCCGAGACCTGCGACGACCCAGCGCATCGATCTCATCGCCCCTCCAGGGGTGGTGCCACGTTTCACGTGAAACGCGGCGCGAAGAGTGCCTGCCACCGCGCATGAACCGGGCGACACGTTTCACGTGAAACACAAGCAAGGAAGGGGCCCTCGGTCAACGACCGAGGGCCCCTTCGCGTGTTCCTTTGCCGACTACGGGACGAGCAGCGAGGTTTCCGCGTCGGCCGTCGACGTCGGACCCGCCTCCCGGCCGGCGTCCTCCGGGTGCGCGTCCACCGGCGCCACATCGTCCGGCGCAACCTCCGCCGCGTCCGCGTCCGCCACGTCCGTCGCGTCCGCGGAGGCCGCGCCGGTCCGAACGGGTCCGGCCTGGCCGGGCAGTTCCGGCTCGGACAGCCGCTTGGCGAAGTGGTCGCCCTCGCCGGGTGCCATCGAGGCGAGGATGCGTTCCAGGTCCTCGATCGACGCGAACTCGACGACGATCTTCCCCTTCTTCTGCCCGAGGACGACCTTCACCTCGGTCTCGAAGCGGTTCTTGAGTCGGTCCGCGAGATGGTTCAACGCGGGCGCGACGATCCGACCGGCACGCGGCTTGTGCGCCTTGGACTTGGCCGGACCCTCGTTGTTGATCGAGCGGGCGATCTCCTCGACCGTCCGCACGGTCATGCCCTCGGCGATGATCCGCTTGGCGAGCTTGGTCAGCTCGTCCGGCCGATCCTCCAGCGCCAGCAACGCCCGCGCGTGTCCGGCGAGCAACGTGCCCGCCGCGACCTTGGAGCGGACCTCCATCGGCAACTTCAACAGCCGCATCGTGTTGGTCAGATGCGGACGCGAGCGACCGATCCGGTCGGCCAGCTCCTCCTGCTTGCAGTCGAACTCCTCCAACAACTGCTGGTAGGCCAGCGCCTCTTCCAGCGGGTTGAGTTCGGAGCGGTGCAGGTTCTCCAAAAGCGCGTCGAGCAGCAGCTTGTCGTCGTCGGTCACCCGGACGATCGCCGGGATGTGGGTCAGCCCGGCCTTGCGGCAGGCCCGCCACCGCCGCTCGCCCATCACCAGCTCGTAGGTGCCCTCGGCGGTCGCCCGAACCACGACCGGTTGGAGGACGCCCACTTCCCGGATCGACTGGACCAGCTCGGCCATCGCGTCCTCGTGGAACACCTCACGCGGCTGGCGGGAGTTCGGCACGATCAGATCGAGCAACAACTCGGCGTACAGCGCGGCGGCGGGAGCGGGTTCGGTCTTCGGTGAATCCTGCACCGGGACCGACGTCGGCGACAGGGCCGACTCGTCCGTCGCTATCTCCGCCATCTTGCGCAAGGTCGCCGCGGCGGAGGACGAGGGCTGCAAGGGCCGAGGGGGGATGAGCGATCCGAGCCCCTTGCCCAATCCCCTGCGTTGTCCGCTCATACTTCCTCCTTCGCCTTCGCCACGCCGCGCAGCGCCATCTCCCGAGCCGCTTCAAGATACGACAACGCCCCGGTGGAACCCGGGTCGTAGGTCATCACGGTCTGCCCATAGCTGGGTGCTTCGGAGATGCGCACCGAACGCGGAATCGCGGTGGGCAACACCTCGTCCGGGAAGTGGTCGCGCACCTCCTGCGCCACCTGGGAGGCCAGCCGCGTCCGGGCGTCGTACATGGTGAGCAGGATCGTCGACACGGCGAGGTTCGGGTTCAGGTGCGCCCGGACCAGTTCCACGTTCCGCAACAACTGGCCGAGGCCCTCCAACGCGTAGTACTCGCACTGGATCGGGATGACCACCTCGGCACCGGCCACGAGCGCGTTCACGGTCAACAGGCCGAGCGACGGCGGACAGTCGATCAGGATGTAGTCCAACGGCTGCTCGTACGCCGCGATCGCGCGTTGCAGCCGGCTCTCCCGGGCGACCAGCGAGACGAGTTCGATCTCGGCACCGGCGAGGTCGATCGTCGCCGGCGCGCAGAACAGGCCCTCGACATCGCGCACAGGCTGGACGACCTCGGCCAGGTCGCGGCCCTCGACCAGCACCTCGTAGATCGACGGCGTGCCGGCGTGATGGTCCACCCCGAGCGCGGTGGAGGCGTTGCCCTGCGGGTCGAGGTCTATCACCAGGACACGGGCACCGTGCATGGCCAGCGCCGCCGCGAGGTTCACGGTCGACGTGGTCTTGCCGACGCCACCCTTCTGGTTCGCGACCACCATGACCCGGGTGTGCTCCGGGCGGGGCAGCCCCTCCGAAGCACGGCCCATCGTCTCGACGGCCTGTCTGGCCGCTCGGGCGATGGGTGTGTCTTCGATACCGGGCGCCTCTGTTTCACGTGAAACGTCGACGACGGCACCCACTCGGGGCGCCGGCATCGAGGCTGTCGGGTACTCGGACGGCAACGGTCCACTCTCCTCTCCTGCCGCGGCGACATGGGAACTCGGGCCGACGGAATGACCACGCACTGCGGCGGCACCCTCAGAGGGTGTCACGTTCCGGCGCGCCTCAGGTGAGTAGAAGCGTTTCCACGGAAGGCGTTTCACGTGAAACACGATCTCGGGTATCGCGGTGGGAGCACGCTCACGACACACCCCGAGCGGGCAGGATCGGCGTTTCAGCCGTCCGGCCCAACCCGGGGACGGACTACTTTCCGGGACGCCGCTTGGTCGTCTTCGCGGCCCGCCGGGCCTTCGTCGACTTGGACTCCTTGGCCGACACGGTGCCGATCCGCACCCGCACGACGGTGGTCAGGGGATCGACGATCCCGGCCCCGGCGTGCGCGACCCGCCACGACACCGCGCCGAGCTTGCGCAGGTCCGCCTCGGACTCCAGCAGTTCCTCGGCCGCCGAGTCGCCCTTGAGCGCGAGCATCTCGCCGCCCGAACCGAGCAGCGGCAGCCCCCACCCGGCCAGCTTGGCCAACGGCGCGACCGCGCGCGCGGTGACCACGTCGGCGGAGGTACGGCCGCGCAGTTCCTCGGCGCGGCCACGCAACACCCGGACGTTGTCCAGGCCGAGTTCCTCGACCACCTCGTCGAGGAACGTGGTGCGCCGCAACAACGGCTCGACGAGGGTGATCCGCAGGTCCGGTCGGACCAGCGCGAGCGGAATGCCCGGCAGGCCACCGCCCGAACCGACGTCGTGCACGATCGCGTTCTCCGCGATCAATTCGGCGACCACCCCGCAGTTGAGCAGGTGCCGCTCCCAGAGCCGGCCGACTTCGCGTGGGCCGACCATGCCCCGGCGTACACCGGGCCCGGCCAGCAGATCGGCATAGCGAATCGCGCGGTCCAGGTTGGCACCGAAGAGACGGCCTGCCGCCTCCGGCGCCTCGGGCGCGCGCTCGTCCACCGGCGGGTCGGGGGTCGTGTCGTCCTGACGTTTCACGTGGAACATCATCCCAGGAACGGCGCCGGCCCCACCTGTGATGCAGGTGGGGCCGGCGCGACGGTTTGCGGAAACGGATCCGTGGACCCGATCAGGCGGGCAGGACGACGACGCAGCGATTGGGCTCCTCGCCCTCCGACTCGCTGCGCAGTCCGGCCTCCGCGACGGTGTCGTGCACGACCTTGCGCTCGAACGGCGTCATCGGCTTGAGCTTGAGAGAGGTACCCGCGGCCTTGACCTCTGCCACCGCCTCGGTAGCGATCTCCGCCAGGTTCGCCCGCTTGGCGGCACGGAACCCGTCCACGTCGAGCATCAGCCGGCTGCGCTCGCCGGTCTCCCGGTGCACCGCCAGCCGGGTCAGTTCCTGGAGGGCCTCCAGGACCTCACCGTCGCGACCGACCAGACGCTTGAGGTCGGCGCCGGAGGATTCGCTCTCGTCCCCGGCGATCACCGAGACCGACGCGCGCCCGCCCTCGACGTCCATGTCGATGTCGCCGTCGAGGTCGGCGATGTCGAGCAGGGCCTCCAGGTAGTCCGCGGCGATCTCGCCCTCCTGCTCCAGACGGCTGATCTCCTCCGCGGTGAGCGTGATCCGACGCGAGGCGGCGGGTGAGTCGACGGCGGGGGTCGTGCCTTCCGTCACAGGGGAACTCCTTTGTGGACGAGTGAGCGAGTCGTTGGGGTGGGCGGCGGCCGGCCCTTCGAGGGTGGTCACTTCTTCCTCGGGTGCTTCCGGCCCTGGGTCTGCTTGCGCGGGCCGGCGTTACGCGCACCGGAGTGCGGGGTTCGCGCGGTCGAGCCCTTGACCGAGCCGTTCGACCGGGCGGTGCCGTTGCTCGCCGCGGTACCGGCCTCCGAGGTCTCCTCGGCGTCCCTGCCCGCCGCTTCCGCGTCGTCCCGAGCCCGAGCCTTGCGCTGCGACTTGGTGAGCCTGGTGGGCTGCTGGCGCCGGGCGGCCTGGGCCTTGATCTCGGCCTGCTGGGCCTCGTACTCGGCGATGTCCATCAGCTTGCCGTCGGGAAGCAGCACCTTGCCCTGCTTGCGCGCCTTCTCCGCGAGCTTCTCCTGCCGCACCTTGTACGCCGGGCTGCCCGGGGTGGGGTTGCGGTTGATCACGAAGAGCTGCTGGCCCATCGTCCACACGTTGGTGGTCAGCCAGTAGACGAGCACACCGACCGGGAAGTTGATGCCGAAGACCGCGAACATGATCGGGAACGCGTACATCATCAGCTTCTGCTGCTTCGCGAACGGGTTGCCCACGAGCGAAGCGGGGTCGGTGTTCTTCGTCATCAGCTGGCGCTGGGTGAAGAACTGCGACCCGGACATCAGCACGATCATCACGATGGTGACGATGCGCACAGTGGTCAGGTCGGCCCCGAGGCTGGCGATCTTGGCCGCCGAGTCGGTGAACTTGGCGGCGATCGGCGCACCGAAGATGTGCGCCTGCTGCGCGCTGTTCACCAGGTCGCGGTCGATCACGCCGACCGTGCGGTTCTGCGAAATGCGCTGGAGCACGTGGAACAGCGCGAAGAAGAACGGCGACTGGACCAGGATCGGAAGGCAGCTCGAGAGCGGGTTGGTACCCGTCTCCTTGTAGAGCTTCATCATTTCCTGGGACTGACGCTCACGGTCGTCCTTGTACCGCTTCTGGACCTCCTTGATCCGCGGCTGCAGCGCCTGGAGTCCCCGGGTCGCCTTGATCTGCTTCACGAAGAGCGGGATCAGGCAGATCCGGATGACGACCACGAGGCAGACGATGGACAAGCCCCAGGACCAACCGCTGTCCTTGCCGAAGATCGGGCTGAACAACGAGTGGAATTGGACGATGATCCAGGAGACGGCGGTATATAGGGGGTTAAGAATCCCCACGGTCAAGCTCCTCGGGCGGTGGTGTTCGCACCGGGCGCGGGCTCGGTACGGCCGGTGCTGGACGTCTGCTGCCGCTCGTGCGGCTCCGACTCCGAACGCGACTTCCGTTCGGGGAGTCGCCACGGTCGGCGTGTGCGCGGCGGCACAGGATCGACACCGCCAGAGTTCCAGGGGTTGCAGCGCAGGATGCGCCACACGGTGAGGTAGGTGCCCTTGAACGCACCATGGACGGACATCGCCTCATACCCATAATGCGAGCACGACGGGTAGAAGCGACACACCGGCCCCAGCATCGGGCTGATCGTCCACTGATAGACCCGAATGAACCCCATGAACAGGTACTTCACGCCGTCGCTCCCGGCTTGGCCGCGGGCCCGTCCATGCGAACCGCGACAGGGCGCCCGGCCCGGCCCAGAAGCCGGTCGAACGCTGCGTCCAGATCCCGTGCCAGTGCGGAGTGCTCCGCCTGGGCAGCAGGTGGCAATGCCCGTACCACGACCAGGCTACCTGCCGGAAGCAGGGCCATCCGATCGCGTATGAGGTGGCGTAGCCGACGCTTGACGACGTTACGGACAACCGCGGGGCCGACAGCCTTGCTCACGACGAAACCCGCACGCGGTGGTGGAGCGTGCTCCACATCCGCGTGCGGGTCCTCTGCCACAGATTGGCGCAGGGTGTCCGGCTCGGACGGCCGTACGGTCGCCAGGGTGCGGTCGGACGTCACGGGCCCACTCGTCTCCTGGCGATGCAGGTGGACGACCAGGTTCGGACGGCCGGCTCGACGCCCGCGGCGAACCGCGATCGCGAAGTCCTCGCGCCGCCTCAGCCGGTTATCGGCAGGCAGCACGGAGAGATCCGCGAACTCAGGCGGAAAGCTCCGCGCGGCCCTTGCGGCGACGGGCAGCAAGGATGGCGCGACCGGCACGGGTGCGCATGCGCAGCCGGAACCCGTGGGTCTTCGCCCGGCGACGGTTGTTCGGCTGGAAGGTGCGCTTGCTCACTCGGGGGCTCCAGGATTTGAATCGTGGGCCGGCAGAAAAGACCGCCGGCCACCACCGTACGTCCGCATCGACATGATCTCGGACATGCGGCAGCGGTCGTCAGACAACTAGACCGGCCCACGGTACGTACCAACAGGCGACGGGGTCAAATGGGGGATCCGGGGCACGTCGCCCACCTGCGAAAACACAGTATCGAGCAGTCTGTACACAGGCTGTGGACAACGGGTTGAGCAGGTTACCGGGCGCCACTACCGTGAACAGGTGGGTCGGACCGGAGCGCTCGCTCCCGGGGTCCGGGACACTGGGAGCCCTCCCGAGACCTGCGTCGACGCAATGAAAGAGCGTGCACTGTGGCTGACATCACCAGCGACCTCGCCGCAGTCTGGGCACGGTTCCTGGAACGACTGGCCACCGACGACTCGGTCACGGCCAAGGACAAAGGATGGCTCCAGCGGACGCAGCCGCTGACCCTGTTCTCCGACACCGCACTGCTGGCGGTGCCGAACGAGTTCGCCAAGGAAGTATTGGAGACCCGGCTCCGTCAGGTGGTCACGGACGCGTTGAGCCACGGTTTCGGCCGGCCGATCCGGTTCGCGGTCAGCGTCGAGCCGGGAGCCGGCGAACCCGAGCCGGTGCCCGAGCGGCACGACCGCTCGCCCCGGCACGACGACTACAACCCGGGCCCGTACGGGCGCCCCTCGTATGGCGGCGACCGCTACGGCCGCGACGGCTACCCCCAGGAGCCGTACGGCCAGCAGTCGTATCGCCAGGACCGCGATCCGTACGCCGAGCCGCAGTACCAGCAGGACTACCCGCACGAGCGCTACGCGCCGGGACCGTATCGGGATCAGCGCGATCCGCGCGAGCAGCGCGATCCCAGGGACGGTCGGGACGGCCGTGAACAGCGTGACCTTCGTGATCCCCGGGAGCCGCGTGAGCCGCGTGAGCCGCGGGACACCCGTGATCCGCGCGACGCGCGCGACCCGCGGGATTCCCGTGATCCATACGGATACGGCGGCAGCCCGAGCGCCTCCTCGGATCATCCGGGAATTCCGCCGTCGGACGGCACGCTCTTCGCGGATCGCGAGGACCTGTTCGGGCCGCCCGGCTTTTCCACACCGTCCGTCCACAGCTTTGTGGATAATTCGACACATCAATCCGGCGACAGAGAGCAACCGCCGGGCTCCTCGCAGCCGCCCCAGCAGTCCCAGCCCCCGCACCAGGCGCCGCCCGTACCGCCGGCCGACGTGCCCGGTGGGCCCGGTGGGCGACCGCTGCGGCTGGCCCGGCCGGGCACCGGGCGCGAGCACGGCGTGGTCGAACACGAGCCGGCCGCGCGGCTGAACCCCAAGTACCTGTTCGAGACGTTCGTGATCGGGTCCAGCAACCGGTTCGCGCACGCGGCGGCGGTGGCGGTGGCCGAGGCGCCCGCGAAGGCGTACAACCCGCTGTTCATCTACGGCGAGTCGGGCCTGGGCAAGACCCACCTGCTGCACGCGATCGGGCACTACGCGAAGAGTCTGTATCCGGGCACCCGGGTGCGGTACGTGAGCTCGGAGGAGTTCACCAACGAATTCATCAACTCGATCCGCGACGGCAAGGCCGACGGCTTCCGCCGGCGCTATCGCGACGTCGACGTCCTGCTTGTGGACGACATCCAGTTCCTGGAGACCAAGGAGCAGACGCAGGAGGAGTTCTTCCACACCTTCAATACGCTGCACAACGCGAACAAGCAGATCGTGATCTCCTCGGACCGGCCGCCCAAGCAGCTCGTGACGCTGGAGGACCGGCTGCGCAACCGGTTCGAGTGGGGGCTGTTGACCGACGTGCAGCCGCCCGAGTTGGAGACCCGGATCGCGATCCTGCGCAAGAAGGCCATCCAGGAGGGCCTCAACGCGCCGCCGGACGTCCTGGAGTACATCGCCAGCAAGATCTCCCGGAACATCCGCGAGCTGGAGGGCGCGCTGATCCGGGTGACCGCGTTCGCCAGCCTCAACCGCCAGCCGGTGGACCTGCAGCTCACCGAGATCGTGCTCAAGGACCTGATCCCGGACAGCGCGGGGCCGGAGATCACGGCGACCACGATCATGGCGCACACCGCCGCCTACTTCGGGCTGTCCGTCGAGGACCTGTGCGGCACCTCGCGCAGCCGGGTGCTGGTCACCGCGCGCCAGATCGCGATGTACCTGTGTCGTGAGCTGACCGACTTGTCGCTGCCCAAGATCGGGGCCCAGTTCGGTGGGCGCGACCACACGACGGTGATGCACGCGGACCGCAAGATCCGCTCGTTGATGGCCGAGCGGCGCTCGATCTACAACCAGGTGACCGAGTTGACGAACCGCATCAAGAGCTGATTCGGCGTCTCGAGACCGCTTCGGACCGGCCGGCGTTCCCCTTCGGGGCCGCCGGCCTTCGCATGTCCGGTGTGACCTTCGTCTCATCGGCTCCACGGAGGCCGAGTTATCCACCGATCGGCGCCGACTTGGGCATCCACACCATGGGGATGACGCGTTTGCCGTCGAGTTCCCCACAATGGCTCCGGGATCCTGGGGAAAACGCCGGCGAGCCGGCAGGTCAGGTTCCTGTGGTGATGTGGAGCGAACTCCTCCACAGACTGTGGATAACTTTCCCTTCGCGCACCGTCCACCGCCGTGTTGTCCGGTTGTCCACGTCCCGTCCACCGAAATTCCGAGCTTGTCCCCAGGTTGTCCACGGATGTGTCCACAGTCGGGCCGGTTTCACCCCTTACGGTGAATCCCGAGCCGAGCGGCGTCCGCAGAGGGTGGGGACAAGTGGCCCTCAACCTGGGGATTGACTGGGGACAAGTACGGGTACGGCTGGGGACGGCCTGTGGAGCCAATTCGGGCATCCACAGACACAGGGGGTTTATCCACTGGTCCACCCACACCTCGAAGTGGATAAAGAACAGCCTCTGACCTGCGCATATACCGGTTATCCACGGTATCCACACCCCCTACTACTACGACCACACGAAGTTCAAGAGAGATCCACGGAAAACGGTCGGGTCGGCCCGAATCTGTGGACTGCGGGTTTGCCGGGGGCTGCGCGGGCTGTCGGCGCGGTGCGTCAGACTGTGTCCCGGTGGTAGGCCCCGACGGCCCGACACCGACTGCCGAACCGACGAACGGCAGACAGACGACAGACAGACGGCCGGTAACGGCAGGAGGCGGTGAACCGGTGAAGTTCCGGGTCGAGCGTGACGTTCTCGCTGATGCGGTGGCGTGGACCGCGCGGAGTCTCCCGGCGCGGCCGGCGGTTCCCGTCCTCGCCGGATTGCTCCTGGAAGCGGCGGACCAGCGACTGACGCTGTCCAGCTTCGACTACGAGGTCTCCGCCCGAGGCGGCGTCGAGGCCGAGATCGACGAGCCGGGCCGGGTGCTGGTGTCCGGGCGACTGCTCGCCGACATCTCCAAGAGCCTGCCGAACCGCCCCGTCGAGGTGTCCACCGACGGCGCCAAGGTGACCGTGGTCTGCGGCAGCGCCCGATTCACCCTGCCCACCCTGCCTGTGGAGGACTACCCGGCGCTGCCGGAGATGCCCACCGCCGCCGGGACGGTCGAGGGCGACGTGTTCGCCGCCGCCGTGGCCCAGGTGGCCATCGCGGCCGGCCGCGACGACACGCTGCCGATGCTGACCGGCGTCCGGGTCGAGATCGAGGGCGACCTGGTCACCCTCGCCGCCACCGACCGATACCGGCTCGCGGTCCGCCAGTTCCACTGGAAGCCCGAGGCCGACGGCCTCTCCTCGGCGGTCGCCCTGGTGCCCGCCAAGACGCTCAACGACACCGCCAAGTCGCTGACCCAGGGCGACAGCGTGCAGATCGCGCTCTCCGGGGACAAGATCGGCGAGGGCATGATCGGCTTCGAGGGAGCCGGTCGACGCACCACCACCCGGCTGCTCGAAGGCGAATTCCCCAAGTACCGGGCGCTGTTCCCGGAGCAGTCGGAGACCGTCGCGACGGTGGAGACCGCACCCTTCGTGGACGCCGTCAAGCGCGTGTCCCTGGTCGCCGAGCGCAACACCCCGGTGCGGCTGTCGTTTTCCAACGGCCGGCTGGTGCTCGAAGCCGGTTCCGGCGACGAGGCGCAGGCCTCCGAGGCGATCGACGCGACGCTGGAGGGCGAGGAGATCTCGATCGCCTTCAACCCGACGTTCCTGCTCGAAGGGCTCAGCGCGATCGGCTCCCCGGTCGCCCAGATCTCCTTCACCACGTCCACCAAGCCCGCCGTGATGACCGGCAAGCCGGACGTCGAGGCCGAGGCCACCGACGAGTACCGCTACCTGATCATGCCGGTGCGCCTGTCCGGCTGACGCCGGACAGCGGCCGAACCGGGTGGGATTCACACCCGGGTTCGGCCGCGTCCACCGTGCATGACCCCGCAGCAGCACGGGCAACCGCTACCCGCGTACCGTCGACGCGGTGAAAAGCCCCCACAAGGGGTGTGCAAGCGGCCTCGGCGGTGCCCCACCCGGCATCGCAGCAGCGAACGAAGGATTTCAGGATGCAGCTCGGACTCGTCGGCCTCGGCAAGATGGGTGGCAACATGCGCGAGCGTCTGCGGCGCGCGGGTCACACGGTCGTGGGCTACGACCGCAACCCGGACGTCGCGGATGTGCACAGCCTCAAGGAACTTGTGGACGCGCTCCCCGAGCCGCGCGTGGTGTGGGTGATGGTGCCGGCGGGCGCGCCGACCCAGGCCACGGTCGACGAGCTCGGCGAACTGCTCTCCCCCGGTGACGTGGTCGTCGACGGCGGCAACTCCCGCTGGACGGACGACATCAAGCACGCCGAGGCGCTGGCCGCGAAGAACATCGGCTTCGTCGACTGCGGTGTCTCCGGCGGCGTCTGGGGTCGCGACAACGGCTACGCGCTGATGTGCGGCGGCGACGCCGCGAACATCGCGAAGGTGCAGCCGATCTTCGACGCGCTCAAGCCCGAGGGCCCGGCGGGCTTCGTGCACGCGGGCAAGGTCGGGGCCGGGCACTTCGCGAAGATGGTGCACAACGGCATCGAGTACGCGCTCATGCAGGCCTATGCCGAGGGCTGGGAACTGCTCGAGGCGGCCGACGTGGTCACCGACGTGCGCGAGGTGTTCCGCAGTTGGCAGGAGGGCACGGTCATCCGCTCGTGGCTGCTCGACCTGGCCGTGCGCGCGATGGACGAAGACGAGCACCTGGAGGGCCTGCGCGGCTACGCGGAGGACTCCGGCGAGGGTCGCTGGACCGTGGAGGCGGCGATCGACCACGCCGTCCCGCTGCCCGCGATCACCGCGTCGCTGTTCGCCCGGTTCGCCTCCCGTCAGGACGACTCGCCGCAGATGAAGATGGTCGCGGCACTGCGCAACCAGTTCGGTGGCCACGCGGTCACCGCCGCGTCGACGCACAAGGGGGCCGACGCCCCGGGCGCCGACACCACGCCGCCGAAGGAGGCCGACGCGGGCTGATCGCCGGCCCGCCCGCCCATGCATGTAGCGCACCTTTCACTCGTCGACTACCGGTCGTACGCCCGGATCGAGGTTCCCCTCGAACCGGGCGTGACCGCGTTCGTGGGGCCCAACGGCCAGGGCAAGACGAACCTCGTCGAGGCGATCGGATATCTGGCCACCCTCGGCAGCCACCGGGTCGCCTCCGACGCGCCCCTGGTCCGGCTCGGCGCCGAGCGGGCGTACGTACGGGCCAGCATCGTCCGTGAGGACGGCCGCAGCGCGCTGGCCGAGTTGGAGATCAATCCCGGCAAGGCCAACCGCGCCCGGATCAACCGCTCGGCCGCGACCCGGCCGCGCGACCTGCTCGGCCTGCTGCGCACCGTGCTGTTCGCGCCGGAGGACCTGGCGCTGGTCAAGGGCGACCCGGGCGAACGCCGCAGGTTCCTGGACGAGTTGCTGACCGCGCGCACCCCGCGCCTGCTCGGCGTACGCCAGGACTACGACCGGGTGCTCAAGCAGCGCAACACGCTGCTGCGCACCGCGGCCCTGGCCCGGCGGGCGGGTGGTGGTCGCAGCGGCGCGTTGAGCACGCTGGACGTGTGGGACGAGCACCTGGCCGCGACCGGTGCCGAACTCACCTGTGCCCGGCTCGATCTGGTCGCCGCGCTGCAACCGCTGGTGGACAAGGCCTACGACGCGTTGTCCACAGGCGGTGGACCGATCGTCCTGGACTACCGCAGTTCGATGTCGGAGGATCCGCTGCCCACCGACCGGGCCGGCGTGCACGCGGTGCTCACCGCGGCGATCGCGGCGGGCCGGGCGGCCGAGGTGGAGCGCGGCCAGACACTGATCGGCCCGCACCGCGACGATCTCGTCCTGCGCCTGGGCCCGCTGCCCGCCAAGGGCTACGCCAGCCACGGCGAGTCCTGGTCGTACGCGCTGGCGCTGCGGCTGGGCTCCTACGAACTGCTGCGCGCGGACGGCGGCGAGCCGGTCCTGGTGCTCGACGACGTGTTCGCCGAGCTGGACGTCACGCGGCGCGCGCGGCTCGCCGAGATGGTCGCGCACGGCGAGCAGGTGCTGGTCACGGCCGCGGTGGCCGAGGACGTGCCGGCCGCGCTCGCGGGCGCGCGCTACGACGTCGCCGCGGGCGAGGTTCGGAGGGTCGGGGATGAGTGACGAGGCCCACATCCCGCCCGCCGGCGGCCCCGGGCGGGCCGAGCAGCCCCCCGCCGAGCCGACCCGCGGGATCGACCTGGCCCGCGCGGCGCTGACCCAGGCCCGGGCCCAGGCGCGGACCCGCCACGACGTTCGGCAGGACCAGGCACAGGCCCGACGTGGCTTGAAACGCAGTGGGTCCGGTCCCGACGATCGCGACCCCCAGCCGCTGCGGCAGATCATGGGACGCCTGGTCAGCGAGCGCGGCTGGCAGACTCCGGCGGCGGTGCACGGGGTCCTGCAGCGCTGGCCGGAAATCGTCGGACCGGCGCTGGCGGCCAACTGTCGCCCGGAGCGCTTCGAGGACGGCGAACTGGTGGTTCGCGCCGAATCCGACAACTACGCGACCCACGTGCGGTGGCTCGCGCCGAAACTGCTGGCCCGGCTCAACCAGGAGCTGGGCGACGGCACCGTCACGTTCATTCGGGTCCTGGGCCCGGCGCAGGAACGCCGCCGGGGGCAGTGGCGCGCGCAGCCGTAGGCGGTTTTCGGCCGCGGGCGATCGGGCCCGCGCCCGCCCGCGGGCGGGCCGCGGCGCGAACGACCGCCGCCGGCCGGGGCGATGTGTCCGGTGTCATACCGGTCTGACACGCTGTTACCGTCCGAGTCGGTCGCGCCGCGTGGACAGGCATGAGAGCGATTCGGGACCCCGGGGCAAGTAGGGGGACATGCGACAGGGCACATCAGGGCGCCACACGCGGACACAGGCCCCTTGGGAACCCATCTTTGTGTCGCCCCGACCGGTAGACTGAACCAGCAATACCGCTCATGCGGATCCTGTTTCGACTTCCGCGGCTCCGTGCCCGGGGGCGTGTCGGGCCGGCCGGCCGGTCGTCCGACGCTCCCTGCCGATCCTGCTCCCGGGCAGGGAGCCGTGCTGTGCCAGAAAGGGCGCTTCGTGGCCGATTCCGGCAACCCCAAGGAGAATGACGTGGCCGGCTCGCCGGAAACCTCTGCCGCGAGCAACTCGCCGTCGTACGGCGCGAGTGACATCCAGGTCCTGGAGGGCTTGGACGCGGTCCGGAAGCGCCCGGGCATGTACATCGGTTCCACCGGTGAGCGCGGCCTGCACCACCTGGTCTACGAGGTGGTGGACAACTCGGTCGACGAGGCCCTCGCGGGGCACGCGACGCACATCGAGGCGACCATCCTCGCCGACGGCGGCGTGCGGGTGGTCGACAACGGGCGCGGCATCCCCGTCGACATGCACCCGGTCGAGAAGAAGCCCGCGGTCGAGGTCGTGCTGACCATCCTGCACGCGGGCGGCAAGTTCGGCGGCGGCGGCTACTCGGTCTCCGGCGGTCTGCACGGTGTCGGTGTGTCCGTGGTCAACGCGCTGTCCTCGCGCCTGGCGGTGGACATCCGCCGCGACGGCTACCGCTGGACGCAGGACTACAAGCTGGGCACGCCCACCGCGCCGCTGGAGCGGCACGAGGCGACCGGCGAGACGGGCACCCAGGTCACCTTCTGGGCCGACGGGGACATCTTCGAGACGACCGTCTACTCGTTCGAGACGTTGTCCCGGCGCTTCCAGGAGATGGCCTTCCTCAACAAGGGCCTGACCATCTCGCTCACCGACGAGCGCCCGGACCACGTGGACGACAAGGGCGAGCAGCTCTCGGTCACGTACCACTACGAGGGCGGCATCGCCGACTTCGTGCGCTACCTCAACTCGCGCAAGGGCGAGCTGGTCCACCCGTCGGTGATCGACATCGAGGCCGAGGACAAGGGCCGGACCATCTCGGTGGAAGTCGCGATGCAGTGGAACTCGCAGTACACCGAGGGTGTGCACAGCTTCGCCAACACGATCCACACGCACGGCGGCGGCACCCACGAAGAGGGCTTCCGGTCCGCGCTGACCGCGTTGATCAACCGCTACGCGCGGGAGAAGAAGCTGCTCAAGGAGAAGGACGAGAACCTCGCCGGCGAGGACATCCGCGAGGGTCTGACCGCGATCATCTCGATCAAGCTCGGCGACCCGCAGTTCGAGGGACAGACCAAGGACAAGCTGGGCAACACCGAGGCCAAGACCTTCGTGCAGCGGGTCGTGCACGAGCACCTCACCGACTGGCTCGACCGCAACCCCGCCGAGGCCGCGGACATCATCCGCAAGTCGATCCAGGCCGCGACCGCGCGCATGGCGGCCCGCAAGGCGCGCGACCTGACCCGACGCAAGGGTCTGCTGGAGACCGCGTCGCTGCCGGGCAAGCTCAGCGACTGCCAGAGCAACGACCCGTCCAAGTGCGAGATCTTCATCGTCGAGGGCGACTCGGCCGGTGGTTCGGCCAAGTCCGGCCGTGACCCGATGTACCAGGCGATCCTGCCGATCCGCGGCAAGATCCTGAACGTCGAGAAGGCCAGGATCGACAAGATCCTGCAGAACACCGAGGTCCAGGCGCTCATCTCGGCCTTCGGCACCGGGGTGCACGAGGACTTCGACATCGAGAAGCTGCGCTATCACAAGATCATTTTGATGGCGGACGCCGACGTCGACGGTCAGCACATCAACACCCTGCTGCTGACCTTCCTGTTCCGCTTCATGCGCCCGCTGGTCGAGGCCGGACACGTGTACCTGTCGCGCCCGCCGCTCTACAAGATCAAGTGGAGCCGGGACGACTTCGAGTACGCCTACTCGGACCGCGAGCGCGACGCGCTGCTCGAACTGGGCCGACAGGCCGGCAAGCGCGCCAAGGACGACTCGATCCAGCGCTTCAAGGGTCTCGGCGAGATGAACGCCGAGGAGCTGCGGGTGACCACGATGGACATCGACCACCGGGTCCTGGGCCAGGTCACGCTCGACGACGCGGCCCAGGCCGACGAGCTGTTCTCGGTGCTCATGGGCGAGGACGTCGAGGCCCGCCGGTCGTTCATCCAGCGCAACGCCAAGGACGTCAGGTTCCTGGACATCTGACCAGCCGGGGGGATCCGCCGCGGCGCGGATGTCCACACCCGAGTCGGCCCCACGCCACACCTCGAAAGGACTTTGACCAGCAATGGCCGAAGAGAACACCCCGGCGCCCGAAGGCGACCCGGCGGACGCGGTGAACAGTACCGGCGGTCTGCGGATCGAGCCCGTCGGGCTCGAGACCGAGATGCAGCGCAGCTATCTCGACTACGCGATGAGCGTGATCGTCTCGCGCGCCCTGCCCGACGTGCGCGACGGCCTCAAGCCGGTGCACCGCCGCGTGCTCTACGCGATGTACGACGGCGGCTACCGGCCCGAGAAGGGCTTCTACAAGTGCGCCCGCGTCGTCGGCGACGTGATGGGTACGTACCACCCGCACGGCGACACCTCCATCTACGACGCGCTGGTGCGGTTGGCCCAGCCGTGGTCGATGCGGATGCCGCTGGTGGACAGCAACGGCAACTTCGGCTCGCCGGGCAACGACCCGGCCGCGGCCATGCGGTACACCGAGTGCAAGCTCAAGTGGCTGTCCATGGAGATGCTCCGGGACATCGACGAGGACACCGTCGATCTCCAGGACAACTACGACGGCCGCAACCAGGAGCCGACGGTCCTGCCGGCGCGCTTCCCGAACCTGCTCGTCAACGGCTCCGCGGGCATCGCGGTCGGCATGGCGACCAACATCCCGCCGCACAACCTGCGCGAGGTGGCGTCGGGCGCGCAGTGGTTCCTGCAGAACCCGGACGTGTCGGCGGAGGAACTCCAGGACGCGCTGATCGAGCGGATCAAGGGCCCGGACTTCCCCAGCGGCGCGCTGGTGGTCGGCCGACGCGGGATCGAGGACGCGTACCGCACCGGCCGCGGCTCGATCACGATGCGCGCGGTGGTCGAGGTCGAGGAGATCCAGAACCGGCAGTGCCTGGTGGTCACCGAACTGCCGTACCAGGTCAACCCGGACAACCTCGCGCAGAAGATCGCCGACCTGGTCAAGGACGGCAAGATCGGCGGCATCGCCGACGTCCGCGACGAGACCTCCTCGCGCACCGGCCAGCGCCTGGTGATCGTGCTCAAGCGCGACGCGGTGGCCAAGGTCGTGCTGAACAACCTGTACAAGCACACCCAGTTGCAGGACACCTTCGGCGCGAACATGCTCGCGCTGGTGGACGGCGTCCCGCGCACGCTCTCGATCGACCTCTTCATCCGCAACTGGGTGGAGCACCAGATCGAGGTGATCGTCCGGCGGACCCGCTTCCGGCTGCGCAAGGCCGAGGAGCGCGCGCACATCCTGCGTGGTCTGCTCAAGGCCCTGGACGCGATCGAGGAGGTCATCGCGCTGATCCGGGCCTCGAACACGGTCGACGAGGCGCGCACGGGCCTGATCGGGCTCCTGGAGATCGACGAGATCCAGGCCAACGCGATCCTGGAGATGCAGCTTCGCCGGCTGGCCGCCCTGGAGCACCAGAAGATCACCGCCGAGCACGACGAGCTGATGGCGAAGATCACCGACTACCAGGCGATCCTGGCCTCGCCGGACCGGCAGCGGCTGATCATCAGCGAGGAACTCGCCGCGATCGTCGACAAGTTCGGCGACGACCGGCGCAGCGCGCTGGTGCCCTTCGACGGTGACATGTCCATCGAGGACCTGATCGCCGAAGAGGACATCGTCATCACCATCACGCGCGGCGGCTACGTCAAGCGCACCCGGACCGACCTGTACCGCTCGCAGAAGCGCGGCGGCAAGGGGGTGCGCGGCGCGCAGCTCAAGCAGGACGACATCGTCGACCACTTCTTCGTGACCACCACGCACCACTGGATCCTGTTCTTCACCAACAAGGGCCGGGTCTACCGGGCCAAGGCGTACGAGCTGCCGGACACCGGTCGGGACGCGCGTGGTCAGCACGTGGCCAACCTGCTGGCGTTCCAGCCGGACGAGAAGATCGCCCAGGTGCTCGACCTGCGCGACTACGAGGTGGCGCCGTACCTGGTGCTCGCCACCAAGGCCGGTCTGGTGAAGAAGACCGCGCTCAAGGAGTACGACACCAACCGCGCGGCCGGCGTGATCGCGATCAACCTGCGCTCGGACGAGGCCGGTGACGACGACGAGGTGATCGGCGCCGAACTGGTCTCCGCGGACGACGATCTGCTGCTGGTGAGCAAGAAGGCGCAGTCGATCCGGTTCACCGCCACGGACGAGACGCTGCGGCCGATGGGTCGGGCGACATCCGGGGTGAAGGGGATGAGCTTCCGCGAAGGTGACGAACTGCTGTCGATGAACGTGGTGCGCGAGGGTACTTTCGTGTTCACGGCCACCGATGGGGGCTTCGCGAAGCGAACCAGTGTGGACGAGTATCGCGTCCAGGGACGTGGGGGCCTGGGCATCAAGGCCGCCAAGATCGTCGAGGACCGAGGTTCACTCGTCGGGGCTCTCGTTGTGGACGACACGGATGAAATCCTCGCCATCACCCTCGGCGGTGGAGTGATCCGTACCCGCGCCGCGGGTGTCCGGCACACCGGACGTGACACGATGGGTGTGCAGCTGATCAACCTGGGTAAGGGCGACGCCGTTGTCGGCATCGCACGTAACGCCGAACCTGAGCCCGAGGCCGAGATCGACCCTGAGGTCGACGGGGCCGAAGCCGGTGCGGCCGATGGCACGCACGAGCCGACCTCCACCGTCGAAGGGGAGGTCGCGCCCGGCGGGCAGGAAGGGTGACGCGTGAGCACAGACCGGAAGTCGGCCGGCGGGAGAGGCGAGCGCGCCGACCGGGGTCGGGCCGGCGGGCGCGCTGACAGCACGAGCCGTAGCGAGGCGGCACCGCCCCCCACGGGGCCGGTGCCGCCGAAGCCGGTCGCACCACCTCCCGTGAAGGGGAGTGGGCCCGCCAAGGACGCGGCGGCACGTCCGCCGCGTCCCTCGGCGCCCACCCCGTTCACGTCCCCCTTCCCTCCCGCGGCTGCGGCGAGCGAGGGTGCGGAGCGGCCGCCGGCCGCGGTCAACGGCACAGCGGCCACCGCCCGCCCGACGGCCGGCGGCACGATCACCACGCCGCGCCCGACCCGGGGCACCCCGGGCGGGGGCACTTCGTCGACCGGTCACCAAGTGGGGCGGCCCATGGCGCAGCAAGGGCGGGTCGGGCCGGAGCCGCAGCCCCGACCGAGCGCGCGCTCCCGGCGGGCCCGGCTGCGGGCGGCGCGGGTGGACCCGTGGTCGGTGATGAAGGTCGGTTTCCTGCTGTCCTTGGCACTGGGCGTGGTGCTGATGGTCGCGGTGAGCGTGCTGTGGCTGGTCCTGGACGGCCTCGGCGTGTTCACCTCGGTGGGCGACACGGTCAAGGAGGCGACCCAGTCGGAGAACAACGCCGGCTTCGACCTCCAGCACTTCCTGTCCCTGAAGAACACGCTCTTCTTCAGCGGCATCGTGGCCATCGTCGACGTCATCCTGGTGACCGCGCTGGCCACTCTCGGAGCCTTCCTCTACAACCTCACCGCGTCCTTCACCGGAGGCATCGAGGTCACGCTGGCCGAGGAGGACTAAGGATTTTGGTGGCGGGCAAGCGGTGCGGTACGCTCTTCGAGCACGCACGCGGGCCTATAGCTCAGACGGTTAGAGCGCTTCCCTGATAAGGAAGAGGCCACAGGTTCAAGTCCTGTTAGGCCCACTCTCATAAGTGCAGATCAAGGGCCCTTCCTCATTCACAGGGGAAGGGCCCTTGATCATGTGTGGGGAAATTGTGGGGAATCCGGCTCAGACTGCCCGGTTCTCCTCCAGGTCGGCGATTACCGGCCCAAGGTGCGGGAGCAGGCCGACGAGCGTTTCCCGTTCGTTCGCGTCGAGCGTCGGCAGTGAGGCATCCCAGCGAGCCTCAGGGACGTCGGATACCCGCTGCTCCACTTCCGGCGTCACGTGTTCGTAGATCCGTGCGATACCCGGCATCTTGTGGCCGAGGTGAGCCCGCCGGGCGACTTCCGGCACATCATCGTGTGCGAGCCACGTCGGAGACGATCGACCCCGCGAATGCCTGCGCCGTGCGTTCAAACTTTCTCTACGTGTTCAAGGCGCCCGCCCGCCGCGCACGGCGCGGGGCGCGCGTCCGGGGCCCGGCCGCCGCTCCTGTCTTCGCCCCACGCCGACCGGGCCCCGGACGCGCGCCTGCCGAGCTCGGTGGATCGGTCCGCCGCGGTCGAGTCTTTACCTTCGCGCCGATCGGCGGACAGCGGAGATCCTCCGCAACGCTGGCGGCGGTGAACTGATGAAGCACGGTCGTAACGGCCGGATCATCGACAAGCGCACGATTGCCCCCGGGAACGACCCCGCAAGCTCCGAGGGTTAACCGATAGCGCGGTGGTTGCTGCGCGTGGCGACCACCGCGCCGATCGGACCCTGGCTACGCCCGCCGGGTGCGGCGACAAGCCGCAGTGGGTCGGGGATCCACTGTTCGGCGGAGCGGCTCCGATCCGCCGGAGCAAGGGACGGGGCACTGATCAGCTCTGGGAACCTTCGATGGCCTCGAAGATGTCGGAGTCGGTCTCCTGCTGCCAATCCGGCAGATCCGACCAGTCCGCGACGTAGCCCGGCTTCGGGTCCTCGAAGTGCTTGAACATCTGAGCCGTCCAGCAGGTCGCGACGAAGCGTCCCTTCTGTTCACGCGTCAATCTGGTCGCGTGGCCGGCACTGACTTCCAGGAATTGACGGACCTGGTCGAAGACGGCGCCCGCAGCTTCGCGTTCCCACTCCGGGGTGTCGTCCCAAGGAGTCACGTATCCCGGCTTCGGTTCGCCCGGGAAGTACTTGTGAACGCTTGAGATCCACGTCTCGCGGAACAGTCGTGCCCCGTGGTGCTCCGACATGTCTACCCCTCTCGTCACGCCATGTTCAGTGCGATGATCTCGGCTTGCAGGTCGGCGATGCGACCGTCGTGAGCCGGTTGACCGAACTCGCCCAGCAGCCCTTGGAGCCTACGGGCGACGTATCCGGACGAGGACTCACGGGCGAGCTGAAGAGCTTCCCGACCGTAGGTCACCACTTGGTCCGGATCCCGGCGCTTCGCGCCGATCGCTGCGAGGTCCGTCAGTACGGCCGCGCGTCGCCGAAAGGATTGCCCTGGTGCGAGCGCGCCTTGAGCCAAGGCGCCGACCAAGACGTTCTCCGCTCGGTCGAGGTGCCCGAGTTGTACGTAGCGGGCACCGCGTTCCTCTGCGAGCCGGGAGCCGTCGAACCGAAGCCAACCGCCGTTGTGGCCGGGGCCATCGAGTTCGGCTACCTGCTCCGCGTTGTCGAGCGCACGTTCGCAAGCTGCCATCTCGCCGAGACCGGCGTACGCCTCAGCCTGGACGCAGGCAACCCAATGCCGTGTCGAGAGCGAACTGTCCCCGCGGCGCGCTACTTGCTCAGCGCCCGACAGCGTTCGGGCCGCTTGCCTATAGCGGTGCTGGTACAGCTCGACGTAGGCATGTCGCACCAGCGCACACGCCCACAGGTCGAAGGACCCCGCTTCCCTGCCGGCGACAGCAGCCAGGGTGTAGGAGGCCGCGGCATCGGCGTAGCGGTCTCCGTCGAAGGCGAGTTCGCCTGCCAGTTGGAAGAGATCACCCGCAGCCCCGCACAGTCCCTGGAGTTCGGCGGTCGACCCACCGTCCATCGAACTGTTCAGCGTGGAGAGCTGATCCCGCACGATCGGGCGCACCGATCCCTTGGTTCGGGCGCGCAGGTACACCTGCCACAGATGATCGTTCATCTGTAAGAAGTCGGTGGTGCGGCCCCGCTGGGCCACCTCTGTAAGTGCTTCCGCGTTCTGAACGGGGATGCCTACGAGGGCACTTGTCACGGCTATCGCGCGCAGGAAGTCGCGTCGAATCATGTCGTCAATGCTCTCCAGGCCGGGGTGGTCGCCTGCCGGCGACCCGGTGGGTCTCTCGGAACCGGCCTGTAAGGGGATCACCAGAGCATCGAGCCCGGCGAGATCCACTTGCAGCAATTTGGCTGCTTTGGGCCGAAGTTGAGGCTGGGGTGTGGTTTCCCCCCGCTCCCAGCGCCCCACCGTTGTGCGGTCGACACCGAGTGCATATGCGAATGATTCCTGACTGTAGCCCAGGAGTTTGCGGCGATCTGCAAGGCCCACGCGAGCCTCCTTCCCCTGTTTCACCGTGAACTACCAGGTGGCACAGGCTGTGCATCCGATGTGCATCAAGAGTGCCGCTTCGATGCGGTGGAGAAGCCCAACTCCAGACGGTTCGCTGAAGCCATGACGGTTGTTCACAATGCGGGACCGATGGTGCTGCCCGTTGGACACGCGATGTCGCTCCGCGTCTACCGACTGACGCCCGACGGAAACCGAAGCGACGTACGTGCTCCTGAGACCTTCACGAGCTACGCCATGCCCTGGGGTGGCACGCCCGAGCCTCCATGTCGATGCTCTCTTGCGAGCTGCCCTCTGCCGCGCGGAATCTGAGCGGCGCCGGAGTGGGCCTGCGGTTGAGCAACCTCCTGGCTGCGTCGGCCCAATGACGCGGCTCCTTTGATCGGAGCCGCTCGACTCCTGCGGGATGTCGGGCGGATCCCGCGCCACACCAATTCAAGTCTGGCGAAGGGTGGAACGAGCATGACAAGCACGCTGTCACCGAAGGTCGCGACAGGGGTACTCGTCCCTGCCGCGGTTCGCGCAAGGCTTACAGCACGCATCCGAGCGGACCGTCCCGAGATCGACGCCGATCTCGCCGACCGGATTGTCACCGGGACCGCCGAGTTCCTTACGGTCAGCGCGGCCGACCCCAGGGCGCGCATGGTTCCGTCGGCCCTCATCGACGTCGGTTGGCACGCGTGGGTGCTCCACACGGTCGACTACGCCGAGTACTGCGACCGGATTGGCCGGTTCGTTCATCACGTGCCGGACACCGGGCCGCGCACCATGGCGCAGGGCCGGGCCGAGGTCGTTCGCACGGCCGAGGTGATCAAGGCGGCCGGCTTCGAGGTCGATGCCGAACTGTGGGCGGTTGCCGCGGCCGACTGCTCCCAGTGCCATGCGGGATGCCACGACAGCCCGTGATCACACGTAGGTGAGGAGCGCCCCCGATCGGCATCGTCACGAGCGGGGGCGCCCCTTCGACCCATCCGCCCCGAAGCGAGAGAGCATCGACAATGCCCCGTCGCCATGCATGGACCGAACTACCCGAGTCGGTCCGCGAGAAGATCCGGCAGCACACCGGCCCCATTCGTTCGATGCACGCCCCCGAGTTCGGCAAGTCGTCGGAGTTCTCGGCGACGCTCGAGACGCGGGATGGCCGGGTGTTCTGCAAGGGGGTTCGTGCGGACCGGCCGTACGCGTGGACGCACCGCAACGAAGCCGCCGTGGCGCCGTTTCTGCCCGTCTCGCTCGCTCCTGCGCTGCTGTGGAGTGTGGTGCAGGACGGGTGGCACATGCTCGGGTTCGAGTACGTGCCTGGACGCTACCCGTCGCTGTTGCCGACATCCGGCGACCTGGACATGATCGGCGACCTGGTCGTCACGATGGCCGAGACGTTGACGCCGTGCCCCTCCGCCGCACTGCACTCGATCGCCGACCGATGGGGCAGCGCTCCCGGTTGGGCTGCCGTCTACGCGAAGTCACCCGACGACCTTGATCCCTGGGCACGCGTGAACATAGGGGTGCTCGCGACGCTCGAACGGGGCGCCTCGTTGGACGGGGACACCCTCGTTCACTCCGACCTGCACCCGGCGAACATGCTCACCAGCGACGACCGGGTGCGCGTGATCGATTGGGCATGGTCGGCGCGAGGTGCCGCGTGGATCGATGCCGCATACGTGGTCGTCCGCCTCATGCACGAAGGCCACACACCCGAAGCGGCCGAAGCGTGGGCGATGCACGTGCCCGCTTTCGCCAAGGCGCCCGACCGGGTGATTGACGCGTTCGCCGTGAAGCTCTCCGGGATGTGGGAGTTCATCACCCGGTCCCCCCGGGCACGGCCGCACTCCCGAGCACTCGCCGACACCGCCCGGGAATGGGCCCGGTACCGGCTCGACTGACACCACGACCCGCGAACCGAAGCGCCCGGGGACCGTCGCCTAACGGCCCCCGGGCTGAGCCGATCAGCGTTTCCCTGAAGAGGAGCTGACAAGCCATGACAGAGCCTATTGCCCGCTTACTCGCATGGGTGCTCGGACGACCGGCCCCAAAGCCGGCAACCGGCATGCACCGCAGCGGCCAACTGAACCGCCCCCGCCCCGCCGGACCGAGCAGGCCCAAGCGCATGCGGAAGGCCAGTGCTGTGACTTGGCGCGACTTCACCCCGCCGACGCCCGAGGACGTAGCCCGCCGTGAGGCAGCAGAGATCACAGCCCGAGCGCCTCTACCCGCCGTGGCAGTTGAATCCGAGTTCGAGCCCGACCATGTACTCGTACGCCCGTTCGTGACGCGGCTGTACGAGGAGCGAGCCCGGAAGCAGGCCGAGGAGGATGCCTACTGGGTACGTCGCGGCGAACAGATGGAGCGGGAAGCCATCCAACGAGAGCGGCGAGAAGCCATGCGACGACACGAGAGGGTTTCACTGCAAGAGCGCCGAGACACAGCGGAAGGCATCGGATCGGGCCGACCTTTCACCATCACGGGCCGAGGGACCGCGTACGTATGACGCTGCCTCAACCCGCACGCGCGCGCTTCTGCCATCGCTGCTCAGAGATGCGTGACGATGTCGAAGTCGTGCGCCGTGTCGTCACCGCGAGCGGACCGGGATGGAGCGAGTACGCGTGCAGGCGATGCTTCGATCGGACCGAGCCGAAGGTGTCTGTGGGAGTCGAGGCGGCCCCATTGAGTCGAGCTTGCGAAGCCGAACTCGTCCCGCAGGTGTGGGGCGATTCTGGGGCGAGCAACGGAGCGGAAGGCGCCGGAACCCGTCGCAACCCGAGGCAACACGCCTTGTGAGACAAGGGATCTGCGTGTTTGCCCAAGTCAGAGGCGTGCGCGAGCATCCCTGATAAGGAAGAGGCCACAGGTTCAAGTCCTGTTAGGCCCACTCTCATAAGTGCAGGTCAAGGGCCCTTCCCCGTGTCTTGGGGAAGGGCCCTTGATCGTCTTGGGGGAGATTTAGGGGAAACCCGGATCAGGCCGCCGGCCCCAAGTGCGGAAGCAGCCCGACGAGCGTTTTCCGTTCGTTCGCGTCGAGCGCCAAAAGCGGGCCGTCCCAGCGAGCCCCGAGGACGTCGGATACCCGCTGCTTCATTTCCGGCGTCGCGTGTTCGTCGACCCGTGCGATCCCCGGCTGGAGTACCGGATCAACGACGGCGTCCCGTCCCGGCCGAGAGGCGGGTTCAGCCGCGGAGGAGTTCGGCGACGTGGGCGTAGGAGTCGTCCGCGTAGCCGGCCGCCATGCCCCGGCGCGCGATCTCATGGGCGGCGGAGATCACCGTACTGTCGACGCCCCGGCTGCGTGAGGCCTCCAGGACATGGGACATGATCGCCGCCGCCGAGCGGAGGTTGGAGCCCCCGGCGGGGTAGCTGCCGGTGTCGACCTGCTCGGCGAACGCGTCGATCACGTCGGGCAGGAGCGCGGCGACGCCCTTGGCGTAGGGGGCCAGGTCGGATGCGGTGACGCCCTCGGACCCGGCGAGGGCGAAGGCGTGGACGACGCCGGTCAGTGCCGTCCAGAAGATGTCGAGCAGTGCCACGTCGTGCGCCCCCGCACGGCCCGGGTCCGTGCCAAGGTGCACACAGGTGCCGCCGATGGCCGCGAGGGTGTCCCGGTGGCGTTCGTACAGATCGGCCGGGCCGCTGTGGAGGACCAGGGTGGACGGGCCGCCGACGAGGTACGTCGGAACCATGATCGCGCCGTCGAGATAGCCGATGCCGTGGGCGTCGGCCCACTTTGCGGTGGCGCGGGCGTCGTCGGGGGTTCCGGCGGTGAGGTTGACCAGGGTCCGGCCCTTGAGTTCGGCGGCGTGCGGGGCGATGACGGCACGGACGGCTTCGTGGTCCAGCACGCAGATCACCACGAGGTCGCTCGCCGCGATCGCCTCCGCGGCGGTCCCGGCCTCGACGGCGCCGTTCTCCACCAGGCCGTCCGCCCGGCCCGGAGTACGGTTCCAGACGGTTGCGGAATGGCCTGCGGCCAGGAACGCGGAGGCCAGGGCCCGGCCCATCGGGCCCAGGCCGAGAACGGTGACGGGGGAAGCAGACATGGGGAACTCCGAGGTCGTGACGACGACCGATCCGCACACATGCGGGATGGGTGTGGCCGTCGGGGTGTTCGAGGGCAAGTGGAAGTCGTTCGTCATGTGGGCGCTCTCCGAGCGTCCGCGCCGCTTCGGGGAGACCAGGCGGCTGGTCACCGGCATCAGCGAGAAGGTGCTGACCCAGCAGCTCCGGGAGCTCCGGGCCGACGGGATCGTGCACCGGGAGGACTACGACGAGATGCCGCCCCGGGTCGAGTACTCGCTGACCGAACGGGGCCGTCGGCTCTACGAACTGCTGGAACTGCTCTCCGCCTGGGGTCGGGACCACCTGGCCGAGAGGACAGGGGCGGTATCGGACGACGGGCTTGGCGCGCCTCGACAAGACTTCCCGGTCGCCGGTCCTTGATCAAGTACGCACCTTCGGGTACGTGCCACGTCCCCTCCCGGCTTGGCGTTCGCGGCCCCGGATCGGTACGCCGACGGCCGGCGACGGGTGAGCCGCTTGACCGAACCCTCCCGGCAGCCCCCGGAGCCTACGGGCGACGCACCCGGACGAGGACTCACGGGCGAGCTGAAGAGCTTCCCGGCCGTGGGTCACCACTTGGTCCGGGTCCCGGCGCTTCGCACCGATCGCTGCGAGGTCCGTCAGTACGGCCGCGCGTCGCCGATACGGGTGCCCGAAGCACGCCCCGGCCTGCGGTGTCGTGGGGTTCGGCGGGGGATCGAGGGCACGCCCTAGGTGCGTTCGAGGAGGGTGCGGAGGCGTAGGCCCAACGCGGCGGCGACGTCCATGGGGTACCACGGGCTGCCTCTGTCGCGGAAATGGAACCAGTCGTCGTGCGGGCCGGGCACGTCCAGGACCTTGAGTCGTCTGTAGGTGTACACGACTTCGCCGAAGGGTTTTGCCGCCCAGCGTGTTCGCACCGCGTCGCAGGCGAGCTCCACCATCTCGTGGGTGACCTTCCACGCCTCGGGCGGGCCCTGCGGGCGCAGGAGCAGTACGACATCGGCGCCGTCGAGGCGGGGCGCGAGCTGCTCGGCCCACGCTGCGGATTCGCCGACCTGCGGCATGGCGCCGGCATCGATGGTGACGTCGTCGCACCGCAGCCCGAGGAGGCGGACATTCTCCACGAGCCACATCCGGATCCGGTCACTCGGGAAGGACGGCCGGGTGCCGAGCGAGACCAGCGCGACCAAGGGGCGGCCGGGCGAAGACGCATCGGCTTCGCCCTGCCGGCCACCACGCCACGGCCATCGTCTCCTGAGCATGAGCGAGGATGCTACAGCCGATGGCCCGTGGCGTCTTACGAGAAAAAGCCTTCGTTCCCGGTCGGCGGGGCGGCGCGGGTCGGGCCGCCCCCTTGGTGGGTCAGTCGCGCAGGGCGGCCGGTTTCGTGTTGCCGACCTTGGCCTCGGTGACGGTGAGTTCGCCCCAGTAGATCATTCGGTTTCGCGACGTGAACTCCGGATCGCACGTGGTCAGGGTGATCAACCGACGGCCCGCCGGGCCGCCCAGGTCCGGGGGGCGTGCGGTGAGCACCGAGCCGTTGGAGGGCTTGGTGATGAACGGGCCCTTGACGATCGTGTACGTGAACCACTGGGTCTTGGTCTCCACGACCACCTTGTCGCCCGCCTTGAGCTTGTTCAGGTGGCGGAACGGCTCGCCGTGGCCGTTGCGGTGCCCGGCGAGGCCGAAGTTGCCCGCGCCGCCCGGGCCGACGTAGGGCGGGTAGGTGTAGTGGCCGACGCCCTTCGAGAGCGAGGCCAGGCTGGAGCCCTCGATGATCGGCTTGAACCAGCCCGAACCGAGCCTGGGGATCCACAGGACGGCCATCGTGTCGCCGCGGATGCTGCCGCGCGAACCGGGCACCTGCTGACCGTCCTTGCCGCCGTCCGTGCTCACGTCGGTGGGGCCGGTGAGGATGTCGGTCGGCGGCTGCGCCCGGGGCGCCTCCGCCTCCGCCTCCGCCTCCGCCGCCGACTCCGCCTCCGGTGTGCCGGGGGTGCCCGCCCTGGCCCAGTCCTTGCGGAGCTGCTCCACTTCGCTGCGGGCCTCGGCACGGGCCTCGAAGTTGGTCCAGTAGAGCTGGTGTACACACAGCAGCAGCCCGACCAGGCCGAGTGTCAGGAGCAGTTCCGCCCCGACGCGAATCGTCTTGCGTACAACGCCCATGGGTCGACAGCTTGGCATAGCCAAGCAGTTAGGTCAGGACCCGGAGGCCGGAATGTGACGTGTTCTCACTTGGCCGCGAGCAGCGCGTCCGGCTTGCCCTTCGATCGGGGCCGCTCCTCCTCCAGGTGCCCCCAGACGATCAGGCGGTATGTGGACGCCCCGTCGGGAGTGCACGTGGTCAGCGTGATGTAGCGACCGGCCTTCTTGTACGGGCCTTTGTCCGGGATCGGGTCGATCACCTCGATGTGCTGCGGCGAGGTCTCCGGCAGGTCGGCGTCGACGGTGTACGTGAAGTACGTCGTCGCGGTCTCCACGACGATCTTGTCGCCGGGCTTGAGCTTGTTGATGTAGCGGAACGGCTCGCCGTGCCCGTTGCGGTGCGCGGCCACCGCGAAGTTGCCCTGGGCGTCCCAGGGCATCGCGGTCTGCGGGTCCGTGTAGTGGCCCACCAGGCCGTTGTTGAGCACCTTGGCCCGATCGGTGCCCTCGGCCACCGCCTGCTTCTCCATCCCGATCCGCGGGATGTACATCAGCGCGAACCCCTTGTTCGGCGCGACGTATTGGCCGGGGTTGCGCGGGTCGACCACCTGACCGGGCGTGTTGTTCCAGCTCTGCTGTATGTCGTGCGCCTCCTCCCGGGCCTTCTCCGCCGCCACGATGTTCGTCCACCAGGTCAGGTAGACCACGTACAGCACCAGCAGTACGCCCACCGTCATGGCGAGTTCGCCGACGAGTCGGGCACCGGCGGTGAGCACCCGCGAGCCCACCGACGGCTTGGCCGCCCGGCGCCGCGCGGCCCGACCGGCCCCCTCGGCGACCGCCGGCCCGGCGGGCGGGCGATCGGCTCCTCGGCCGCCCTTCTTCCGCTGCGCCTTGCGCCGGGCCGCCCGGCCACCGGAGACGGCCGCGCCGCCGGCCGCGGCGCTCGGCGCGGCCGCGGCACTCGACACGGGGGGCAGGACGGACGTGGCACCCATGGACGGATCGTGTGCGGGGTCGAGTGCCAAAGCCGGCGTCGGGCCCGCGACCGCCGTTCCCGCGTCCTCCCGGAACCACACACCGGGGTCGGCCGCGACGGCGGCCGACGAAGGCTCGACACCCGCCGGCCCGAGCGCCCGGGGCCCCGGCACCGCGGGCCCCAACGCTCCCGGCCCCGGCGTCCCGGGCCCCAACGCCCTGTGCCTCGGCGCGCCGGGTCCCGACGCCCCCGGTCCCGACGCCCCCGGCCCCGATGCGCCGGGCGCCGGAGCCCCGTGGAACGCGTCCGGGGGCGGCCCCGTCGGCGGCCGGACCGGGCTACCCGTCGGCGGCCGAAGCGGATTCCCGGTCGGCGCCCGAAGCGGGCTTCCGGTCGGCGGCGGAAGCTGGTTCCCCGCCGCCGCCTCGGCCTGACGGGCCTGCGCGGCCCGCCGCCGGGCCGCGCGGCCACCCGGAATCGGCTCGGAAACGGCGGGAAGGGCCGCTGTGGGCGGTGCGGCGAAGCCGGGCTCCACCAGGTCGCCCGAGTACGTTCCGGGCGCGTACGGGGCGATCTCCGCCGATCCGTACCCGCCACCGGGTATCGGGGGCTCGGTCAGGCCGGGAGCGGCGTGCGCCCGACGACGGGAGCCAGTCCCGCCGAGCGGCTCGGCGCCGTCGGGTCCCCGCACGTCACCAGCCAGTTCGCCAGCATCCGGTGGCCGTACTCCGTCAGCACCGACTCCGGGTGGAACTGCACGCCTTCGACCGGTCGGTCGCGGTGCCGCAGGCCCATGATCACGCCGGTCTCGGTCCATGCGGTCACCTCCAGTTCGGCCGGAATCGTGTCCGGATCCACCGCGAGCGAGTGATAGCGCGTCGCGGTGAACGGCGACGGCAGGCCGGCGAAGACGCCCGACCCCTCATGCAGCACCGGGCTGGTCTTGCCGTGCAGGAGCTCGGGTGCCCGGCCAACGGTAGCGCCGTGCGCCGCCGCGATGGACTGCATCCCCAGGCACACCCCGAAGACCGGCACCCGGCCGCCCTCGCGACGGACCATCTCCATGCAGATCCCGGCGCCCTCGGGCGTCCCGGGACCGGGCGAGAGCAGGACGCCGTCGAACTCCTCGGCCTCTTCCACGGTCACCGCGTCGTTGCGGCGCACCTCGCAGGTCGCGCCGAGTTGGTAGAGGTACTGCACGAGGTTGAAGACGAAGCTGTCGTAGTTGTCCACGACGAGAATGCGCGCGCTCATCCGGGCAGCCCTCCCGGCAGGGTCGTGGGTGAGGTCGCGCCGGCCGGGCGCGGCACGACGCCGGGACCGGTGGTGTTCGTGACGCTGTCCTGATCCACCGTCACATCGCTGAACGGCAGCAGGGGTTCCGCCCACGGGAAGACCCACGTGAACAGCGCGTACACGATCGCCAACACCAGGAGCAGGGAGATCAACAGCTTCACCCACGCGTTCCCCGGCAGAGTGCGCCAGATCCAGCCGTACATCAGGCCCAGGCCCTCTCTCGCTCGCCGCCCGCGCGGCTCGACTCGCTCATCCCTGCAACGCCGCCGGCTTGCCGGCCGCCAACGGAGTGCGCGACTCCAGGTGGCCCCAGACGATCAACCGGTGTGTGCTGCCGAACTCAGGTTCGCAGGTGGTCAGGGTGATGTACTTCCCGGCCGTCGTATAGGCCTTCTCCGGCACCGGGTCGAGCACGTGCACATCCTCGGGGATGGTCTTCAGGACCGCCTTGTCACCGGAGAGGCTGACCGGCTTGTCGATCGAGTAGACGAACCACTCGGTGATGCCCTCGATCACGATCTTGTCGCCCACCTGCAGCTTGGGCACGTTCAGGAACGGGTCGCCGTAGGTCTTGCGGTGCCCGGCGATCGCGAAGTTGCCGTCCTCGCCCGCCTGCGCGCTGCCCTTGTACCAACCCAGGCCCTTCTGCAGCTCCTTCGGCGTGACCCCGGGCCGGATCGTCTTGTACCAGTCGCTTCCGAACCGCGGCACGTACATGGTGCCGAACGGCTCGCCGTCCTCGTACGGGGCCTGCACGGGGGTCTGCGCGACCGGCACGTTCTTGGGCGCCGCCGCGACGGTCCGCTTGCGCGCCTCGTCGAGCTTGTGCATCTCGTCGGCGCGGGCCCGATCGGCCAGTACTCCGGTCCAGTAGAGCTGATAGACGACGAACAGCAGGATGACGACGCCCAGTGTGATGAAGACCTCCCCGAGGCCTCGCATCGTGGTCCGCAACACTGTCGTCAGACTCCCCTCGGTTCACCGCTGCCGATCACGTCCCGGAGACTTTCGCATACTCCAGGCCCAGCGGGCCCGTGTACCCCGGCGCGTCCAGGCGCTTCTTGTCCTCGACCTTCCAGCCGAGTCCGAACGCCTCGACGTAGTCGGTGTAGTTGGACACGCTCTTGCTCTCGTCCAGGGCGCGCCGCAGGGCGCCGGTGTCGCCCACCGCCGAGATCACGTACGGCGGCGAATACACCCGACCGTGCAGGATCAGCGTGTTGCCCACACACCGCACGGCGGACGTGGCCACGATGCGCTGGTCCATGATCTGGATCGCCCGCGCACCGCCGCTCCACAGCGCGTTCACCACGCCCTGGATGTCCTGCTGGTGCACCACCAGGTCGTCCGCGGTGGGCTCGCGCACCCCGGGCACCCGCGACTTCGCGTCCGGCGGGGCGTCGGTCAGGGTCACGGTCAGGCCCTCGCCGGACACCGGGGTGACTCCGGCCGGGTCCGCGACCGCGTCGATCCGGCCGCGTGCCTGGGGGTCGTTGGCCTGCTCCTGGACCAGCGAGTCGACGTCCCGCTGCAGCTTGGACAGGTCGTGCTGGGCACTCTCGTTGCGCCGGCCCTGGTCCCGGATCACGTCGGACAGCCGAAGCATCTGCGCGTCGCTGCGCAGATTGGTGCCGTGCGAGGTGTCGGCGCTGATCCAGAACAGCAGCCCGGCCAGGGCGAACACCACAAGAGCGGACAACCGGGGTACGATCGCACGCAAAGACATCCCGGACGGCCGCATGGCGGAGATACGCACGTCGCCGTACCCTCCTTCCGGACCTGACAGCGACTACGCTAACCGACACATCACCGGATCGTGTCGCGTGTGCTGCGCACCCACTCGTCCGGCTACATCGACAGGAGAGACTCTCGTGCCGAAGTCCCGGATCCGTAAGAAGGACGACTTCACCCCGCCGCCGCCCAAGAAGACGACCATAAAGCTGGACTCGCGCCGTTGGGTGGCGCCGTTCATGCTGGCTCTCTTCGCGATCGGCCTGCTGTGGATCGTGGTCTTCTACGTGACCGACATGCACTTCCCGGTCGAGTCCCTGAAGAACTGGAACATCGTCGTCGGCTTCGGCTTCATCGCCGCCGGCTTCGGCGTGTCCACGCAGTGGAAGTAGCGCGTCGGCGCAGCTCAGCAGGTTTTCCGGGGAAGACTCCACAGAGTTATCCACAGTGGGGATAACCGAGCAGATCCTGTGGATAACCCCTTACGGTCCAACGAGTGACCGGGATGCGAGTAACGGCTTGCATCCCGGATTCATCACTGTGGGTCATTAAACAGATTCATCGGGTGACATCGATCAGCTGATCTGTGCGTTCCTGACCAGCACGATCGCCACGATGATCGCGGTCACCGCGAGCACCGTCCCCACCTGGATCAGCGTGCGGTTGCGCTGCGGCGCGTAGACCAGCCCGATCGCGGTGACAGTGCCCGTGACCAGCCCGCCGATGTGCGCGCGCCAGTCGATCGTGCCCATGTTGAGAAACGTGATCATCAGGTTGAGCGCCAGCAGGATGAGCAGCGGGCGCAGGTCGTACCGCAGGCGGCGACCGAGCACGATCATCGCGCCGAACAGCCCGAACAGCGCTCCGGACGCGCCCAGCGAGGCCTGATGGGGGTCCGCGATCAGGTACGACAGCGCGGTGCCGCCGAACGCGGAGACCAGGTACAGGGCGATGAACCGGATCCGGCCCAGCGCGGCCTCCAGCGGCGGTCCCAGCATCCACAGGCCGACCATGTTCAGCGCGATGTGCCAGATCTGCTGGTGCAGGAACGCGGCGGTGAGCAGCCGGTACCACTGACCCTCGGCGACGCCCTGCCACTCGCCGCCCATGAAGTACCGGCCGAAGAGGATCATCCGGTCGACGAACTTGTCGCCGACCACCAGGACCAGCAGGAAGACCGCGAGGTTGAGCCCGATCAGGGTCTTGGTCACGATCGCGTTCGCGGGCGCGACCCGGCCGCCGGCTATCGTGCGTGCCTCGCGTACCTGCGCGGTGCCCTGCCGCACGCAGTCCGGGCACTGGAAACCGACCGACGCGCTCACCATGCAGTCGCCGCAGACGGGACGCTCGCAGCGCGTGCAGCGGATGTTCGACTCGCGGTCGGGATGCCGGTAGCACACGGGCGGTCCGGCCGGACCCGCCGCGCCCGGTTGTTGCTGGTCGGGGCTCATGCTCACCTTCAGGCACGCGACGCGGGCCGGGACCCGAGGGCCCCGGCCCGCGTGCTCGGGGTTCAGGACTTGACGGTCTCGACCTCGACGGTGTTGATCACGACGTCGGAGGCCGGGCGGTCGCGCATGTCGGTCTCGGTGCCGGCGATCGCGTCCACGACCTTGCGGCTCTCCGGGTCGGCGACCTCGCCGAAGATGGTGTGCTTGCGGTTCAGGTGCGGGGTGGCACCCACGGTGATGAAGAACTGGGAGCCGTTGGTGCCCGGTCCCGCGTTGGCCATCGCCAGCAGGTACGGCTTGGAGAACTGCAGATCCGGGTGGAACTCGTCGGCGAAGCGGTAGCCCGGGCCGCCGGTACCGGTGCCCAGCGGGTCACCGCCCTGGATCATGAAGCCGGAGATGACCCGGTGGAACACGGTGCCGTCGTACAGGCGCTCGGTGGTCTTCTGCCCCTTGGCCGGGTGGACCCACTCGCGCTGCCCCTGCGACAACTCCACGAAGTTCGCGACCGTCTTCGGTGCGTGGTTCGGGTACAACCGGATGCGGATGTCCCCGTGGTTGGTCTTGATGGTGGCGAAAAGATCCTCGGCCACTGATGTGCCTTCCCTACGGTTGCACGGACGGTCTTCCTGAATCCTCGAAATCCTCGCATGCTGCGGGCGGCTCCTGCCACGAGACCACCCCCGGCACGGTTCCACCGTACGGATCCCGGGCGGATACGCGGCGCATGATCCCGGGATCGTCGGGAACAGATAGCGGATGAACCCGGCGAGTAGGAGGATGTCGTGACCCGCATGGATCCGGTACGTGAGGCGACCGGCAGGACCAGGGAGCGGCTCGCCCCACACGCCGCCAACGCGAAGGACGCGGCGGCCCACTACGCGGCCACGGCCCGTGATCGAGCGGTCGAGACCACCCGCGAACGCGTGGTCCCCGCCCTGGTGCTGGCCAAGGAGAACGCCGCCCCGAGGGTGGAGCACGCGGTGGAGGCGGCTCGCCACCGGGTCCGCCACGACGTGGTGCCGCGTGTGCACCTGGTGGTCGACCAGGCCCGGGAGGCGGCCGAGCCGGTCCGTGACGAGGCTCTCGCGCGCGCCGTTGCCGCGCTGTCCGTGATCAAGGGCGAGGTGACTGCGGCGGAGATCGAGAAGGTCACCCGAAAGAAGCGGCGCCGCGGCCGAGGCCGTCGGTTCCTGCTGATCACCGCGGTCGCGGGCGGCGGCTATGTGGTCTTCTCGTGGTGGCGGCGGCGCAACGCGCAGCCCGAGTGGCTGACCGACGAACCGGATGTGGCGCCGCAGGGCTCGGCGACCACGCCGACGACCGTCGAGACGCTCGACAACGAGGTCAAGCCCGCCGAGGACGAGTTCCGCTCGACCGCGCCGAAGACCGACTGACCGCGACCCTCGTCGACACACGACACACGACACGACGAAGGGCCCGCCGCACCGGATGGTGCGGCGGGCCCTTCGTCGTGCGCACCTCGGGTGCGCGGTCTGTGGAGCCTAGGGGAGTCGAACCCCTGACATCTGCCTTGCAAAGGCAGCGCTCTACCAGCTGAGCTAAGGCCCCTCGGTGCCGAACCAGGTTACCGGTAATCGGGGTCGGGGTGGACAACACCTCACCCGGGGAAAGGGACGTTTCACGTGAAACGCGCCCTTCCCCCGGGTGGGTTCAAGCCTTTGCGGGGTCTCCCGCAAGATCTGTTCAGCGGGTGGCAGTGCCCGCCGGAACCGCGTCCGTCGCCTCGGTCCACAGATCCTGCTCGGCCCGATCCGCCTGGATCTGGCGGTAGACCAACAGGCCACCTACAGCAGCCAAAGCCACCAGGATCAGCTTCTTCATCAGCGTGGCCTCTCCGTCCTGCGAGTGACGTTCGTGCACCTGTCCGTACGCCGGAGCGCCGCGGCCGGGTTGGGCTCGACAATAACAGGTGCACCAAGGCACCGACCAATACCGAAAGTCCCGGTCAGGCGCCGGTCGGGTGACCCGCCGGGCCGGCGGGGCGGGACGAGCCGAGGGCCCCGGAGGCGGGTGCCTCCGGGGCCCTCGGCCCTGGTGTGTGCGGATGCCCTCGGTCAGTTGGGCCAGCTGCCGTGGCCGCCGCGGAGGTCGCCGCCCATGATCGGGTTGCCGCCGCCACGGGAATCGCCCGTGGACGGTGGCGGAGTGGTGCCGCCGCCGGTGTTGCCGCCGGGGCTGCCCGAGGAGGGCGGCGGCGACGAGGAGGCCGGCTGCGGGCCCTTGGAGACGGTCAGGTTGATCGTGTTGCCCTCGGTGGCCTTGGTGCCCGGGGTCTGGCTCTGCTTGATCACCGTGCCCACCGGCTTGTCCGCGCTGAACTGCTCGGACTTGGTCACCTTGAGCTGGAGGTTCTCCAACTGTGCCTTGGCGTCGTCATAGGACGAGCCGACCACGTTCGGCATGTCGTGCTGCGGCTTGCCGCTGAAGACGTTGAGGGTGACCTTGTCGCCCTCGTTCAGCTCGGTGCCGGAGTCGGGGCTGGTCGAACACACGGTGTCGCGGGTGCAGTTGGTCAGCGTCTGGCTGCGCGCCACCTCGGCCACCAGGTTCGCGGCCTTGAGCTTGGCCGTGGCCTCTTCGTCGGACAGCCCCTTGAGACCGGTGGGGACGGTGGTCTTCTTCGGACCGCCGAAGGCCCAGACCTGGATGATGTCGCCCTTCTTGGCGCTCGCCCCGGCCTCGGGGACCTGCTTGCAGATGTTCCCCTTCACCGAGCCCGCGACCTCCGGGCACTTGGAGGGATCGTTGTTCATGTTGATCTTGAAGCCGGCGTTCTCGACGGCCTTGTTCGCCTCGTCCAGGGTCTTGCCGACCAGGCTCGGCGCGCTCGCGGACTTGTCCTCGTCGCCGCCCATCAGGGTCTTGCCGACGAAGAACGCCGCGACCAGGACCGCGACGCAGGCCAGCGCGAGCAGGATCCAGGCTCCGCCGCGGGAGCGCCGGGGCTCGTCCTGCCGGTGGTCGGTGTCGTCGATCTCGTACCGGCCCGTGTTCGGCCCCTGGCCGTGCGCCGGGATGACCTGGGTCGCCCCGCCCGCGGTCGGCGGCAGGTACTGCGTCGCCGGGTCGGCCCCCATCGGGGCGGCCATCACGCTCGGCGCGCCCACCGGCAGCCCGTGCAGGGCCCGCTCGATGTCGGCGCGCATCTCGTCGGCGCTCTGGTACCGGTTGTCCGGGTTCTTGGCCAGCGACTTGAGCACGATCGAGTCGATCGTCGGCGAGACCTCCGGGTCGAAGGTGCTCGGCGGCAGCGGGTCCTCGCGCACGTGCTGATAGGCCACCGCGACCGGCGAGTCGCCGATGAACGGCGGACGCTCGGTGAGCAGTTCGTAGAGCAGGCAACCGGTGGAGTACAGGTCGGTGCGGGCGTCCACGGTCTCGCCGCGCGCCTGCTCCGGGGAGAGGTACTGGGCGGTGCCGATCACGGCCGCGGTCTGCGTCATCGTCATGCCGTTGTCGGCCATGGACCGCGCGATGCCGAAGTCCATCACCTTGACCGTGCCCTGCCGCGTCAGCATGACGTTGGCGGGCTTGATGTCGCGGTGGATGATCCCGTTGCGGTGGCTGTACTCCAGCGCCTGGAGCACGCCGGCCGTCATCTCCAGCGCGCGTTCGGGCAACAGCCGGCGGCCGGAGTGCAGCAGCTCGCGCAGCGTCGAGCCGTCCACGTACTCCATCACGATGTACGGGATCGAGATCCCGTCGATGTAGTCCTCGCCGGTGTCGTAGACCGCGACGATCGCCGGGTGGTTCAGCGAGGCGGCGGATTGCGCCTCGCGTCGGAACCGGGCCTGGAACGTAGGGTCACGGGCGAGATCGGCGCGCAGTGTCTTGACGGCCACACTGCGTCCCAGACGAATGTCACGGCCCATGTACACCTCGGCCATGCCACCACGGCCGAGGACCGCGCCGATCTCGTACCGGTCGCCGAGGCGACGCGGCTCTTCCATAACTTCCAGCCCTTCCCTTACCGGTCCACGGCCTTCGGTCTTCGGCCGGCCGAGACCGGGTCGGTTGCCCGACCGGCCCGGCGCGTTCTCCGACACGGTACCGGTGCGACGCCCCGCGGGGCCGTCACACCCGAGTCACGAGGGCACGTCGGTATCTGATTGCAGTAGTGGTCGGAGTGATCAGGTGTGCGATCGCGGGCCATGGCTCACTTCTTGACCACGGCTTCCATGATGGACTTGGCGATCGGGCCGGCGAGCTGGCCACCGGCGATGTCGTCCCGCTCGATGTTGTCGTCGGGCTCGACCACGACCGCGACGGCGATGTTCTTGCCGTCGGCGCCCTTGGCGTACGAGACGAACCACGCGTACGGCTTCTTGCCGTTGTTGAACCCCTGCTGCGCGGTACCGGTCTTGCCGCCGACCTCGACGCCCTGGATCGCGGCGGGCTTGCCGGTGCCGTCCTTGACGACGCCCTGCATCATGTCCCGCAACTGCGCCGAGACCTCGGGCGAGACGGCCTGGCTGAGCATCTGCGGCTGGGTCTTCTCCAGCACCGAGAGGTTCTGCGCCCGCAACTCGTCCACCACGTACGGCTTCATCACCTTGCCGTTGTTGGCGATCGCGGCGACGACCATGGCCATCTGCATGGGCGTGGACGCCACGCTCTCCTGGCCGATCGAGGACCGCATGAGCTGACCGCCGTCGTTGCCGCCCGGGAACAGGCTGGGCTTGACCCGGCTGGGAATGTCGAGCGGGTTGTCGTTGGCGCCCTTGCCGAAGTTGTTGAAGCCGAACTTCTCGGCCTGCTCCTTCAGCTTGGCCTCGCCCACGTCGGTGCCCAGTTGGGCGAAGACCGTGTTGCAGGACAGCTCGAGCGCTCGTTGCACGGTCGCGCCGACGCACCCCTGGTGGTTCTTCTCACTCAGCCCCTGCGTCGACGACGGGTAGAACAGCGTGTCGCCCTTGAGCGGGACCGTGGGTGCCTCGTTCGGCTTGGCCTTGCCCTCGGACAGCGCCGCCGCCGCGGTGATGAGCTTGAAGGTCGAACCGGGCGGATAGGTGTACCGGATCGCCCGGTTGTCCATCGGCATCTTCGGGTCGAACTTGGTGTCCGGCTTCTTGCGGTTCTTGTCCGTGTCCAAGGTGAGCTGGTCGTACGCCTCGGCCACCTCGTTGCGGTTGTTCTGGGCCAGGACGTTCGGGTCGTAGGACGGGGTGCTGACCATCGCGAGCACCTTGCCGGTGTCCGGGTCGATCGCGACCGCGGCGCCGGTCTTGTCCTTGAGGCCGTTGTACGCGGCCTCCTGCGCCTTGGCATTGATGGTCAGCGCGACGTTGCCGCCCCGGGTGCCCTTGTTCGTCACCGTGTCCAGCACCTTGCGGACGAACAGCCGGCTGTCCTTGCCGCTGAGGATGTCGTCGTCGATGCTCTCCAGCAGGTTCTTGCCGACGAACGGCGAGATGTAGCCGGTGACCGGCGCGTACATCGGGCCGAACTCGTACTTGCGCAGGAACTCGTACTGCTTGTCGTCGGTCTTGACCGAGCTGGTGATCGGCTTGCCCTCGACCAGGAAGTCGCCGCGCGGATGCGAGTACTTCTCGTAGATCGCGCGTTTGTTGTGGTTGTTGGTCGCGTAGTCGTCGGCTTTGACGACCTGGACCCAGTTGGCCCGAAGCATCAGCGCCGCGACCAGGATCAGGCAGAAGACGGAGACCCGCCTCAAAGGCTTGTTCACGGTATGTCCCTCCCCTGGACGTGCGTTGCGGCCGTCACGGGTTCTGCCCGCCGGTGCCGCTCTGGCCCGGTGGGCCGTACGGAGTTCCGCCGCCGGGGTTCGGCGGGGGAACGAAGGGTCTGGGTGGCGTTGCGGACCCGCCCGCGGGCGGTGTCGCGCCGGGGCCGCCGGTGGCACTGGGCACCCCGCCCGCCACGGTCAGCGCCTCGGGCGAGGCGGAACCGCCGGCCGGCGTCGAACTCGGCGCCTGCGGGGCGGGCGTGCCGGCCGCGGGGGTGCCGCCGCGGTTGGAGGCGTGCGAGCCGCGCCGGGGCGCGACGCCCTCGCTCGGGTCGAACGCCCCGGCCGGTGGGGCGGGTCGGCGGGCCGTGTCGCTGATCCGGATCAGGATCGCGATCAGGGCCCAGTTGGTGATCACGGACGAGCCGCCCTGGGCCAGGAACGGCATCGTCATACCGGTCAGCGGGATCAGGCCGGTCACGCCGCCCGCGACCACGAAGACCTGGAGCGCGACCGAGACCGACAGACCGGCCGCGAGGAGCTTGCCGAACGGGTCGCGGGCGGCCAGCGACGTGCGCAGGCCGCGCTCGATCAGCAGCGCGTACACCATGAAGATGGCCATCATCCCGGCCAGGCCCAGCTCTTCGCCGACCGTGGTGAGGATGAAGTCGCTGCGCGCCGCGAAGCCGATCTCGGTCGGGTGGCCCTGGTTGAGGCCGGTACCGAGCAGACCGCCGGTGCCGTAGCCGAACAGCGCCTGGGCGAGCTGCTCGGACTGCACCGAGCCGTCGCCGTTGTAGACCGCCAACGGGTTCAGCCAGGCCGCCACGCGGTCGTGCACGTGCGGCTCGAAGGTGCCGACGACGGTCGCGCCGCCGACCGCCATGATCACGCCGAACAGCAGCCAGCTCGTGCGCTCGGTGGCCACGTAGAGCATCACCACGAACAGGCCGAAGAACAGCAGCGAGGTGCCCAGGTCGCGTTCGAACACCAGGATCAGGATGCTCAGCAGCCAGACCACCACGATCGGGCCCATGTCCCGACCGCGCGGGAAGTACAGCCCCATCACCTTGCGACTGGCCAGCGCGAGCGCGTCCCGCTTGGCCATCAGGTAGCCCGCGAAGAAGATCGTCAGCACGATCTTGGTGAACTCGCCGGGCTGGAAGTTGAACGGGCCGAGCCGGATCCAGATCTTCGCGCCGTACATGTCGCCGGGGAACGGGATCGGCGACACCAGCAGCACCAGCGAGAGCGCCATGAACGAGTAGGTGTAGCGCTGGAGCAGCCGGTGGTCCTTCATGATCACCACGACGCCCGCGAACAGCGCGATGCCGATCGCCGAGTACATCAGCTGGGACGAGGCCGCCGCGGTGCCCTTGACGTTGTTGGGGAGGCCGATCCCCTTGACGATGTCCAGGTCGAGCCGACTGATGAACATCAGGCCCATGCCGTTGAGGAACGTGGCCAACGGCAGCAGCAGCGGGTCGGCGTACGGCGCGAACTTGCGCACCAGCAGGTGGGCGAGGCCCGCGAAGACGCCGAGGCCGAGCCCGTACTTGACCAGGCTCCCCACCGGCAGTGACCCGTCCCCCGCCAGTCCCACGTTGGCATAAGCCAGCATCGGCACCAGAACCGCGAAGCCGAGCATCATCAGCTCGGTGTTGCGGCGATTCGGTGCGGCTTGGGGGGTGATCGTCGTGTTGCTCACGGCGCTCCCCTCAGTTCGTTCCGGTGGTTCCGGGCGGTCGCGGATAGCACTGCTTGGCCAGGTCGGCCTCTTCGGCGGTGAGCCCCGATCCCGGTGCCTCCGGCACCGCGGCCGGCGGTGCGGAACTCGGTGGCGCCGATCCGGCCGGCGCGCTCGGGCTCGTCGTCGACAGGCCCCTGCCCTTGCTGCCCGGTTCGGTCGGTGGCGCCGACGAGCGGCCGCTGCGCGACGCGGTGGTCGGGGTGTGCTTGCCCATCGGGGCGTTGGTCTGGAGCGCGGCCGGCGTGCCCAGGTTCTGCTGCGGGAACAGGTCCACGCTGCCGGCGGGCTGGGCGCCGGGGGCGCCCTCGACCTTCTTCGCGTCGTCCGCCGCGTAGGCCCTGCGACACACGTCGGCCTGCCGCTTGAGCCGGTCGATGGTGTGCCGGGCCTCGGTCAGGCTGGCCGCGTCGAGCGTGCTGTTGACCGCGTCCCGGTTGGTCTGACCGATCATCGTGAGCTTCACGTCGTCGTAACTCTGGTACGTGCTCGCGAGGTTGAGGCCCAGGATCTTCGAGTCGATGCCCCGGTAGATCGCGACGTGGTCCCCTTTGTCGGCCACGAAGTACTGCGTCTGGGTCCAGTAGTACGCGCCGCCGAGCGCGGCCACGAGCACCGCGACACCGCCCCAGATGGGCAGGGTTCTGCGCAGCGTGGACTTCGGCTTGGGCTTGCGCCGGCTGCCCGGCTCGGAGACCAGCGCCTCGGTCTCGTACTCGCCGGCGGTCAGCTCCCGGGCCCGGGAGGCGGGCGTGGTCGGCAGGGTCGTGGTGTCGTCCACGATGCTGGCCACCGCGCCGACCACGATCGGGCTGTCCGAGGGCTGATCGGACGGATCCACGACGTCCGCGACGATGCACGTGATGTTGTCGGGGCCGCCGCCGCGCAGCGCGAGCTGGATCAGCTCCTGTACCGCGTCGTTGGGGTTGGCGTAGGTGAGGAGGGTGCCCTCCATCGTCTCCCGGCTGACCACCCCCGACAGGCCGTCGCTGCAGATGAGGTAACGATCGCCGGGGCGGGCCTCGCGCACCGACAGGTCCGGCTCGACGTGGCCGCGCCCGTCCAGGGCACGCATCAGCAGCGAGCGCTGCGGATGGTGGTCGGCTTCCTCCTCGGTGATCCGGCCCTCGTCGACCAGGCGTTGCACCCAGGTGTGGTCCTGGGTGATCTGTTCCAGGGCGCCGTCACGCAGGAGGTAGGCACGGGAGTCGCCGATGTGGGCGAGGCCGAGTCGGCTCCCCGTCCACAACAGCGCGGTCAGCGTGGTCCCCATGCCCTCGAGCTGGGGATCGTCGTCGACCATCACACGCAGTCGGTCGTTGGCGCGATCGACCGCCGAACGCAGCGCGTCCAGCAGGTCGGCTCCGGGCACGTCCTCGTCGAGTTCGACGATGGTGGACAGGACTTCGGAGCTGGCGACTTCGCCCGCTGCCTGCCCGCCCATGCCGTCGGCGACCGCGAGCAGCCGAGGGCCGGCATAGCCGGAGTCCTCGTTGCCTTCGCGGATCATGCCCTTGTGGGATCCGGCGGCGAAGCGGAGAGAGAGGCTCATTCAGGCTACCTGCGCAGCTCGATAACGGTCTTGCCGATGCGGATCGGCGCACCGAGCGGCACGGGGGTCGGACCGGTCAGGCGCGTACGGTCCAAATAGGTACCGTTCGTCGACCCGAGGTCTTCGACCACCCAGCTGCCGTCGGGCGCAGGGTAGATGCGGGCGTGCCGACTCGACGCGTAGTCGTCGTCGAGCACGATGGTCGAGTCGTGCGCCCGGCCGATGGTGATCTGCTGATCCGTCAGATTTATCGTCGTGCCGGTCAGCGAGCCCTCGGTGATCACCAGCTTGCTGGGGTTGTTGCGCTGGCCGCGGCGGGGCCGGGCCTGCTGCCGCTGCGGAGGCGGGGCCGGCTGCGCCTGCGAGGGCGGAGCGGCACCTCCTCCACCGGCGGCGGGCGCGGCGGTTCTGCGCCGCGCGGGTCGTTGGGTCACGCGAGTGCCGAAGAGGTCGCTACGGATCACCTGTACGGCGACGATCACGAACAACCACAGCACAGCGAGGAAACCCAACCGCATAACGGTGAGGGTCAGCTCAGACATGCGCCCGTTGTCACCCCTCGGCTTGGCGGAACACGACAGTGGTGCTGCCGAGCACGATGCGGGATCCGTCGCGCAGACCGGCACGCTGACAGTGCTGACCGTCGACGACGATCCCGTTGGTCGAACCGAGGTCCGTGATCGACGCGGGAGCGCCGATGCGGATCTCGGCGTGGTGCCGCGAGACGCTCGGATCGTCCACGCGAACTTCCACATCGGTGCTGCGGCCCAACTTCACGACTGGGGCAGTGAGCTCGTGACGCACCCCGTTGACCTCCAGCCAGGTACGCAGCCGTGGTGCCGGCGGCGGACTCTGACCGTAGGCGGCCTGCTCCCCCGGCTGCGGCCGGGGAGGCGTCGGCGTTCCCGGGGTCCCGGGCGGGCCGAAGGGCGGTGGTGCGGGCACCCCGGGCGGGGGTGGCCCGCCGGGTCGACCGTATCCATAACCCTGTGGTGGCTGCTCCGGTTGCGGCCCCCCGCCCGGGAAGGGCGGTTGGTGCGGGGGCTGCTGTTGTTCATGGTGCGACTGACTGCCCGCGAGTGCCTGACTGCGCACACGGTACAGACCCGTGTCCAGGTCGTCGGCATGCTCGAAGTGCACCTCGACCGGACCGATGAAGGAGTAGCGCTGTTGTTGCGCGTAATCCCGCACCACGGTCGCCAGCTCGCCGCCGAGTTGCTGCACGTACGGGCTCAGGCGCTCATAGTCGTGTTGGCCGAGCTCGACGACGAAGTCGTTCGGGACCATGGTTCGGTCGCGGTTCCAGATCGTCGCGTTGTTGTCGCACTCGCGCTTGAGCGCGCTGGCGATCTCGACGGGCTGGACATCCGACTTGAACGCCTTGGCGAAGGCGCCGTTGACCAGGCCCTCAAGCCGTTGCTCGAACTTCTTCAGGGGACCCACGGGCACCTCCTTCCGTACGCGATCGGCCGGTCCGGTCCTACAGTCTGCTCACTGATCGTATCCACGCGTGGGAAACGGGCGCGGTTCCCTACCGTGGCCACTGTAAGGAGTGTTGGCTTTCACAGGGATTCCTACACCCTGTTGCCCCCTCCGTGGCTCGCTTGCAGTAGTTGTGCCGCGACCGTGTGCGTGGCCGGGGTCGAAGCCCGTTCACCGTACGGTGCAGGGCAAGCATGCCGGAGAGGCGGGGGTCGTGGGGATCCCGGTCCACAAAGATGAACCGTTGGTTGCTGTGGGTGTCCATACGGATGCTCATGGTGTGAGCGGTGCGGCCTGCGGGTATGGATTCGTATCGGACCTCGCGCCCGTGCTAATCTTTGATTGCTCGCGCGGGTGGCGGAATAGGCAGACGCGCTGGATTCAGGTTCCAGTGCCCGAAAGGGCGTGGGGGTTCAACTCCCCCCTCGCGCACCGAGCAAAGGCCCCAGGTCATCGACCTGGGGCCTTTCCGTATGTCCCGCCGGGTAGGTCTGGTGGTGTCGTGGCGGGTCTTGGCGGTGGGCCGTGCGCCGGCTCCGGGGAGGATCGGTAGATGTCGGGGACTGCGGTGGGGCGGGAGTTCATCGTTCCGGGTTTTCGGGACAGGTCGGATGTGGCGTCCAAGGCGCTGGGCAAGGGGCTGCGCGAGCGGGTCTCGCGCACCGCGCACGCCGACTTCGAGCCCGCGGTGGATCGGCCCGGTGTGGTGGAGAGCGTCGAGCGGGCCAACGCAGGGCGGCTCGACCACCTGGTGCCGTTGCGGATCGGACGGATGGCGGCCTCGCCGTTCGCGTTCCTGCGCGGGTCGGCCGGGTTGATGGCGGCCGACCTGGCCGCGCAGCCGGTCACCGGGTTGACCGGGCAGATCTGCGGTGACGCGCACGCCGGGAACTTCGGGGTGTTCGGCACCGCCGAGGGCCGGTTGGTGATGGACCTCAACGACTTCGACGAGACCGTGCAGGGCCCGTGGGAGTGGGACCTCAAGCGGCTGACCGCGTCGCTGGTGGTGGCCGGTCGGGTGGGCGGCCTGGACGCGGACGCGTGCCGGGCGGCCGCCTACGACGCGGCTGCCTCGTATCGCAGGACGATGGCGGTGCTGGCCCGGATGCCGGTGTTGCAGGCGTGGCACGCGATCGCCGACGAGTCGCTGGTGGCGCACGCGGACGCGGGCGAGTTGTCCGGGCTGCTGGCCCAGGTGACCGCGAAGGCCCGGCGCAACACCAGCGCCCGGTTCGCGGCCAAGTCGACCCGGCAACGCTCTGACGGCACGTGGCACTTCGTCCCGGAGCCGCCGGTGCTGACCGCGGTGGACGACGACCTCGCCCGTGCGGTGGCGGCCGGCCTGGAGAGCTACGTGGACACCCTGTCCACCGAACGGCGCCCGCTGCTGGCCCGGTTCGCGATCGAGGACGTGGCGTTTCGGGTGGTGGGCACCGGCAGCGTGGGCACCCGGGCGTACGTGGTGCTGTTGCTGGGCAACGGGGACGAGCCGCTGGTGCTCCAGGTGAAGGAGGCGCGGCCCTCCGCGCTCGCGCCGTATCTGCCGCACGCCCACGTCGAGCACGAGGGGCGTCGGGTCGTGGTCGGCCAGAAGTGGATGCAGGCCGGTACCGACGCGCTGCTGGGCTGGACCTCGATCGACGGGCGCGCGTACATGGTGCGGCGGTTCCGCAACATGAAGGGGAGCATCGACCCGGGTGTGCTGGCCGCGCACGAGATAGACGACTACGGGCGGATGACCGGCGCGCTGCTGGCCCGCGCGCACAGCCACTCCGTGGACCCCAAGGTGCTGGCCGGCTACTGCGGCAAGAGCGACAAGCTGGAGGAGGCGTTCGCCCGGTTCGCGGTGCGCTACGCGGATCGCACCGAGGCCGACCACGAACAACTGCTCGCGGCCGTGCGCTCGGGTCGGCTGCCGGCCGAGACCGGGGTCTGACCCGGGGTCACCGGCGGGCGGCGAACAAGGGCTCCAGCAGTGCCCGGGGCGGGACGCCGGCGGGCAGGTCCGAGACCTGCCCGTCGCCGACTTCGATCACCCGCCACGCGCCGTCCCGGCGCCGGGCCAGGTCCGTGGTGCAAAACGGCGAGCCCAGCTCCTCGACGGCCGTGCGGACCGCCGCCAGGTCCGGCGGATCGGTGTGCCCGCCGGGTGTGTCGGGGTGCGCCGTGCTCAGCACGGGGACGCCGTCGACCCACCACACCCGGGTCTCGGCGCCGGTGAACTCCTCGAAGGCGCGGTAGAGCACGCCGCCCTGCAACTCGGCGCCCTGCCGTTCGAGGAAGGTGCGCACCACCGAGCGGGTGTGCGCGACGTCGGCGACATCGGGCACGAAGCACGCCTCGTGCCATTCGTGCTTGCGCGACTTCACCCAGTCCTTGACGATCGCGGGTCCCGCGCCCAGCAGCGCGGGATCCTCCACCGTGCGCGGCGTCAGGTCGCGAAAGCGCGGATACCAGCCCGGAAGTTCGTGGGCCGCCCGGTAGTGCTCGGGGGAGGTGGCCAGGCCCGCCCCACGCGAGCGCAGCGCCGCGTCCAGCGCGGCGTAGTGCGGCCCGGGGATCATCCAACCCCGATAGCGCAGCGGTCCCCGGTCGTGGGGGACGCGTCGCACCGCCTCGTGCGCGTCGCCGCGCACGAGGGCTTCGTGGTCCACGCGCGCCACCGGGATCCCCAGCGCGAGCGCTGCCTCCGCCTCGGGGGCGAAGTGGGGGTCGGTGCGGCGGGGGTTCAGGGGGTCCGTGGGGACGAGCAGGACCTCGGGTGCGCCCTCCCCCGGGGGTGGTGTCATGGGGAGGACGGTATTGCGTGGGCATGCCGGATGAAGGGTGGACCCTTCATCCGGCCGTGCGCCCTATGACTGCTTCATCGACGCGATGGACGCTCGCGTGAACTCGATGAGGTGCTTGCGCCGGTTCGCCCGGGCCTCCTCGGACTCCGAGTCGGCCCCGAGCAGTACCCGCGACATCTGCGGCATCGTCTGTTGCCAGGCGGCGACGCCGATGAGCGAGAAGAGCAACTGGGCGACGTCGGGCGAGGGCTTCACGCCGAGGTGGTCGGCGAACTCCTGAAGTTTCGCGGCGTAGCTCGTGACTCGCCGCTCCTCGTCCGGAACCGGGTCGTGGCCGTAGTACAACGCCTCCCACACCAGCAGCCGGAGCAGCTCCGGGCGGGCGCAGTAGAAGTCGTAGACCTGGGCGATGTACTCGGCCGGGTCGTCGTTGGGCATCGTGACGACCGTGTTGAGCTCCTGGAGCGACTCCGTCAGCACGTGCTGGAAGAGCTGCTCCTTGTTGCCGAAGTACGCGTAGATGCGCTCCTTGTTCACCCCGGCGCGCAGGGCGATGCGGTCGACGCGGGCGCCGGCGATGCCGTGCTCGGCGAACTCCGCGCGGGCGGCGTCGAGAAGTTTGGCTCGGGTGCGTGCGGTGTCGGGCGGCATGGCTGGATCTTATCCCCTCTAGCCAACTGCTTTGTTGGATCGACTGGCCAGGGACGGCCTGACCATGCTGCCCTACCACATAGGCTGCTGGGGGGTGTTGCGAGTGATTTGATCTTCAAAGTCCGGCAGACGCGCCCGCCGGCCGGTGTCGCGCGGGAACAGAACAGCACACAAGGGACGTGATGGACGAGGTCAGCGCGCCGACCCCCTGGTCGGACCCCGAAATCGCCGAGTTGGAACAACAGGTCGCCGCGGCGGAGACCGCGCTGCTCGACGACGAAGTCGACGTGACGACCCTTCAGGTCGAGCTGGACAACCTGGCGATCGTGCACCATCGCCGGCTCGGGCCGCTGTACGAGCGGCTCGACGAGTTGGACGCCTTGATCGCGGAGGCGATCGCGGCGCACACCGGCGATCCGGCGGACATCCGGCGTGCGGTCGAATTGCGTGGTGTGGTCACGGACATGCCGGACTTGGACTCGCTTTTGGGCGCCCTGGACGGTGCGGGCCGCGGCGAGGCCGGCGAGGCGGCCGAGGAGCCGCTGCCGGTGCCGGAGGTGCACCGGGTCAGCCCCGGCGCCGAGGCCCGCAAGCTCTTTCGCGAGCTGGCCCGCCGGGCGCACCCGGACCTGGTCCAGGATCCCGAGGAGAAGCAGCGCCGAGGCACCTTCATCGCCCGGGTGAACGCCGCCTACGCGCGCGGTGACGTGACCGAGCTGCTGGCCCTGGGTACGGAATGGGCCACCTCCCCGGAGGGCGCGATCGGTCCGGACGCGGAGAGTCGGGGGCAGTGGCTGCGCAGCCGGCTGGCCTGGCTCACCCACCGGCGGTCCGAACTGGCCGGCCTGCGCGGTCAACTGATGGAGGGTGCGATGGGGCAATTGCTCCAGCTCGCCCCGCACGACCCGGACGGGCTGCTCGAGCACCTGGCCGATCAGCTCCTGCACGAGATCGCGGAGAAGGAGAAGGTGCTCGGCACGCTCGTCGAGTCCTGATCGGGGGTCGGCTCGGCGCATCGCCCGGGCCGGCGGCACTTCCGGCGGGCGGCCCCTCCCGGGCCGGCCGGATGGGCGTCGGTCGGCCCGGGAGGTTGCCGCCCACCCTGCTCGCCCGGGCGGCACATAGCCGTCATTTCGGCCGCGTGTCGCGGGTGACGGCCGGACGGTTCGCTCTTTCGAGGCACCTGTGCGCGGCGCGGATGACCGACAATGTGCGATGAGCGCGGCCGGACGGGTTCCGGACGCCCGACCCCCCGGAGATCCGATGCACCTGTCGCCCCCGCCGGCCGTCCCCGCCGCCGCGGTCCCTGACGACGCCTTCGTCCTGGACGTACGGGAGGTGCACGAATGGGACGCCGGTCATGTGGCCGGTGCCCGGCACATCCCGATGAGCACGCTCCTGGAGCGGATCGACGAGGTTCCGCACGACACGCGTGTGTACGTGATGTGCCGGGTCGGCGGGCGCTCCGCCCAGGTCGCGCACTATCTGGGGCAGCAGGGTTGGGAAGCGATCAACGTCGACGGGGGGATGCTCGCGTGGGAGGCCGCCGGGCGACCCATGGTGAGTGAGACGACCCTCGCCCCGGTGGTGGTGTGATCGCGGCCGCCGCCCCCGGTCAGGACCGGCGTTCCGCGATGAACACCGCGGTCGCCTCGGCGGTCACCTCGCCGTCGGCGCGGATCTCGCCGGTCGCGAAGCTCTTGCGCCCTTCGCGACCGGTCCAGCGTCCGGTCAGCTCCAGCGGTACGTCGTAGGGCGTCGCCCGGCGGTAGCGGATGTCCAGCCCGGCGGTGAGCCCGGGCGCCCCGGCCGCGGACGCGGCGACGCCGAGCAACTGGTCGAGGACGACCGCCACGATCCCGCCGTGCGCGCGGGCGGGCGGGCCGCCGTGTGCCGCGGTCAGCGTGCAGCGGGCGTGGATCTCGATCGACTCCGGCTCGGCCGAGGGGTCCGGCCTCGGCGCGACCTCCTCGAACACCAGCCTGGGCGCCTGCGGATTGAGCCGGCCCGAGCCCATCTGGGTCAGGTGCTCCAGCCTGCCGTTCGGATACCGGATCAGCGAGACCGCCTGCGGGCGTCGGGCCGCGCCCAGCAGCGCGGTCAGTTCGGCGACCCGCCGGGCCGCGTCCGCTCGCGTCGCCGGGTCCACGTCCGTCCACACCACCGCCTCGACCAGGTCCCGCACCCGATCCGCGAGCTCCAGCGCCTGGGGGGTCACGCTCTCGGGTCCGGGCAGTGTGCCGGCCATCAGTTCGGCGAGGGCGGTGGCCGAGGCCGGCGGCAGCGGCCTGGTGTTCGAGTTCATACCCGTACCTCCGTGACACTTTTCTTGATCTTGCCAAGAATGCGGGCAAAGAATATGACGGTGCATCAGATCTAACGGTCTATCAGATCCGGCCCGACCGGATCTCGGTGAGGGAGTGCGGCATGGTGACGATCGCGGAACTCGTCCATCACCAGTGGGGCGACCAACGGACCGGGCTGTACTTCGAGGATCGGACCTGGACGCACCACGAACTCGCCCGCGGCGCCGCCGCGCGGGCCGCGCTGCTGGCCGACCTGCTGCCGAGCGGGGCCGAGCCGCACGTGGGAGTCCTGCTCGACAACGTGCCCGAGTTCCCGATCTGGCTCTCCGGCGCGGCGGTGGCGGGCGCCACCCTGGTGGGGGTCAACTCCACCCGGCGCGGCGCGGAACTGGCGCGCGACATCACGCACGCCGAGTGCGCGGTGATCGTCACCGAGCGCGCGCACCTGCCGCTGCTGGACGGGCTCGACCTGGGCATCCCCGCCGAGCGCATCCTGGTCGTCGACGATCCCGAGTACGACGAACGGCTGCGGCCGTACGCGGACGCGGCGCTGCCCGCACTGGTGGCGGACCCCTCGGACCGGCTGCTGATCGTGTTCACCTCCGGGTCCACCGGGGCGCCCAAGGGCGTGATCTGCTCGCAGGGCCGGCTGGCCGGCGCCGGGACCGTGTTGTCCGAGCAGTTCGGCTTCGGGCCGGACGACGTCAACTACATCTGCATGCCGATGTTCCACGGCAACGCGCTGATGGCGAACTGGTCGCCGGCGCTGCGCGCGGGCGGCGCGGTCGCGCTGCGCCGGCGGTTCTCGGCGTCCGCGTTCCTGCCCGACATCCGGCGCTACGGCGCGTCGTACTTCACCTATGTGGGCCGTGCGATCTCCTACCTGCTGGCCACCCCGGAGCGGCCCGACGACCGGGACAACCCGCTGCGCGCCGGGTTCGGCACCGAGGCGGGCGCGGTGGACATGGCGCGCTTCGAGGCGCGCTTCGGGTGCGCGTTGACCGAGGGGTACGGCTCGTCGGAGGGCGGGATGAGCGTCAACTGGCGGCCGGGCACCCCCGCCGGAGCGGTCGGGCCGTGTCCCGAGAACGCGTCGGTGCTGGATCCGGCGACCGGAAGGGAGTGCGCCCGGGCCGAGTTCGACGCGGCGGGCCGGCTGGTCAACGGGGACGCCGCGATCGGCGAGCTGGTCAACACCGGGCGCAACGGCTTCGAGGGGTACTGGCGCAACGAGGAGGCGTCGGCGGCCCGGGCCCGGGACGGGCAGTACTGGACGGGAGACCACTTCTACCGGGACGGCGCCGGATACCTGTACTTCGCCGCCCGCTCGGACGACAAGCTGCGGGTGGACGGCGAGAACCTGGCGGTCGCCGGCATCGAGGGCATCCTGGCGCGCTTCGCGCCGTTCGAGGTCGTGGTCGTGTACGGGGTGCCGGACCCGGTGACCGGGGATCAGGTGATGGCGGCCGTACAGGTGCGCGAGGGAGCGGTGTTCGACCCGGAGGAGTTCGCCGCGTTCCTGGCGGAGCAGCCGGACCTGGGGGCCAAGATGGCGCCGACGTTCGTGCGGGTGGTGGACGAGGTGCCGACCACGGCGACCAACAAGGTGCACAAGGTCGGCCTGCGGCGGGCGGGCTTTCGGGCGGCGGGGCCGGTGTGGTGGCGGCCCGCGCGCGGCGCCGGGTACGGCCCGCTCGACGACGCGGGGCGGGCGGAACTGCTCGACCGCTACCGCGCGCACGGCCGGGAGGGCGTCCTGGACCTGTGAGCCGAGCGGCCGCGCCGCCTCGACCCCCGGCGGGTCCGTCGCTCCGAGCCGCCGCGTCGCCCCGCCGCCTCGACCCCGGCGGGTCCGTACCCGGAACCGGGGTCGGGGCGTCGGGGCCCGGGGCGGAGCGTGGTCGTGGGTCACCGAAATCGCCTCGACGGCTTGGTTGGCGACGGTTTCGGTACGTGCGACGGACCGGACCCGGTAGCGTGCCGGCAGCACGGGTCCGGACCGGTGGACCCATCGACCACGGGAGAGGCATGCAGCCGCCTGACGACGCGGTGCCCGGACAACCGGCGGACCGCTCCAGGCCCGGACCCGAGACCGGCGCGACGGTGGGCGTCTCGGCCGCCGACCCGGCGACGGGTCGGGGCACGGAGCCCGATTCCGACCCGATGATCGCCCGGATCCCGGAGCAGTCGGGGGAACGCTCCCCCGTCGACGTCCCGATCGACACGGCCGTGCCCGCGGACGAGCGGCGCTCCACCGCGGTGCGTTCGATCTCCGCGCTGTTCGCCGTGCTCGCGATCCTGGTCACCCTGGTCCACGTGTTCTTCGTGTTCCTGCACGTCGCGCCCAACAACACGCTGACCCAGGACTACCGCAAGCCGACCGGCACCTGGATCTACCCCTACTTCGAACAGAACTGGGCGCTGTTCGCGCCCAACCCGATGTCGGAGAACTTCCGCGTGCAGGCCCAGTCGCGGGTGCGCAACGCGGACGGCACCCTCGTCGAGTCCGACTGGTCCGACCTGACCGGGGACGACCTGAAGCACATCCGCGGCAACCCGTATCCGAGCAAGGCCGACCAGAACATGATCCGACGCGCGTGGTCGAGCTACGCCGACGCGCACGACGCCAAGGACGAGTCGGCGATCGGCGCGCGCGGCCCGCTGACCCAGAACTACCTGCGGCGCATCGTGGTGCACCGGTTCCAGGACGCGGGAGCGAACCGCTCGGTCGAATCCGTCCGGGTCCGGGTCGCCACCACGCCGATCGGCCGGCCGGACGCCAAGACCAAGCCGGAGACCTCGTACCGCATGCTCGGCTGGTGGGAGACGAAGCCCGATGACTTCCGCTGACCCGACGCCGCGCGTCGCGGCGAGCCCGTACCGCCGGGTGGAGGACGCCGTCGCCCGTCGACTGGTGTACGCCCTGGACACGGTGAGCACCCGTACCTTCGCCGTGCACCAGGCGGCGCTGCTGCGGATCGGCTACGGCCTGGTCTTCCTGGTCGGCCTGATCCGCGAATACCTCAACCGCCGGGAGATCTGGGGCGACCGGTCCGCGTGGTCGCCCCAGATGGCCCGGGAGCTGCTCAGCGGCATCGACGGGGTGAGCCTGCTGCTGGAGAGCGACGCGCGCTGGTGGTTCGAAGGGGTCTACCTCGCGGCGATCGCGGTGAGCGCGCTGTTCGTGCTCGGGTGGCACACCCGGGCGATGAGCGTGCTGTTCGCGGTCATGGTCGTCTCGTTCAACAGCCGGTCCATCCTGATGACCGACGGCGGCGACACCGTCCTGCTGCTGATGTCGATCTACCTCGCGTTCACCGCCTGTGGACGGGTGTGGTCGCTGGACGCGCGCCGGGCCAGGCGCACCGGGATCCGCCCCGGCACCGGTCCCGGACACGAGGTCGGCGTGCTGGTCGGGCTGCTCGCGATGGTCGCGCTCGGCACCACCTGCCGAGCCGACTCGTGGACCCCGGACCCCGAGTTCTCCTTCGCGTTCGTCTGCCAGTGGATCTGGATCCCCGGCATCGCGATCGTCTTCGGCGCGCTGTGGCGGCTGCCGCGCGCGGCCGAACAGGTACGGGCCGGCCTGGTCACCGTCGTGCACAACTGCGCGCTGTTCGTGATCGCCGCCGAGGTGTGCTTCATCTACGGCGCGGCCGGGCTGTACAAGGTGCAGGGCTCGTACTGGCAGGACGGCACGGCGATGCACTACGTGCTGAACCTGGAGTACTTCGCACCGTGGCCCGGGCTCAGCCACACGCTCGGGGAGAACGCCCAGATGGGCGTCCTGATGGGCTACCTCACGGTGTTCATCCAGGTCGGCTTCGTGTTCATGCTGTTCGCCAAGCGGGTCAAGTACGTCGCGATCGTGATCCTGCTCGGCATGCACTTCGGCATCGCGATCCTGCTGGGGCTGCCCGCCTTCTCCGCGTCGATGTCGGTGGGCGACGCGCTGTTCCTGCCCACCGCGTTCCTGATCTGGACCCGATCGCGGGTGGTCGGCCGACTGATGGACCGGCTGCGCCGCGGACCCGCCGGGCCGGCCCCGACGCCCGCGGGCCGCGAGGCGCCGCCCGCGCCGCCGGTGCCCGGCGGAGTCGAGGGGATGGCCTCGACCTCGGGTCGGGCCTGACCGCTCCCGGCCGTCGGCGTGCGGTCCCGGCCGGCGCGGACCCGGCCGCCGGCCGGCGCGCACCGCTTGCCGGCCGGCCGGGACCCGTGCGCGGCAGGTCCTACGCTGCTGTCATGAACGCGCACGAGATGGAGACCCTCGCGCTGTGGCGGGCCGCGTCGCCCGGCGCGGTGCTGCTGGACGGCTTCCACGCCGTCAAGCACGCGCTGCGATTCGGCGCCGAGATCCGCGTCGTGCTGACCACCGACCGGGCGGCGGTGCGCGCCCTCGCCGACGAACTCGCGGCCGACGTGGGCGGCTATATAGAGGAGACGGCGCGTGAGGTGTCCGTCCCGTTCCTGCGCGAGCTGATCCCGCGTGGCGGCCCCACCGGGGTGGTCGCGCTCGCCCGCCGCCCCGAGGCCGGCTCCGACTTCGAGCCCGCGCGCACCGCGCCGATCGTGCTCCTGGAGAACCCGCGCAACCTCGGCAACGTCGGCGCGGTCGTCCGGCTCGCCGCCGGATTCGGCGCCGCCGCCGTGCTGACCACCGGCGACCTGGACCCGTGGCACCCGAACGTGGTCCGCGGCAGTGCCGGACTGCACTTCGCGACCGGCGTCGCCCGGGTGGACCCGGACGCGTTGCCCGCCGGACCGCTGTTCGTGCTCGACCCCGAAGGCGTCGACCTGCGCGCGACCGAGATCCCGGACGACGCGATCCTGGCCTTCGGCACGGAGCGGCACGGCGTCTCGGCGGAGCTGCGCGGGCGCGCGGACCGGCGCGTGGCCATCCCGATGCGACCGAAGGTCTCCAGCTACAACCTGGCCACCAGTGTCGGGATGACCCTCTTCCGCTGGTCCGAGACCTCCGCGAACGTGCCCGCGTGAGCGGCTACGACGCGGTGGTCCTGGCCGGCGGCGCGGCCCGCCGGCTGGCCGGCGCCGACAAGCCGGGCCTGCTCGTGGCCGGCGTGTCGCTGCTCGACCGGGTGCTGGCCGCCGCGGCGGGAGCCGAGCGGATCGTCGTCGCCGGGCCGCGCCGGACCACCCGGCGCGAGGTGGTGTGGGTGCGCGAGGACCCGCCCGGCGGCGGACCCGTGGCCGCCCTGGCCGCCGCGCTGCCGCTGGTTCGCGCCGAGACGGTCGTGCTGCTCGCGGCCGATCTGCCGTTCCTACCCGCCGCGTTGATCGACCGCCTGGTGGCCGCCCTGGAGCCGGCGCTCGATCGAGGCGGCGGGTACGCCGGCGCGGTGGCGGTGGACGCCGACGGGCGCGATCAGATCCTGCTCGCCGCGTACCGCACCGCGGCCCTGCGGGCGGGTGTCGCGGCCCTGCCCGAACCGGCCGGAGCGCCGCTGCGCCGGGTGGTCGAGCCGCTCGCGCTGCGCCGGATCCGGGCCGATCCCGACGCCGTCCTCGACTGCGACACCTGGGCGGATGTGCGCGGCGCGCGGGCACGGTCGGGGAGGATGGACGCAGCCCCGAAGAGGAGAGACATGACTGGCTTGGAAGAGTGGACCGAAGCGGTCAAACAGGAGCTGGGCATCGATCTGGACGTGGACATCGCGGCGCTGCTGGACATGACCCGGGTGGCGGCGCACAACGTACAGCGACCGGCCGCGCCGCTCACCTCCTTCCTGGTCGGCTACGCGGCGGCCAGTCGCGGCGGCGGCGCGGCCGCCGTGACCGAGGCGCTGCGGCAGGCCCGTGAACTCGCCGAACGCGCCGGCGCCGAGCCGGGCACCCGATGACCCTTCGGGAGGACCGGGCCACCATGCCGCGCTCCGAGTCGCACCAGCCGCGGGCACTGGGCTGGCCCGAGGCCCGGGCCACCGCCCGCGCGGCCGGCCGACCCCTGCCCGTGGTCTCGCGCACGCTGCACCACGCGCGCGACCACGTGCTGGCCCGGCCCATCGTCGCGCTCACCGACCTGCCCTCCTTCGACACCTCGGCGATGGACGGATGGGCGGTCGCCGGACCCGGGCCGTGGCGGGTGCGCGGCCGGCTGCTCGCGGGCGAGGCCGGCGAGGACATCGGCGTGATGCGCGACGGCGACGCGGTGGAGATCGCCACCGGGGCGCGGGTGCCGCGCGGGGCCACCGCCGTGCTGCGCAGCGAGCAGAGCCGGGTCGAGGGCCGCACGCTGTTCGGCGACGTGCACATCCAGCAGGGCACCGACATCCGCGCGTGCGGCCAGGAGTGCCGCCGCGGCGACGAGTTGTTGCCGGCCGGCACCACGGTCACGCCGGGGGTCACCGGGCTGGCCGCCGCCTCCGGCTACGACGAACTGGTGGTGGTCGACCGGCCTCGGGTGGAACTCCTGGTGCTGGGCGACGAGTTGCTCGACTCCGGGCTGCCCCGGGACGGCCGGATCCGGGACGCGCTCGGCCCGCTGATCACGCCGTGGCTGCGCACCCTCGGCGCCGACCTGCTGCGGGTGCGGCGGGTGGGGGACAGCCTGGACACGCTGCGCGGGCACGTGAGCGCGTCCCGCGCCGACGTGGTGATCACCACGGGCGGCACCGCCGACGGCCCGCGCGATCACGTGCACCCGCTGCTCGCCGACCTGGAGGCGGACGTGCTCGTGGACGGCGTCGCGGTCCGCCCGGGTCATCCGATGTTGCTCGCGCACCTGCCCGGCGAGCGTCCCGGCGCCGGCCGCTACCTGGTCGGCCTGCCCGGCAACCCGCTGGCCGCGGTGGCCGGCATGCTCACCCTCGCGGTACCGCTGCTGCGCCGGCTCTCCGGGCGCCCGGAGCCGCGCCCGCGCCGGATCCGGGTCGGCGCCGACATCGCCGGCCACCCGAGCGACACCCGGCTGGTGCCGATGCGCGCGGATCGGCCGCTGCCCTTCTCCGGGCCGGCGATGCTGCGCGGGCTCGCGGTCGCCGACGGGATCGCGGTGGTGCCGCCGGGCGGCGTGCGGGCGGGCGATCGGGTCGAGGTGCTCGGGGCGCCGCGATGAAGACCGTGCGCTTTCCCGACGACCGGCCGGCCGATCGGCGCGGGCCGCGCGGCGCGCTGGCCCGGCCGCTGCCGGGGCTGAAGCGGCGCTCCGACGAACCGGCGGGCCTGGCCGGGCAGGCGGGCGCGACCGTACACATCCCCAAGGAGCGCCCCGGCCCGCTGGTGCAGGTGTTGCGCCGATTCGGGATGGCGCTGCTGGTCCTGGCGCTCACCATCCTGGTCGTCTACCTCGACCGGGACGGCTACCGTGACACCGTGGACGATCACGTCTCGCTGCTCGACGCGGTCTACTACGCGACGGTCACCCTGTCCACGACCGGCTACGGCGACATCACCCCGGCCGGTGACGGCGCGCGCCTGGTGAACGTCCTGGTGATCACCCCGCTGCGGGTGATCTTCCTGATCATCCTGGTCGGCACGACCCTCGAGGTGCTCACCGAGCGCACGCGGGAGCAGTTGCGGCTCAACCGTTGGAGGTCCACGTTGCGCGACCACACCATCCTGGTCGGCTACGGCACGACCGGGTACAGCGCGGTGCACACCCTGATGGCGCAGGGAATCTCGCGCGAGAACATCGTCATCGTCGACTCCGACCCGGAGGCGGTCACCGAGGCGAGCGAGGACGACAAGCTCGTGGTGGTCTCCGGTGACGCGACCCGGGCCGAGGTGCTGCGCCGGGCCGAGGTGGAACGGGCGCGGAACATCATCGTCGCGGTCAACCGGGACGACACCGCGGCCCTGGTCACGCTGACCGCTCGGCAGTTGAATCGGCGGGCCTGGATCGTGGTCGCGGTCCGCGAGGACGAGAACGCGCCGCTGATCCGGCAGAGCGGGGCCGACTCGGTGGTCACCACCGCGAGCGCCGCCGGCCGACTGCTCGGGCTCTCCATGCTCAGCCCCAACGTGGGCGAGGTGATGGAGGACCTGATGCACTACGGCGAGGGCATGGACCTGATCGAGCGGCCGATCGACAAGCGCGAGGCGGGCAAGTCGCCGAGCGAGTGCGGCGATCTGGTGGTGGCCGTGGTGCGCGGTCACCGCACGCTGCGGCACGACGACCCGGAGGCGGCGGTACTCGGCGCGGGTGACCGACTCGTGGTGATCAAGACGCATAAGCCGCAGCCGAAGACGGGCGACTCATAGGCTGGTGGCCATGTTTGCAATCACGATTGCCGAACCGGGCGGACCCGAGGTACTGACCTGGACCGAGGTCCCGGACGAGAAACCCGAACCCGGCGAGGTGTTGCTGGAGGTGGCCGCGTCGGCGGTCAACCGGGCCGATCTGTTGCAGCGACAGGGGTTCTACCAGCCGCCGGCCGGCGCCTCGGCCTACCCCGGCCTGGAGGCGTCGGGTCGGATCGTCGAGGTGGGCGCGGGCGTGTCCGGCTGGGCGGTCGGCGACCGGGCGTGCGCGCTGTTGGCGGGCGGCGGCTATGCCGAGCGGGTCCGGGTGCCCACCGGCCAACTGCTGCCCGTGCCCGAGGGCATGGACCTGATCACGGCCGCGGCGCTGCCCGAGGTGGTCTGTACCGTCTGGTCGAACGTGTTCATGGTCGCCCACCTGCGCAAGGGCGAGACCTTCCTGGTGCACGGCGGGTCGAGCGGCATCGGCACGATGGCGATCCAGCTCGCCGCGGCCGCGGGCGCGCGGGTGCTCACCACGGCGGGCTCGGCGGTCAAGCTGGAGCGCTGCCGCGAACTCGGTGCCGAGGTCGCGATCAACTACCGGGACGAGGACTTCGTGACCCGGGTCCGCGAGGCCACCGACGGGGCCGGCGTGGACGTGATCCTGGACAACATGGGCGCGAAGTACCTCGATCGCAACGTGGACGCGCTCGCGGTCAACGGCCGGCTCGTGGTGATCGGCCTCCAGGGCGGCGCCCGGGGCGAGTTGGACCTCAACAAGCTGCTGACCAAGCGGGCCGCGGTCGCGGCGACCTCGCTGCGGGCCCGCCCGATGTCGGAGAAGTCCGCGATCGTCGCGGCGGTACGCGAACACGTGTGGCCGCTCCTGGACGCGGGCCGGGTCAAGCCGATCGTCGATCGGGTACTGCCGGTGTCCGAGGCGGCCGACGCGCACCGGGTGCTCGAGGAGAGCGGCCACATCGGCAAGGTCCTGCTGAAGGTGCGCTGACGCGGTACGGGCCCGCCGGCGCGGCCGACGACGTGCCGGCGCGGTCCGGGCAAGGCGACCGCGCGGTGTGGTCCGGGCGGTGTGCTCCGGATGTCGCGCTTCGGGTGTCGTGCTTCGGGCGAGGCGGCGCCCGTGGCCGCGGTCCGCGGGGCGTCGATCCGAACCCTCCGCCGGACGAATGAAAATCGGATGACCATTCCACTGCGCCGAATGTCGCTGAATAGGTCCTTTGTCGATTTTCCTTAGTCTGACCGCATGCCTACCCCCGGCGGCTTCGCGCGTCGACTGGCTGCCGGGTGTGTGCTCACGGCGGCCCTTGTCCTCTCCGGTGCCTCGGCGCTCCCCGGTACGCCGGCGCTGCCCGATGCCCCGGCGCTCGCGGGCGGGTCGCCCGGACCCTCGGCCACCCCGGTCGACGGGTCGCGGCCGCCGCCCGAGGAGCCGGACCCGGGGGCGTCCCCGCGCGGCCGGGCGCCGGCCGCGCCCGAGTTGCGCCCGGATCCGCCGGTGCACGTGGACGCGCCGGCCGAGCCGGCCGGGCCGCCCCGCCCCGCCCCGGTCACGAACGCGCCGACGCAGCAGGAGTGGGAACGCCTGCTCGACCGGCTGGCCCGGCACGGCGCCCGCCCGCTGACCGACGAGTCGGGCCGGGCGGTGCTCGACGTCGAACACGAACTCGTGCTCATCGGCGGCGCCGCCGGCCTGGACGCGCTCCGGTCCTGGGGGGCGGAGATCACCGAGGACGATCGACCCGGGGTGTACGCCGTGCGCTCCCGCGGCCGCGTCGTCGCGCGCTACCTGATGGAGTCCGACCCGAACGCACCGACCGACACCTCGGCTCCGGTCACCTCCCCGGCCTTCGATGCGCCGCCCACGCTGCCCAGAACCGGACCATCCGTTGTGAATTTGACTCTGATGGGCCTCGGGGGAGCCGGTATCGTCTGCGCCGGTGGACTGCTCGTCCGGTGTTTCCCGGCGCCGCGACGACGCTGACCGGCGGGATGGGCGTCGGTCCCGCCGGGCAGACTGTGTGTCTGGCGCATCGCGGATGAAGGGTGCAGGCTCGTCGAGGATGCGAATCGTGATACAGCGGTACCTTCCGGCAACGTCCGACCGGTGGTGGGGGAAGGAGGCGTGATGTGGTCGATCGGCGGGTTTCACCGGCGGATACCGCTGGGCCCGACGATCATCGCGCTGGCCCTGATCACGCTGCTCGTACTCACGAACATCTGCGGCTCCGGCCCGGGCGTGCAGGCCCGACACGACCGGAGCGGGCCCTCGCCCGCCGACATCCCGCCGCAACTGCCCGCCCAGGACCAGAGCATCGAGGCCGGTCCGATGCCGACCGGCGGTGCCACGCCCGCGCCCGACGGCTCGGCGCCCGCGAGCGGGCAGCCCGTTCCGGTACCCACGGTGACCGTGACCGAGACGGTGACGGCACCACCCGGGAACGCGCCCGGTTCCGGGGGCCGGACCGGGAACACGACGAGCACTCCCGCTCCGGGCGGACAGTCCGGTGGATCCGGCGGCACCACCGCGACGACCGGCTCCGGCGGCCAGACGCCCACTCCGCCGCCGCCGTTGGGTCAGCGGTTTCGGGTCAGCGACGTACGACTGAGCGCGGACCGCGCCAACGGTTCCTACGTGCGCTGCAACGGACTCGACCAGGTGACGTTCGTCGGGACGGTGCTCGTGGACGGGGCGGGGCCCGGCGACATCGTCTTCCAGTGGGTGTACGAGAGGGGGCTGGTGCTCCCGCAGGACATCCTGCACTTCACCGGTTCCGGTCCGCGCCAGGCGAGTATTCCGATCACCTGGGCGATCCCGCCGCAACTGTTCGGTGAGGCGAGCGGTGTCCTGCAACTGCTGATCCTCCAGCCGGTCGCGAACGCGCAGACCGAGCGGTACACGTTCAACTTCAACTGCCGGGGCGGCTCCCCCTCCAACGACCGCTGACCCTGGTTCGCCGGTCGTTCGCCTCCGTCCGCGAGCGGCTTCCCCGGACGCTCCCACCGCGTGCCGGTCTTGCGCTGTCGAGCATACCGGGTATACATACTCGGTATGTCCATCAAGCACGGCCTGCTCGCACTGCTCGATCAGGGCCCTCGATACGGCTATCAGCTCCGGACCGAATTCGAGGCCCGGACCGGATCCACCTGGCCGCTCAACGTCGGTCAGGTCTACACCACGCTCGGCCGCCTCGACCGCGACGAACTCGTCGCGCCCGACGGCGAGGACGACGAGGGGCACGTCTTCTACCGGATCACCGACAAGGGTCGGGCCGAACTGCGCGAGTGGTTCGAGGCGCCGGTGTCGCGCACCAACCCGCCCCGGGACGAACTCGCGATCAAGCTCGCGATGGCGGTCACGGTGCCCGGGATCGACGTCCGGTCGGTGGTCCAGGGACAGCGCGCGCACACGTTGCGGGCGTTGCAGGACTACACCCGGCTCAAGACCCGCGCCGCCGAGGACGATCTCGCGTGGCAACTCGTCCTGGAATCACTGATCTTCCACGCGGAGGCCGAGGTTCGCTGGCTCGACCACTGCGAGGCGCGGCTGGCCCGCCGGGCCGCCGAACAGGCGCCGGCGCCGACTTCGACGAACGAGCGGCCGGCGCCCACCCGCAAGCGCGGGGCGCGTCGATGACCACGGGCACAGGGGGCACAGTGGAACCGGTATTGGAACTCAGGTCGGTGGGCCGGATCCACGGTCGGGGCGACGTGCGCGTCGAGGCCCTGGCCGAGGTGGATCTGGCCGTCGCGCCGGGCGAGATGCTCGCCGTGATGGGGCCGAGCGGGTCGGGCAAGTCGACCCTGTTGATGCTCGCGGGCGGGCTGGACCGGCCCACCCACGGCGAGGTCCTGGTCGAGGGCCGGGAACTCGGCGGGCTCAACCGGCGCCGGATGGCCGCGCTGCGCAGGCGCAGCGTCGGCTACGTCTTCCAGGACCTCAACCTGGTCCCGGCGCTGACCGCGGCGGAGAACGTCGCGCTGCCGCTCGAACTCGACGGCGTGTCCATCCGCCGGGCCCGGCAGGCCGCGCAGGCGGCGCTGACCGAGGTCGGCCTCGAACACTTCGGCGACCGCTTCCCCGACGACATGTCCGGCGGCCAGCAACAACGCGTCGCGATCGCCCGCGCGTTGGTGGGCGAGCGCCGACTGGTGCTGGCCGACGAGCCGACGGGCGCGCTCGACTCGACCACGGGCGAGGCGGTATTGCGGGTGCTGCGGGCGCGGTGCGAGGCCGGCGCCGCGGTGGTCCTGGTGACCCACGAGGCCCGGCACGCCGCGTGGGCGGACCGGATCGTGTTCCTGCGCGACGGTCGGCTCGTGGACGACACCGGTCCCACGGCCGACGCCGAGTCGCTGCTGTCCCGGGGTGGTTCGCGATGAGCGTGGGCTCGTGGCGGGCGACCTTGCGGATCGCCCGTCGGGACGCGCTGCGGGCCAAGGGACGCAGCGCGCTGATCGTCGCGATGATCGCGCTTCCGGTTCTGGGTATGAGCGCGGCCGACGTGTCCTGGCGGAGCGTGCAGTTGGACACCGACGAGGTGATCTCGCGCTCGATGGGGCGGGCGGACGCCGTGGTGCGGGACACCACCTCGGAGCGGCCGGGCGACGGGACCTCGGTGCCCACCGTCCCGATTCGACAGAACGCCGAAGGCGACGAGTGGCGCCCGGCCGACGAGCGGCCGAAGCCGCCCGGGCAGCCCGAAACAGCGCCCCCGGCCGGCGGATCCCCCGATCGGCCGGCCGCCCGGATGGCGAGCGCGGCGATTCCCGGGGTGACCGAGCGGCTGGTCGACCGCTTCGGCTACGGGACGGTGTCCACGGAGCACGGTCGGACCGAGGTGCGGATCCGCGAGTTCGACTACACCGAGCCGCTCGCCGAAGGCATGGTGTTCCAGCGTCGGGGGCGGGCCCCGCAAGCCCTCGACGAGGTGGTCGTCACCGAGCAACTGCGTCGTTCGGGCGGATACCGGGTCGGTGGGCGCCTGACCGAGAAGTCCACCGGTCGCACGTTTCGCATCGTCGGCACGGTCGATCTGCCGAACGACCTCCGCGAGTCCATGGTGATCGGCCGGCCGGGCGCGGTGCTCGACGCGATGCGTGCCCTGCCGGGGGCGAGCGGTTCGTTCGCCGAGCAGGTCGACGAGCTGATCCGGGTCCCGGGCGGGGTGTCGTGGGCGATGGTCGGGGAGGCGAACCGGCAGGGCGTCCTGGTCAAGTCCGCCGCGGTACTCGAGGATCCGCCCGCGAGCGACGAGTTGCGGTACGAGAGCCCGCGGCAGTGGGTCGACTCGCGCGCGCTCAGGCTCGGCGGCATCGGCGTGGGCCTGGGCCTGCTGGAGATGATCCTGCTCGCCGGCCCGGCCTTCGCGGTGGGCGCCCGCCGCAAGCGGCGCGAACTCGGGCTGATCGGCGTCGCGGGTGGCAGTCGCCGGCACATCGGCGGGGTGGTGCTCGGCGGTGGTGTCGTGCTCGGCGCGGTCGGCGCGCTGCTCGGCACGGCCCTGGGCATGGCGGTCGCGGCCCTGCTGCGGCCGTGGTTCGCCGAGAAGTCCGGCCGGCTTCTGGGCCGGTACGACGTGCGCGCGCTCGAACTGCTCGGTATCGGCGCGGTCGGGGTGGCGGTCGGCGTACTCGCCGCGCTGATCCCGGCCTGGCTCGCGGCCCGTGAGGACATCGCCGCGTCGTTGTCCGGCCGCCGAGGAGTGCGCCGAGGCTCGCGCGCGCTGCCGATCGCCGGGGTCGTCGGTGCCGGGCTCGGCGTCGCCATCGCGCTGTTCGGCGCGGATCGGGCGAACGACAAGGTCATCGTCGCGGGTGTGGTGGTGGCCGAACTGGGCCTGGTCGCGTGTTGCCCGGCACTGATCGGAGCGACCGCGAAACTCGGTCGGTTCCTGCCGCTGAGCCCTCGATTGGCGTTGCGCGACGCGGCCCGCAGCCGTCCGCGCAGCGCACCGGCGGTGGCGGCGGTGATGGCCGCGGTGGCGGGTTCGGTGGTGATCGCGGTGGTCTGGTCGAGCCAGAACGCGGACGAACGCAACAGGTACCGCCCCAACGCCCAGGAGAACCACGTCCTGATCGGTTTCCCCGGGCGCGTGCCGGGGGGCGGCATGCCGGGCGAGACGGCGGTGGGCGCGCGTGAGGTCGAGGATGTCCGGCGGGCGGTGGAGCGGATCCTGCCCGACGCGAAGGGCGGACCACTGGGCACGCTGGGCGGACCCTGCGCCCAGGAGGGCAGGTGCGTCACCTTCCGACCGCAGAAGTTGCCCGAGGCCCGCTGCCCGGCCCCCGGCGACGACCGGTGGCGTGACGATCCCAGGTGCCGATACGAGACACGGGCCCAGAACGGCTTCTTCCTGTCGGTGGTCGGGGACGCGGATCTGCTGCGCAAGCTGACCGGCGCGGACGACCCGCGCGCGATCGAGGTGTTGTCCCGCGGCGGGGTCGTCCTGTTCGAGGACGGGTACGTCGGGCCGGACGGCAAGGTGGAGGTCAAGTCACAGGAGGTGTTCTCCGGCCCCGGACCGGTCCGCGCACCCTCCCCGGAAGCGGCCGGGTCGGAACCGCCGGGCGTGTGGCTGCCCGCGGTGTCGGTGCGAGCGCCCTTCGGCCTGTCCGGCATGTTCGCCTCGCCGGAGGCGGCGCGCGTACTCGGGGCCGTCGTCGAACCGGCCGGGATGGTCTACGACGCCGGGCGCTCGCTCTCGGACGCGGAGAAGCAGCGGCTGGAGGAGCAGGTGGCGAAGGTCTCCGAGCACGGCTTCGTCTTCGTCGAGCGTGGATTCCAGCCGAGGAGCGACGCGCGGATGTTGTTGCTCGCGGTGTTCGCGCTGGTGATCACGGTCGGCGCGTCCGGGGTGGCCACCGGGCTGGCCCTGGCCGACGCGCAGAAGGACCTGGCCACGCTCGGTGCTGTGGGCGCGCCGCCGAGTGTGCGGCGCCGGTTGTCCGCGTTCCAGAGCGGGGTGATCGCGTTCCTGGGCACCGCGTTGGGACTGGGGGCGGGCGTACTCGCGGGAGTGGTCGTGCGTCGAGGACAGAAGTCGGCCGTGTGGGATGTGATGCCGGCCGAGGCCAAGAGTCGGCTGCACGCTCCCGAACTGGTGATTCCGTGGTCGCAATTGGGCCTCGCGCTGCTCGTGCTGCCGATCCTCGCGGCCCTGCTCGCGGCGCTTTTGACACGATCGCGTGCGGTGGTGCGCGGCAGGACGGCTTGAGCCCCCGGCGCTCCTAGGATGAGATGTATGGACACGCCGAACAGCGAAGCGAATGGTGAGAACCCGCAGGTGGTGATCGTCGGGCCGGATGGCATGGCGCTCGGCGGCGGCCTCGGTGAAGAGGGCGGTGAACTCGCGGTGACCGACATGGTCGAACAACCCGCGAAGGTCATGCGCATCGGCAGCATGATCAAGCAGCTTCTGGAGGAGGTGCGCGCGGCTCCCCTCGACGAGGCGAGCCGGGTGCGCCTCAAGGAGATCCACGCCAGCTCGATCAAGGAGCTGGAGAAGGGGCTCGCCCCGGAGCTGGTCGAGGAGCTGGAGCGGCTCTCGCTCCCGTTCACGCACGACTCGGTGCCCAGCGAGTCCGAGCTGCGGATCGCGCAGGCGCAACTGGTGGGCTGGCTGGAGGGCCTGTTCCACGGCATCCAGACCGCGCTGTTCGCGCAGCAGATGGCGGCGCGCGCGCAACTGGAGACGATGCGTCGGGCACTCCCGCCCGGCGTGGTCCCCGGTGGCCAGGGTGAGCCGCCGCACACCCAGTCGGGTCCCTACCTCTAGCGTTCGGGAGGGGACGCACCCCGGAGCGGCGCTCGATGGCGCCGACCCGGTGCGCTCCCGTCGCGTCTCTGACAGGCTGTCGGCGGTGCGACGGGAGCGCTTTTCGGTAGGTCGATTCGTGCCGGAGTCGTGCGCGAGTCGTGCGGCGTGGAGGGCGGCCTGACGGTGACCGTTTCGGGAGACCCGGCTCGGGCGAACGGGCGTGTCTTCGGCGGCGGGCGGTATCGCACCGGGCGCCGGATCGGCGGCGGCGGCATGGCCGTGGTGTACGAGGCGCACGACCTGGTGCTCGATCGGCTCGTCGCGGTCAAACGCCTGCGCAGCGACCTGGCCGAGGACACCGTCGCGCGCTCGCGGTTCGCCCGCGAGGCCGAGCACGCGGCCGCGCTGAACCACCCCACGATCGTCTCGGTGTTCGACACCGGTGCGGATCCGGGCGAGGACGGCGTGCTGGTGCCGTGGATCGTGATGGAGCTGATCGAGGGGCTGACCCTGCGCGATCTGCTGGAGGCGCACGGTCCGGTGCCGTGGCCGCGCGCCCTCGCGATCACCGCGAAGGTGCTGGACGCGCTGGAGTACAGCCACGATCGCGGTCTGGTGCACCGCGACATCAAGCCGGTCAACGTGATGATCACCCCGGGCGGCGCGGTCAAGGTGATGGACTTCGGCATCGCCCGTGCGCTGTTCGTCACCGACGGCGCGCTCACCGACCCCGGTCGGATCATGGGCACCCCGCAGTACTTCTCGCCCGAGCAGGCGTTCGGGCATCCCGCGTCCACCCGCAGCGACCTGTACTCGGTGGGATGCCTGCTGCACGAGCTGCTGGTCGGGGTGCCGCCGTTCGACGGCGGTACGGCGGTGCACATCGCCTATCGGCACATGCGCGAGGAGCCGACCCCGCCGTCGGTGTACCGGCCCGACGTGCCCGGCGCGGTCGACGACCTGGTCCTGCACGCGCTGCGCAAGGACCCCCACCTGCGCTTCGACACCGCCGGGCGGATGCGCGAGTCGGTGCGCCGGATCCTGCCCGCGGACGTCTGGGACTCGGTCCTGTACGGCGCCGGCGTCCCGGCGGGGTCCGCGCGGCCGCCGGGGCCGCCGACGTCGCAGCGGCCCGCCCGCCCTTCCGCCGGCGGCCCGCCGTGGGCGCGGGTGTTGTCCGGGTTCGGGCCCCGGGCCCGTTCGGCGGGCGCGCACAGCGCGCCGGGGGCGTACGGGCGCAAGACCGGTGCGGGCGCCGCGTTCGCGGCGACGGTGCTGGGCGTGCTGGCGGTGCTCGCCTCGATCCTGATGCTGCGCTGATCGGGTCGGCCGGATTCCGCGGGCGGGCGGTGCCCGGGGCGGACAAGGCACCGGCCGGGGATCCGGAATCCCGTTACCATGGGCAATTCACACGGAGTACCGCTGATCCCGGTATCGTTTCGGGACTTGACGCGAGGATGCACCACATTTCATCTGCACACCGGCGCGGGCCAACGCCCCGGCGCCACGTGAGGGGACTGTCGAGGATGAGCTCCGAGTCCCCGGCCGCAACCCTGACGCCCGAATCGGCGTGCCTTTGTGGCCGGCCGATCGTTGGAACCGTCGTGCTCCCCCGCTCCCGTGGTGCTTTCCGCTTCCCCTTGCTCGCGGCGGACGCCATCGCCACAGTTCGGCGGCCCCGGCGGGGCCGCCCCGACGCGCAGGGCGAGGAGCGATGACCGCGCCGACGGGACCGGACGAGCGTGAGACGTCCGGCACACAGGTGAAGACGGTCGGGTCCGGCCGCTACGAACTCGGCCGCCAACTCGGCCGAGGCGGCATGGCCGAGGTGTTGATGGCCCACGACGTGCGGCTCGGTCGCACCGTCGCGGTCAAGACGCTGCGCCCGGACCTCGCGCAGGATCCGGTCGCGCGCTCGCGGTTCGGCCGCGAGGCGCAGAACGCGGCGTCGCTCAACCACCCCGCGATCGTGTCGGTCTACGACACGGGCGAGGACCAGGTCGGCGACGAACTGGTGCCGTTCATCGTGATGGAGTGCGTCGAGGGCCGCACGGTCCGGGAACTGCTCGGCGAGGGCAACCCCATACCGCTGGAGCAGGCGCTCCGGGTCACGGAGGGGATCCTGGAGGCCCTCGAGTACAGCCACCGGCACGGCATCATCCACCGCGACATCAAGCCCGCGAACGTGATCATCACCAACTCGGGCGCGGTCAAGGTGATGGACTTCGGGATCGCCCGCGCGATGCACAGCGCGGCGACCACGATGACCCAGACCGGCATGGTCATGGGCACGCCGCAGTACCTGTCGCCGGAGCAGGCCCTGGGCCGCACCGTCGACGCGCGCAGCGACCTGTACTCCAGCGGCTGCCTGCTCTACGAACTGCTCGCGCTGCGTCCGCCGTTCAACGGTGACACGCCGCTGTCGGTGGTGTACCAGCACGTCCAGGACGAGCCGCGTCCCCCGTCGATGATGGATCCTCGGGTGCCTCCGCACCTGGACGCGATCGCGTTGAAGGCGCTGGCGAAGAACCCCGACGACCGGTATCAGACGGCCGACGAGATGCGGATGGACATCCGTCGCGCGCTCGCCGGTCAGCAGGTCTCGGTCGCGGTTCCGCCGCGGGTGCCCACCCAGCAGAGCCGGCCCGAGTTCGGTTCGTGGAGCCAGGTCGCCGCGGGTTCCGCGGCCCCGGCGCACACCGGCTCCACCGACGCGACGGCGGCGATGCCGCCGCTGGCGGGGCAGCCGGGCACCGGGTCGCAGCAGCGTCAGCCGGCCAACGACGGCGGCACCGGACCGCTGCCGATCCTGCCGCAGGAGCCGGCGCACAGGCGCAGGCTGCCGCTCTACCTGGTGGCCGCGCTCGCGGTGATCCTGGTGCTGGTCGGCGCGGTGCTCCTGGTCAAGGGCCTGCCCGGGGACGGGGACAGCCCCTCGAACCGCGATCCGGCCGGACCCGCCGTGTCGGTGAGCAACGACAGCGGCGCGCAACCGGGGAACAACAACAACCAGCCCAGCCCCGACGCGAACACCAAGGGCACGTCGGGCGCGACCCCGTCCAATCCGACGCAGACGTGGCGGCAGACGGCGCCGCCGTCCAGCACGCGCGATCCGGGCGGGACGACCTCGGGTCAGTCGCACACGCCGTCCTCGACCGCGTCGAACAAGCCGTCCGAGACGAGCCGGCCGACCACGTCGGCCACCGCGCCGCCGGGTTCGACCAAGGGCGGCGGCGAGACGAAGCCGCCGGACTCGGGCGGCGCCGCCGCCGGGGGCAATCCGGCGGGCGGCAGCGGTACGACCCCCTGAGTCGTACGCCCGCCGAGTCGTACGACCTCCGGGCCGTACGACCTCCGGGCCGCACGACGGCAAAGTCGCGCGACCTCCGGGTCGAAGACGCGAAACCCGCGCGAGCCACGATCGGTGGCGCGCGCGGGTTTTCTCGTGTGGGACCGGTTCGTCAGCCCAGGAACGCCTTCAGGACCTCGTCGTAGGCCATCGTCCACCACACGATCAGTGCGGCGGACGCGGGGAACAGCGGGGCACAGCGCGGGTCGTGCTCGAGGTAGTGCCGGGTGAGCATCCAGAAGTCGTTCAGTCGCTCCCACCACAGCCGGTGCACGGCGGCGGCGAGTTGGGTGGGCCCCGGATCCACGACCGCGCGATAGCCGTTCACGAAGCCGCGTACCCGCTCGAGGTCGAGCGTGCCGGAGATCGGGTCGGTGAAGAAGATCAACGCGGCCCGGACCAGCTCCTCGGTGTCGGGCAGCGCCGCGAGCCGGTCCCAGTCGATGATCGCGACCGGTTCGCCGGCGCGGTACAGCAGGTTCAGCGGATGGAAGTCGCCGTGCACATAGCCGGTTCCCGGCGCCTCGTGGTCGCGTGGTCGCCGGTGCGCGTACCGCAGGAGCATCGCGCGGCGCTCGATCAGGCGCAGTTCGGCGAGCCGGTCGAAGGCGTTCGGGCCGGGCCGGGTGCGGATCCGGGTGAGCAGCCGCTCGACGGTGGCCAGTGATTCGTGCGGGTCGGCGGTGGGCACCAGCAGCGGCTGCTGGATCGGCGGCAACAACTTGGGCAGCGTCACGTGCACGCCGCCGAGCAGCGCGCCCACCCGCGCGCAGCCCCGGGCGTCGAGCTCCGTGCCGCGTCGGTGCTCGCCGTCCACCCAGGGGTACAGCGCGAACCAGCGTCCGCGCGAGGTGAGTACGGTGCGTCCGTGTCGGTCGGCCACCGGCGGGATCGCGGGTATCCCGCACGCGGCGAGCCGCTGGGTGGTGCGGTGCTGGAAGCGGATGGTGTCGGGTCGTTGGTTCAGATAGTGCTTGAGAAACCAGCGTCCCCTGGTGGTGACGACCTCGTAGCCCCGGTTGAGCAGGCCCTCGGCGATGGGTCGGAACGAGAGTGCCTTGCCGACCCGGTAGCGATCGATCGTCACAGCCAGTGGGGACCCTGGCCGGGAGGGGATGTACACGGGCGTCAATCTATGTCACGGAAAGCGATCGTGTAACTACACTGTGCAACCTTCATGCGTAAGCGTGTCTTTGCTGTCACGCGTTCGAGGAGGCGGCTGCCGCGTACACCGATACCGGGCGACGCGCGATCGGCTCAGCCGAACAACTTCTCCAGCACCTGGGCGACGCCGTCGTCCTGATTGCTCCCGGTATGCCGGATCACCGCCGCGAGCACGTCGGGGTGCGCGTTGGCCACCGCGTACGCCTGTCCGGCCCAGGCCAGCAGCGGCAGATCGTTGGGCATGTCGCCGAACGCCACCACGTCCTCGGTGCGGATCCCGCGCTGCGTGCAGAACCAGGCCAGCGTGCTGGCCTTGCTGATCCCCAGCGCGCTGATTTCGACCAGGGCGATCGAGGACGAGTGGGTGAACTCCGCGTACGCGCCGGCCCGGTCCCGGGCGAGCGCGAGGAACACGTCGGGATCCAGGCTGTGGTGCCGGGCGAGCAGCTTGAGTACCGGCCCGGTGAGCAGCTCCTCGACCGGACCGACCGCGTGCACGATCGACACGTCGCGCTCCAGCGCGGGGTAGTCGGGCTCGTGCATGAAGCCGGTCTCGGTCTCGACCGCGAAGGACACGTCCGGCACCGCCTCGCGGAGCAGCCGGGTCACCTTGCGCGCGGCGGTCACGTCCATCGTGTGGGTGCCCACCACACGTTCGGCGCGCAGGTCGTAGACCACCGCGCCGTTGCCGCAGATGGCCAGGCCGCGATGGCCGGTGACCTCCGCGACGCGGCTCATCCAGCGCGGCGGCCGGCCGGTCACGAAGACCACCTCGGCGCCGGCGGACTCGACGAGTTCGAGCGCGGCGAGGGTGCGTTCGGAGATGGATCCGTCGTCGCGCACGATGGTGCCGTCGAGGTCGGTGGCCACTAGGCGTGGGCGATTCGTGATCGTCACGGGTACATCCTCGCTCAGAAACGATTCGCCCGGTCCGGGGGGCCGGGTCGACCGACCCTTCGGGACGGATCGGCTCAGTCGAGTTGGGCCGGGCCCTCGGTCGCGATGCGCTCGAAGACCTTCGGGTCCGCCTCGAAGACGGAGTCCGGCACCGGCCAGTGCAGCACCAGCTCGGTGATGCCCACCTCCCGGTATCGGCCCGCGTAGTCGACGAACGCGTCCACCGAGTCCAGCGGCCGCTCCCGCGTCGAGCCCTGGAGCAGGACCTTCTCCAGCTCGTCGGGCTTGCGGCCCTCCTCCGCGCAGATGTCGGACAGCCGCGCCAACTGGCCCGCGATCACGGCCGGGCAGTCCTTCGCCGGGACGGCCTTGGGGTCGCGCGGGTCGCCGTAGCTGATCCAGCCCTCGCCGTGCCGCGCGGTCAGCCGCATGCCCCGGGGTCCGGTCGCCGCGATGTACATCGGCAGGCGCGGGCTCCGCCGACCGGCCGGGATCATCCGGACGTCGTGGGCGGTGTAGTACGTGCCCTGTTCGGTCACCGCCGGCTCGGTGAGCAACCGGTCCAGCAGCGGGACGAACTCGGCGAAGCGGTCGGCGCGCTCGCGCGCGGTCCACTCCTGTTGTCCCAGGGCGGTCGCGTCGAACCCGGAGCCGCCCGCGCCGATGCCCGCGATCAGCCGACCCTCGGAGATGTCGTCGATCGCCGCGAGGTCCTTCGCGAGCGTGACCGGGTGCCGGAAGTTGGGCGACGTGACCATCGTGCCCAGACGCAGCCGCTCGGTGGCCGTCGCGGCGGCGGTGAGCGTGGGCACCGCGCCGAACCAGGGCCGCTCACGGAAGCTGCGCCAGGACAGGTGGTCGTAGGTGTACGCGGCGTGGAAGCCGAGGTCTTCGGCGCGACGCCAGACCTTTCGGCCCTCGGCCCAGCGGTGGATCGGGAGGATCACAGTGCTCAAACGCATCCGTCGACCATACGTGCCCGACCGAGCGGAGCCGGCGCATGGGCCGGCCGGCCCGTCGGCTACGGGACGTACGCTCCCGCCCGGGCCGCGGCCGCGGCGGCCGTCGCGGCGCGCTCCGCGCTGGCCTCGTCCAGCGGGTCGCCACTGGCCAGCAGCCGGTAGTACAGCGGTCCCGATACCGCCCGGATCACCTCGTGCGGGTCGGTGCCCGGCGGCGCCTCGCCGCGCTCGATCGCGGCCTCGACGCAGGGCGCCCACTCCTTGATCCGGGTCGCGTAGAACGCGTGCAGCGCCTCGGAGGTCCGCGCGTCGCAGGTCGCCGCGGCGATCACCGCCTTGAACAGCGCACCCTGCCGCCGGTCGGTGAGCGTGCGGCGCACCAGGTGCGCGTTGGCCCGCAGGTCGCCGAGCAGCGACCCGGTGTCGGCGCGCGGCACCGAGCTCTCGGCCATGTCCACCAGCAGGTCCGCGACCAGGCCCGCGGTGTTGCCCCAGCGCCGGTACACGGTGGTCTTGCCGACCTCGGCGCGCTGCGCGACATCGGCCAGGTCGAGACCGGCGAAGCCGCGCTCGGCGAGCAGGTCCCCGGTCGCGCGCAGCACCGCCTCGCGGACCCGGGCGGTGCGTCCGCCGGGTCGGACCGTGCCCGGATCCGCCGATGTCCCGGCCGATCCCGAAGAGCGGTCGGAGGAGCCGGGAGGGGGATCGCCGGCGAGACCATCCGAAGTCATAACGGGACTCCTGTTCCATTAAGTCGATCCATCGTGCTACCTTCGAGACATCTTAACGGGAAAGCAGACCCGTTAGAGCATCTCGGGAGACGCACATGTCCACGCTCGATCACCGCGCGAGGCCCGTCGAGGCCACGCCCGCCGCACCGCCCGCCACATCGGCCGACGCCCTGCCCGACGCCTCGCCCGAATCGCGCGGCGACCGGATGACCGGACAGCAGAAGCTGATCCTCACCCTGCTCCTCGGCGCCCAGTTCATGATCGCGGTGGACTTCTCGATTCTGAACGTCGCACTGCCCGTGGTCGGCGAGGGCCTCGGCTTTTCCCTGAACAACCTCCAGTGGGTGGCCACCGCGTTCGCGCTGACCGCCGCCGGATTCACCCTGCTCTTCGGACGCGTCGCGGACCTGTTCGGCCGCAAGCGACTGTTCCTGGGCGGCATGGCCCTCCTCGGCGCCTCCTCCGCGCTCGGCGGCTTCGCCACGTCGCCCGAGATGTTGCTCACCGCGCGGGTGCTGCAGGGCCTGGCCACCGCCGCGGTGACACCGGCCGGCCTGTCGCTGCTGACCACCGCGTTCAAGGAGGGACCGCTGCGGGACCGGGCGCTGGGCCTGAACGGCGCGCTGATGTCGGCCGGCTTCACCGCCGGAGCGATCCTGGGCGGCCTGCTCACCGACATGTTGTCCTGGCGCTGGGCGTTCTTCGTCAACGTCCCCGTCGCCGCGCTGGTGCTGATCCTCGCGCCGTCCGTGATCACCGACTCGCGGCCGACCCACCGGCCCAAGCTGGACGTCCCCGGCGCGATCGCGGTCACCGGCGGTCTGCTGGCACTCGTCTTCGGACTCACCCAGGCCGGCGCCGAGGGCTGGGGCGAGCCCACCACCCTCGGGGCGCTGATCGCCGGTGCCGGACTCCTGGTCGCCTTCTGGTTCATCGAGCGAGGCTCCGCCTCGCCGCTGGTCCCGGTCGGCATCATGAAGCGCCGCACCGTGCTGTGGGGCAACATCACCGGCCTGATCGCGTTCGTCACCGAGACCTCGCTGGTCTTCCTGCTCACGCTCTACCTCCAGGAGGTCCTGGACTACTCGCCGCTGGCCACCGGGCTCGCGTTCGGCGTGCTGGGCATCGGCACGGTCATCGGCGGCACGCTCGGCGGCCGGGCGGTGGGCCGGTTCGGTACCCGCGCCACGATCGTCGTCGGCGGCGTCGTCCAGGCCCTGGCCACGCTGTCGCTGGTCGCCCTCGGCAGCTCCGGCGGGTGGATCTGGCTGCTGCTCGCGGCGACCTTCGTCGGCGGCATCGGCAACATGCTGATGATCGTGGGCTTCATGGTCACCGCGACCTCGGGCCTGCCGGACGCCGAGCAGGGCCTGGCCACCGGTCTGGCCACGATGACCCAGCAGGTCGGCATCACGATGGGCATCCCGATCATGAGCGCCATCGCCACCGCGCGGATGAGCTCGCTCGGCAGCACCGGACCCGACGCGGTCCTGTCCGGGGTCGCCGTCGCGATCCTGATCGACTCGGCCCTGGTCCTGCTCGGGGCGCTGCTCGCGGGACTGTTCCTGGCGCCGCGTCGGGGTCGGCGGACGACGGCCTGAGCGCCGACCGGCGGTTCGGCGTGCACCTGCCGGCGCCCGCGCCGCCGTCCCGCGCCGCCGCTGTCCCGCCGCCCCGCCCCGCGCCGCTTCGTCCCGCTCTTCGTACGCCCGAGGCGACACGACAAGACCGAGGAGGTCTGTCATGGCCGTGACCCGTATCACTCCCGACATCCTGCCGCCGACGATCATCGTTCCCGGCGCCGAGCACGACGTTCCGGTCCGGATCTTTGCCGGCGGAACCGGCTCGGCCGGCCTGCTGGTCTGGGCGCACGGTGGGAGCTGGCGCTCGGGAGCCACCGCCGACTGGGCGCCGGCCCTGGCCCACCTGGCCCGGATCGCGGCCACCACCGTGGTCGGCGTCGACTACCGACTGGCCCCCGAACACCCGCACCCCGCCGCGCTGATCGACGTCCTCACCGTGCTGGACTGGGCCGACGCCGAGCACGTCTCGGTCGGCGGGGACAGTGCCGGCGCGACGATCGCCGCGTCCGCCGCGCTGGCCCGGCGCGACCTCGGCCGGCCGCTCGCCGCGCAGGTGCTCGCCTATCCGCCGATCGACCCCGGATGCCGAGCCGGGTCCTACCTCGGCCGGCCGGGAGCCTTCCCGTCCCGGGCCGCGCTGGGCTCGGCCTGGCGGGCGTACCGGGGCGAGGCGCCGACCCACCCGGCCGCCGCCGGCTCGCGACCGCTGTACAGCACGCCGGACGAGGCCGAGAACCTCGCCGGGGTCGCCCCCGCGATCCTCGCGGTCGGCTCGCTCGACCCGGTCGTGGACGACGTCCGCGATTACGCCCGCCGACTGCGCGCCGCCGGCGTCCCGACCGACCTGCACGAACTCGCCGGCACCGGGCACGGCGCCTTCCTGACCGACCCGGCCTTCCGACACCGCCTGGGCACCGCGTACGCCGCGGCCCACCGCACCGCGTCCTCGAGGAGGACCCGATGAACACCACCGCTCTGCTGCGGCACTTCGCGGACCTGCGCGACGGCACCCACGGCGACGTGGTCTCGCGCCGGGACAAGGAACGACTGTTCGGCGCGGCCGTCGCGCTGCTCGACCCGCAGGCCCGCCGGGCGCTCGCCGAACTGGACGCCGACCTGCTGCTGGGTTCCGGCGAGTACACCGCGACCGGCGTCCGGCGCGCGTCGGACGGCGGCCTGGAGGCGATCTGGGCGCTGTCCTGGGCCGAGCAGCGCGCGGCCGGCGTCCCGCCGATCACGCTGCGGGCGGTCTACGGCGCCGGCTTCCACCACCCGCATCTGCGCGGCGGCACGATCGGGGAGTGGCCGCTGAACGTGTTCACCCCGGAGCAGGCCGCCGAGGAACTGCCCACGCTGCGCGCGATCGCCGCCGCCGATTTGCACAACCTGGTCTTCCTGCGGGACTTCCGGATCGTCCCGGCGACGACGCGACCGGCGGGTGCCGAGCGGGTTCCTGGGGGCGCGGGGTGGGCTGAGAGCAGTGCTCTTGGTGAGAGCACTGCTCGCATTGAGAGCACTGCTCGCGGGGAGAGCGCTGCCCGTGGCGAGAGACCTGCCCATGGCGAGAGCACTGCTCGCGTTGAGAGCACTGCTCACGGGGAGAGCGCTGCCCGTGGCGAGAGACCTGCCCATGGCGAGAGCACTGCTCACGATGAGAGCACTGCTCACAGGAAGAGCGCTGCTCACGGGCAGAGCGCCGCTCATGTTGGGAGCGCGGCTCATGGCGAGAGCGCTGCTCGTGTTGAGAGCAAGAGCACTGCTCATGGCGAGAGCGCTGCTCACGATGAGAGCGGCGCTCACGTTGAGAGCGGCGCACACGATGAGAGCACTGCTCACGGCGAGAGCGCCGCACACACCTTCCTCACCGAGAATGGAGCCTGATCATGTCCATCCGCCTCTCCGTCCTGGACCAGTCGCCGATCCCCGCGGGCGGCACGCCGGCCGACGCGCTCACCGCGACCCTCGACCTGGCCCGCACCGTCGACCGGCTGGGCTATCACCGCTACTGGGTGGCCGAGCACCACGGCTCACCGAGCTTCGCCGGCACCGCGCCCGAGGTCCTGGTCGCGACGTTGCTCGCGCAAACCCGGCGGCTGCGGGTGGGCAGCGGCGGGGTGTTGCTGCCGCGCTACGCGCCGGCCAAGCCGGCGGAGGTCTTCCGGGTGCTGGCCGCGCTGTATCCGGACCGGGTGGACCTGGGGATCGGCCGCGCGGGCGGCCCGGCCGACCGTTTCCCGCAGCAGGTGGCCGAACTGCTCGGGCACCTGGGCGACCCGGCGCAGGACTACCCCGGGTACGTCCCGCCGCCGGTGTGGCTGCTCGGCGCGGGCACCCGATCCGCCGCCCTGGCCGCCGAACTGGGCACCCACTTCGCGTTCGCGCACTTCTTCAACCCCGGGCTCGGCGTCGGCGCGCTGGAGACGTTCCGCGCGGGGCCGGCGGGCGCGGACCGTACTCGCGCCGCGCTCGCGGTCCGCACGATCGTCGCGGACACCGAGGCCGACGCGAGCGAACTGGGCTCGGCGTACCTGCTCTGGCGCAGCCGCAAGGACCTCGGCTTCGACGAGCCCTTTCCGGACCGGGCGCGCACCCGCGCGCACCGCTGGACCGGCGCCGAGCGCGAGCGGGCCGGGCACAACGCGCGTGCGTTGCTGACCGGGACGCCCGAGCGGGTCCGGGCCGGGCTGGACGAGTTGGCCGACCGGCACGGGGTGGACGAACTGGTGGTCAACACGTTCACCCACGACCCGGCCGACCGGGAGCGCTCGTACCGACTGCTGGCCGAGGTCTACGGCACGGTCGAGGCCGCCGGCACGCCGCTGCGGGGAGCCGCGTGACGCGACGATCGCGGATCGCATCGGCCGCATCGGCCGCATCGGTCGGACCGGTCTCATCGGCCGCGCCGGCCGCACCGACCCGCACCGGCGTACCGGTCGGATCGGGTCGGAGGGGAAGCCGGCGTGCGCGGGCCACGGGCCGCGGACGCCGGCTTTTCGCCGCCCTATCGCATGTACTGCACAACTACTTGTAGGATGACTGGGCAACCCCACGAATTCGGGAGAGTCCATGTCGCTCCAGGCAGCCGGTCGGCGGTCCCTCGTCGACGACGCGATCGACCAGCTCCGCGCCCAACTGACGGCCGGCACCTGGCCGATCGGCGCGCGCATCCCGAGCGAGAGCGTGATCGCCGAGCGGCTCCGGGTCGGCCGGAACACCGTGCGCGAGGCGATCCGCGTGCTCGTGCACGCCGGGATGCTGGAGTCGCGCCAGGGCGACGGGACCTACGTACGCTCGACCACCGACCCCGGCGACCTGGTCCGCCGGATCGAACACGCCGACCTGCGGGACATCTTCGAGATGCGCCGCGCGCTGGATGTGGAGGCCGCCCGGCTCGCCGCACAGCGCCGGGACGCCGCGGATCTGGACCGGATCCGGGCCGCCCTGAACCGGCGCGGCGCGGCCGACGGCAGCGCGGATACCCCGGAGCCGCACGACTTCGACCGGGGCGACGTGGCCGAGGGCGAGTTGGACGACCTGGTCGAGCAGGACGTGGCCTTCCACACCGCGATCGCCATCGCGTCGCACAACTCGGCGATGGTCTCCACCTACCGCTGGTTCAGCGACTCGTTGTGGCGCAGCATCCGCGCGGTGGTCGGCGACGGCACCCTGCCGGACGCCTCGCACGCCCTGCACGTGGCGCTGGCCGACGCGATCGAGGCGGGCGATCCGGACGCGGCCGAACGCGCCGTGCGGCGCATCCTCGAACCCGCCGTGGTCGCCCTGGACGCACTGCTGCACGACCCGACGAGGCCTCACCCGCCCCACCCGACGAAGCACCACCCGACGAAGCACCACCCGGCGAAGCCCCACCCGACAAGGCACCACCCCATGGAGCACGACGCATGAGCACGACCGAACTGCGCATACCCCCGGCCGGCGAGTCCGGCCGGACCGGCACGAGTACCGCGCGGGCGACCGGCGGCGCGCTGCTGCTCGCCGGCATTGTGCTGATCGCGCTCAACATGCGGGCCGGGCTCTCCAGTGTGTCCCCGCTGGTGGGCGAACTGCGCGAGGTGTTCCACCTGTCCGCGACCACGGGCAGCCTGATCACCGCGATACCCGTGCTGTTCCTGGGCCTGATCTCGCCGCTCGCGCCGGTCGCGGCCCGCCGGTACGGCACCGAGACGGTGCTGCTCGGCGCGCTGGTCGTGGTGGGCGTCGGGATTCTGCTGCGGGTGATCCCCGACCTGACCGCGCTGTTCGCGGGCGGCGCGCTCGTGGGCGCCGGGATCGCGGTGCTGAACGTGCTGATGCCGGGCGTGGTCAAGCGCGAGTTCCCGCATCGGGCGGCGGCGATGATCGGCGTGTACAGCGCGGCCATGGTGTTCGGCGCGGCGGTCTCGGCGGGCGCGACGGTGCCGCTGGAGCAGGCGATCGGGCACGGCTGGCAGCCGGCGCTCGGCGTCTGGGCGCTGCTCGCCTTCGCGGCGGTGGCGGTCTGGCTGCCGCACGTGCGCCGCCGGCGCGGGAGCGTCGCGGCGGCGATGCCGCACGTGCCGGGTCTGTGGAGGTCGCCGCTCGCCTGGCTGGTGACCGGCTTCATGGGCCTGCAGTCGCTGTTGTTCTACGTACTGCTGGCGTGGATGCCGACCATCCTCACCGACCACGGGATGGGCAAGGGCACCGCGGCGACGATCTTCGCGTTCAACACGTTCGTCCAGATCCCGGCCTCGCTCGCGGGGTCGATCATCGCCGGTCGCATGCGGAACCAGAGCCCGTTGGTGATCGCGTCGATCGGGCTGGTCGCGGCCGGCTACGTGGGGCTGATGGTCGCGCCGACGGGCGGGGCGTGGGTGTGGGCGGTGCTCCTGGGGCTCGGGCAGGGCGGTGCGGTCTCGCTCGCGCTGACCCTGATCGTGCTGCGCTCGCCGGATCCGAACACGGCCGCGCAACTGTCCGGGATGGCCCAGGCGGTCGGGTACGTGCTCGCCGCGTTCGGGCCGTTGGCCGCGGGGGCGCTGCGTCAGGCGACCGACGGGTGGACCGTGCCGATCGTGCTGATGCTGGTGTTGTGCGGGTGCGCCCTCGCCTGCGGGGTGGGCGCCTCGCGCCCGATGCACGTGCGCGTGGCGCGCGAGGTCGTGCCGGGCGATCGTGCACCCGTCGGGTGAGGTGGGACGGGTTCGGCTCGCCGGGAAGGGCGCTCAGTGGTCGGGGAACAACCGTTCCAGGACCACCGCGACGCCGTCGTCCATGTTGGACAGGGTCACCTCGTCCGCCACGGCGAGCAGTTCGGCGTGCGCGTTGGCCATCGCGACGCCGTGGGCCACCCACTTGAACATCGCGACGTCGTTGGGCATGTCGCCGAAGGCGATGGTGTCCGCGGCCCTGGCCCCCAGCTTGCGCGCGGCCAGGGACAGGCCGACCGCCTTGCTCAGGCCCAGGGGCAACAGCTCGACGATGCCCGCTCCGGCGTGCGTGACGTCCACCAGACCGGCGCAGATCTTGCGCGCGCACGCGGTCAACCGGTCGTCGTCGTAGTCCTCGTGGTGCAGGTAGAGCTTGAGGATCGGCTCCGCCCACAACTCGTCGCGGTCCCGGACCACATGCACCGGCAACGCCGGGTTGTACGGGTAGCCGCGCTCCACCGCGATCTCGCCGCACAGCCCGTCCCGGCTGACCGCGAACCGCACCGCGCCCAGTTCCTCGGTCAACCGCTCGGTGGCCAGCCTGGCCAGAGGCCGGTCCAGCGTGACCGACGTGAGCAGCCGGTCCTCGCCCGCGTGGTAGACCTGCGCGCCCTGCCCGCACACCGCGAGGCCCCGGTAGCCCAGCGCCTCGAACACCGGACGGGTCCAGGTCACCGCCCGCCCGGTCACTATCACGTGCTTCGCGCCGGCTGCGGTGACCCGGGCCAGCGCCGCACGATTGCGCGCCGAGACGGTGTGGTCCTCGCGCAGGAGCGTGCCGTCCAGGTCGGTGGCGACCAGGGAGAAGGTCACGCCCCCACCGGTTCCAGCACCTCACGGCCGCCGAGGAAGGGACGCAGCGCCTCGGGTACGACGACCGAGCCGTCCGCCCTCTGGTGGTTCTCCAGGATCGCCACGATCGTGCGCGGCACCGCGCACAGCGTGCCGTTGAGCGTGGCCAGCGGGCGGGTGCCCCGCTCGTCGCGCATCCGCACCTGGAGCCGGCGGGCCTGGAACTCGGTGCAGTTCGAGGTGGACGTGACCTCGCGGTACTTGCCCTGGGTCGGGATCCACGCCTCGATGTCGAACTTGCGCGCGGCCGAGGCGCCGAGGTCGCCGGACGCGACGTCGATCACCCGATAGGGCAGTTCGAGCCGGTTCAGGAACTCCTTCTCCCACGCCAGCAGGCGCCGGTGCTCCGCCTCGGCCTCCTCGGGCGCGACGAAGCAGAACATCTCCACCTTGTCGAACTGGTGCACCCGGATGATGCCGCGGGTGTCCTTGCCGTACGTACCGGCCTCGCGGCGGAAGCACGGCGAGAAGCCGGCGTAGCGCAGCGGGAGTTCGGCGGCCGGGATGATCTCGTCCATGTGGTACGCCGCGAGCGGTACCTCGGCGGTGCCCACGAGGTAGTAGTCGTCGGCCTCGAGGTGGAACACGTTCTCCGCGGCCTGGCCGAGGAAGCCGGTGCCCTCCATGGCGGGCGGGCGCACCAGCGCGGGCGTCAACATCGGCGTGAAGCCGGCCTCGGTCGCCTGCGCGATCGCCATGTTGACCAGCGCGAGTTCGAGCAGCGCGCCGATGCCGGTCAGGTAGTAGAAGCGCGAGCCGGAGACCTTCGCGGCCCGCTCGACGTCGATCGCCTTGAGCACGCGGCCCAACTCGACGTGGTCGCGCGGCTCGAAGCCCTCGGCCGCGAAGTCGCGCCGGGTGCCGATCTCCTCGATCGTGACGAAGTCTTCCTCGCCGCCGACCGGCGCGTCCGGGTCGATCAGGTTGGCCAGCGCCTTGAGCAGCCGGTCGGTCTCGGCCTTGGCCTCGGCCTGTTCGGCGTCGGCGCTCTTGACCTCGCCGGCCAGCGTCTGGGCCCGGGTCAGCAGTTCCTGCCGCTCGTCGCCCTTGGCCTTGGAGACCTGCTTGCCCATCGACTTCTGCTCGTTGCGCAGCGCGTCGAACCGGGAGCCCGACGAGCGGCGGAGCTCATCCGCCGCGAGCAGCGCGTCGACGATGGTCTCGTCCTCGCCGCGGGCGCGCTGCGAAGCGCGGACACGGTCGGGATCCTCACGGAGCAGTCGCAGGTCGATCACACCCGAAGCCTACCGGGGGACCGCCAACGGATTTCGCGAGTGCGTCGAACCCGATGGCGGGTGAAGGGAAGTGACAGCCGGGATTCGGGCTAAGAATGAGAGATGACCTCCACCCCGACCTGGACCAGAAGGCGCCTCGACCCCGACCGGCGGTTCGGCCTCAGGATGACCCTGGTCGCGCTCGCCCTGCTCGTGGGAGCCCTGCCGTTCGGGCTGCTCGCCCTCCTGGTGGAGACCAAGTGGTCGCCGCTGCTCGACCTGGACAGGGACGTCGCGACCGGGCTGAACGACTGGGTCCGCGAGCATCCCGGATGGCAGCACGCGCTGCGGATCCTCAGCGACTGGGTCTGGGATCCGAACATGTACCGCCTCCTGGTCGCGATCATGTGCGTGTGGTTGTGGTGGCGCGGCGCCCGTCGGCTGGTGGTGTGGGCGGTGGTCACCATGGCGGTCGGCGGGCTGCTGGGCGCGATGTTCAAGCTCGTCTTCACCCGGGCCCGGCCGAATCTGCCCAACCCGGTCGACCACGCCGGCGGTTGGTCCTTCCCGTCCGGGCACGCGTTGATGGGCGTGGTCGGCCCCGGTGTGCTGCTGTTGGCGCTGCTGCCGCTGATTCCGCGGGTGTGCCGGCCGATCGCGTGGGTGGTCGCGATCGCGTCGGCGGTGGGTGTCGGGTTCACCCGGGTCGCACTCGGTGTGCACTACGTCACGGACGTGCTCGGCGGCTGGGTGCTCGGCCTGATAGTGCTCGCCGCGACGTCCGCGGTCTTCGAATGGTGGCGTCGCGACGCCGGACTGCGGGATGTGGACGCGACCGACGAGGGGCTGGAACCGGAGATCGACGGGCACGATCCGGATCCGGAGATTCGGCACATTAGGCCCGGAACGGAGGGGCACTCCTCGGATCGGCGGAACTGAAGGATCCATGGCCGGGTAAGAATGTCGGTCATGCTGACCGAAGCAGGACGGTTCCTGCGCCGTATCGTCCTGCCCCTTGCCATATTGACCTTCGTCATGGTCGGCCTCGGTCTGCTGATCACCAAGACCCTGGACGGGGTCTGGCCGTTCACGATCGAGGACGACCTCGACCGCACCTTCGCCGAGCATCGCTCGGGGGGCTGGAACGACGTCACCCACCTGTTCTCCACCCTGGCCGACACCCGTGTGATCATCGCCACCACGCTGCTCGCGGCGGTGGTGGCCCGGATCGTCGGCCACTCCTGGCGCGGCCCGCTGTTCCTGGCCTGCTCGGTGGCCGGCCAGGCGCTGGTGTTCTTCCTCGTACAACTCTTCGTCTCGCGCGATCGGCCGGACGTGCCGCGCCTGGACGAGGCCGCCGCGACGTCGAGCTTCCCCTCCGGGCACACCGGCGCCGCGTTCGCGCTGTACGGCGGGCTGGCGGTGCTGCTCGCGAGCCGGCTGCGCGGGCGCTCGGTGGTCGCCCTGGTGTGGGTGCTGCTCGGCGCGGTGCCGCTGGCGGTGGCCGGGAGCCGGATGTACCGGGGCATGCACCACCCCAGCGACGTGCTGATGTCGCTGCTGTACGCGAGCGTCGTGCTGGCGGTGATGAACCGCGCGCTGTTGTCCCCGAAATCGATCTGGGGATTTCGGTCCCGCCGGCTCGGGGCGCCGCAGGGCGCGGACGGCGGACGGCCGCGCGCGGCGCTGGTGGTCAACCCGATCAAGCTCGACATCGCCGAATCGCGCGCCCGGATCGACCGGATCATGCGGGAAGCCGGGTGGGCCGAGCCGCTGTGGCTGGAGACGACCGTGCTCGACCCGGGCGCCGGGGTGACCGCCAAGGCGCTGGCCGAGGGGGTCGACCTGGTCATCGCGGCGGGCGGCGACGGCACGATCCGCGAGTGCGCCGGCGCGCTGGCCGGTACAAGCACCCCGCTCGCGGTGATCCCGGCGGGCACCGGCAACCTGCTCGCGCGCAACCTCGGCCTGCCGATCGACGTGGCCGACGCGCTGCACGTCGCGATGCACGGGCGCGACCGGCGGATCGACCTGGGCACGGTGGACCCGGACGAGGAACTCGCCGACACCGCGGGCGTGGAACCGCGCTGCTTCACCGCGATGGCCGGCATCGGCCTGGACGCGGCGATGGTCGCGGACGCGCCGGACGCGCTCAAGAAGAAGGTCGGTTGGCCCGCGTACGTGGTCTCCGGGGCCCGGCACCTGCGCGATCGGCGGATGCGGGTGACGCTGACCGTCGACGACGGCGAGCCGATCCGGCGGCGGGCCCGGATGGTGCTGGTCGGCAACGTCGGCGCGCTCCAGGCCGGCATGCAACTGCTGCCCGGGGCCGCGCCGGACGACGGGCTCCTGGACGTCGTGGTGTTCGCGCCGTACGGGATGACCGGCTGGGCGCACGCCACGGTACGAGTCATAGGCCGGCGCCGCGATCAGGAGCCGGCCGTGGTGCCGGTCAAGCAGCAACGGCTGCGCCCGATCGAGCACTTCACCGGTCATCGGGTGCTGATCGAGACCGATCGCCCGGAGCCGCGCGAGTTGGACGGCGACCCGATCGGGCCCGGCACCCGGCTCGCGGTCCGGATCCGGCCCGGAGCGCTCACGGTGCGCGTTCCCTGAGGCCCCGCCGCCGGCGGAGCGTCGACTCAGATCTCGCCGCCGCGAGCGCGCGCCAGCCACTCGCTCGCGTTCGCGAACTCGGCGTCCGAGGTACCGCGACGCAGCGTCGGACGGACCTGGTCGGCCCGCGGATAGGAGCCGAGGAAGCGCACCGCCGCGCACACCCGCCGCAGCCCCATCAGCGCTTCGCCGACCCGTGCGTCCGCGACGTGGCCCTCGGCGTCCATCGAGAAGAAGTAGTGCCCCAGACCGTCTCCGGTCGGCCGCGACTCGATCCTGGTCAGGTTGACCCCGCGGACCGCGAACTCCTGGAGGATCTCCAGCAGCGCGCCCGGGTGGTCGTCCACGATGTACGCGACCACCGTGGTGCGGTCCGCGCCGGTGGGGAGCGTGGGCCGGTCCGGACGCTCGACCAGGACGAAGCGGGTGACCGCGCCCTCGACGTCGTGGATGTCGGTGATCAGCGGCACCAGGCCGTACGGCGCGGCCGCGAACTCGCCGGCCATGGCCGCGTCGTAGCGCCCCTCCTGGACCAGCCGGGCGGCGTCGGCGTTGGACGCGGACGAGTACCAGTGCGCGTCGGGCAGGTTCGTCGCGAGCCAATTGCGCACCTGCGGTTGCGCGTGCGAGTGGCTCGAGAGGGTCTTGATGTCGTCCAGGCCCACGCCCGGACGCACCAGCAGCGCGAACGCGATCGGCAGCAGCACCTCGGCGGTGATCACCAGCGGGGCACCGGTCGCCAACTCGTCCAGCGTGACGGACACCGCGCCCTCGACCGAGTTCTCCAGCGCGACCACCGCGCCGTCGGCGTCGCCGCGGCGGACCGCGTCCAGCGCGGCGGGCACCGACTCCATCGGGACGGCCTCGGCGTGCTCCGCGCCGGGCAGCGTACGCAGGGCGGCCTCGGTAAAGGTGCCCGCGGGGCCGAGGTAGGTCCAGCGGGGCGCGGCGGGCGTCTGGGCGTCGGACATGTCGTCACTGTACTGAGCCGGCCGGCGTGCATTGCCCGGGTTCCGGGGTGTGGACGGGTGGGCTGCGACGGTTGCGGGGGGCGGGTGCCGGCGTTGTGCGCACACGTTGTGTGCACGCGCTGTGGAGAGTGGACGCCCGCGCTGCGCGGCACCGCCGAGAGGGTGAGGCTGGGCCTGTGGAAAACGCCGCGACACTGCTCCCGGTGACCCCCACCCTGGGGATCGTCACCGCGCTGCTCCTGGTCGTCGCCATGGCGGTCTCGGGGGTGGCGCGACTGGGTCACGGCCGGGCGGTGGTGGTGGCCGGGCTCCGGGCGACGGCGCAGTTGCTCGCGGTGTCCTTGGTCATCACACACGTGGTGGACCGACTCGGCTTCGCGGGTCTGTTCGTGGTGATGATGTACACCGTCGCGGCCTTGACCGCGGCCGGGCGGGTGACCGCGAATCGACGGTTGTTCTGGCCCGCGGTGCCGATCGTGACGGCGACGGCGCCGACCCTGGTGCTGCTGTGGGCGACCGGTCTGCTGCCCGCCGAGGGCATCGTGCTGATCCCGATCGCGGGCATCCTGATCGGCGGCGCGATGACCGCGACGGTGCTGGCGGGGCGGCGGGCGCTGGAGGAGTTGGCACAGCGCCACGGCGAGGTCGAAGCCGCTCTGACCTTGGGTTTCACCGATCGCGACGCGGCGATGGAGATCTGTCGGCCGGCTGCGGCGGGGGCGATGATCCCGGCTCTGGACCAGACCAGGACGGTGGGTTTGGTGACCCTGCCCGGCGCCTTCGTGGGCATGTTGCTCGGCGGGGCGACACCGCTGCAGGCGGGGGCGGTGCAGTTGTTCGTGTTGGTCGCGCTGCTTCAGGTCCAGGCGGTCGCGGTGGCCCTGACCATCGAGTTGGCGGCGCGGGGGCGGCTGGTGCGGACGCGGCCGGGTCAGGGGCGCAAGGGCGGCTCCGGCACGTAGCGGTAGGTCTGGCCGCGCACCGCCGAGCGCATGGTCGAGTCGCTCACGCCGTGCTCGCGAGCGAGGCGATAGACCGACACCCCGTCCCGGGCCCGACGCCGGCACTCGGCGACGACCTCGGGGGTGAGACGACGCCGATCACCGGGTGTGGGTAGATGCGCGGGCCTGTGGATAACCCTGTGGAAATCGCTGTGGAGAACTTGCGTGGGGCTGTGGGTTTCCGAGGTGGGAGGGGTCGCGTCAGAGGTAACTGTGGACAACGGAGCCGCCGACTCGAACCCGGCGGTGAGGCGGGCGACGGCCATGGTGTTGATCTCGACGGCCTTGGTCAGATCACCGGTGCGGGCGGCGAGATCGGTGATCGAACCGAATGCGCGGGAGAGCAGCGCATCCATGTTTTCGCTGGTGGCGGGGTGTAGCGGCCGGTGCGGCGGATGGTGGGGAGGACGTCGTGGGTGACCCGGCGGCGGAAGGGTTTGGCCTCGGGCTTGTTGCTGCGCAGGATCAGTGTGTAGAGGCCCGACTCGCTGACGAAGGTCATGTTCGGATTGCCCCGACCAGTTCCGTATGGATTTTTTACACAACCCTCCTGAACTGCAGTTTTGTGGACAACTACCGTGGTCTTCTCGTCCGGATCGAGAGCGCTGACCGCCCGGCGCGAGTCGGACTGGAATGCCGGCACCGTGCACACGTCGGCGGCACGGAACCAGGGATCTCCGGCGATCATGGCGACGCGCACTTGGTCCCTGCCGGCAAACGTGAAAATCTCAATCGCGTTCGTGTGCCTCATCTTGGCCCCTCGCTCGGGTTGGCAGTTCCTTTTGTCCCGATTAATTCCGTACGGATTTGACACGGTATTCGCCTGACCTGCGGATTCGAGGGCGATTTTTTGGTCACCGCGATGCGCTCATGTTGCTGGCGTCATCCATCGCTTCGAGCTGCCCGCATCCCCCGAACGGCTCATTGCGTTCGCCCATACGTATGAACGAGCGGTGGGCGGTCGGGTTACGTGCCGGTTGGTGAGTCTGTTCGCCCTTGGGGGATTCGCGAGATTCGGCGACGGGGTGATGGGTTTCGGTGAGTATCGTTGATCTCATTGCGTGATCAAGCGACCACTGGGAGGGATCTTGGCTGGTGGTGGCGGTGAGAGTGGGGGCGGCTCGGCGCGGATTCGGGTCGAGACGGGGGCGTTGCGGCAGGGAGCCACAGTGGCTCGGGAGGTGGCGGGAGCGTTGCGGCGGGCGGCCGGGGGGCCGAGTGCGGGGGTCTCGGGGTGCCCGGGGTTCGCGGTCGCGGGGGCGGCCGGGGCGCTGACGGTGGCATGGGCGGATCATCTGCGGGCGCTCGGCGACGGGTACGGCGGGGTCGGCGACGTCTTGTGGACGAACGCCGACGCGCACGATCGCACCGATCAGGCGGTCGCGGGTGCGTTCGCCGGGGCACGGCCCTGATGGTGACGCTGGCTCAACTGCGCGACGCCGCGTTGGGCGGGCTGGACCGTGCGGTGGTCGAGTGGACCGACCTGGCGGCCGCGTTGGACGCGTTGGTCGGGCGGGCGACGACGGGGGTGGGTGGGCTGCTGCGGGCCTCGCACTGGGAGGGTGCGGACGCGGAGGCGGCGGCGCGGGGATTGGCCGCGCGGGGTGAGCAGGTGATGGTGGCGGCGCAGGAGGCCCGGTGCGTGCTCACCGTCCTGGACACGGCGGCCGACCAACTCCGGAACGCGCAGCGCGATTTGTGGGCGGGATTGGCGGAGGCGGCGGCTGCGGGATTCACCGTGTTCGAGGACGGGCGGATGGAGCCGGCCGATCCGACGCGCCGCGCCGACGCGGCGACGATCTCGCGGCGGCACGAGTTGGAGCAGCGTCTGGCCGTGCCGATCCGGACGGCGACCGAGGCCGACACACGTTGTGCGGAGACGCTGGCGCGGTTGTATCCGACGGGTACGGCCGACTGGGCGGATACGGCGGCGGACGGCACGTGCGTGATGGCGTTGGCGGGTCTGGATCTCGCCACCATCCCGAAGGGTGATCCGGTCGCGGCGGCCAAGTGGTGGGCGGGGCTGAATCCTTCGGAGCGGGCGATGTATCTGGCCGGGTATCCGGCGGTGCTGGGGGCGATGGACGGGTTGCCGACGGAGATCCGGGACCGCGCCAATCGGGTCGCGCTGGCCGAGGCGAAGGCCTCGCTCATCGCCGAACTTGCCGCCGCACGTGCCAAGCGGGACGCGGCGGGTCGCACCGACGACGCGAAGTGGCGCCTCCGGGTCACGGCGCTCAAGGAACGCCTGGCGGCGATCGAGGGTTTGGAGGCGACGTTGCGCTCGGGCGACGACCTCTACCTGATGGGCTTCAGCTCCAAGGGCGACGGCCGCGCAATCGTCGCCATCGGCAACCCCGACACAGCCGCCCACACGGCGGTATACGTCCCGGGGACGGGGGCTGGATTGACCAACATTGGCGACCACGTCCAAAGAATGCGGCGTCTTGTGATCGCATCGCGCGGCTATACAGGACCCGAAGATGTTAGCGCCATTGCGTGGGTTTCTTACGACGCTCCCGATACATTAATTCAAGCAATGTCATCTGCGGATTCGCAACACGCGGCGCCTGTGCTGCAGAAATTTCTGCGCGGAGTTGGCATTTCCCAAGGGATTGACTCAAAGAAACATGTGACTCTTATTGGGCATAGCTATGGATCCGTAGTCGTTGCGGATGCTGCGAGAAGCGAGGGCGGAGCATACGCCCAGGATGTGATTGTTGCTGGAAGTCCTGGAATGCACGTCGCTAAGGCGAAGGATCTGAACATGAACCCGAGTCACGTCTGGGTGCTGGCTGCCAGCGGTGATCCAGTTCCAACTCTGGGCTCCGGGGCGCACGCGCCAGTTGTGGAGGACAGCGGTCGACTCGGGCGAAGGACGCCTGATGATGAAGGCTTCGGTGCAAATCGAATGACAGCAAACGGTGCAGAAGGTCACAGTGAGTACTGGGCCTCGGGCAGTCTGGACAGCTTGGACAATCAAGCCGCTGTGGTCGTGGGCCGCTACGAAGAGACGAATCTTCTTTGGGGGAAGCGACCATGAGGCTTCTTTTGAAGGGAACCCTTTTTGCGGTGGGGCTAATTTCAGCGTGTGGACAACAAGGGGCGGGGGATCATGTCGAGGCGAGTAGAGCAGAGGTGAATGCTCGTATCGACCAGTATTCGAGCCGAGTATTTGATGCGCTGAAGGTAAGTTTCAGGACTGGGGAAAACGAGGGAAGATTCCCGCGTACTTGCCCGGCGGGCAATGGTTCCGGTGAATATGGTGTAGAGCATTTCTGGCAGGCTGACGACTTGCAGGCTGGTCAGGTCGACCCGGTGATTTCCCGTATCTACGAGTACTTGCGGAGTGAAGGGTGGACTATCGATAGATACGAAAGACCGCCGATTGTGCCGAGTGCCATTGTCAGTGCAATCAACCCTCGGGATGGGTATTTTGTATGGGCTAAAGGCGTGGAAGACAGGAATCGCGTCATTGTTCGTGTTTCCTCTCCGTGCGTCAGGCTCCCGAAGCGTGATTCGTAGGAGGCCGGAGGCGGAAGATGGCCCAGAAGGTGATTGATGCGAGTGCGGCGGTGGCGAAGAGGATCGTGGAGCGGAGCCACATGTCTCGGGTGAGGCCGTTGGCGGCGCCCGTGGGGTCGAGGAGGGCCAGGACGAACAGGAACAGGGCCAGGGCGTAGATCGCCGCCCAGGCCCAGCGGTTCCATTGCCACAGGGCGTGGCCGTCCATGAAGCGCATCGGCAGCAGGCCGAAGACCAGGCCGACCACCGCCGCCACGAAGCACTGGGTGAGGACGTCCTCGGCGAAGACCCAGCCGAAGGGTGCGCCGTCCGACTCGTTCAGGACGTGTGTCACCGGGATGCGCCACACCCACGCGACCACCGCGAGGCCCGCGAGGGACCAGGAGCCGAGGGCTATCGCGCGGCCCTCGTCCGAGGGTGCGAGCCGCCGCAGACCGGCCGAGGTGAAGGCCAGGAACAGCCCGTACACGTAGCCCGGCGTCAGATGCAGCAGCCGCGAGGCCACGGCCAGCACCAGGGCGACGCCGAGTGCCCCCGGAACCAGCCGAGGCAGGGCCCGGATGCGGGAGACCCGCCGTCGGTAGGCCTCCGCCGAGCCCTCGTACACCAGCACGCCGAGCGGAACCGCCGCCACCAGCGCCAGCGCGAGCGCGGCGGTGCCCGCGTTCCAGCCCGTGCCGGGTTCGACCGCGACGCAGAACGCGGCCGAGAGCAGCACGAAGACGAGCACCTGCAACTCGGGCATGCGCGGCTGTGATCGCGGGCGCGCGGCTCCCGGGCGCAGTCGGCGTCGGATCCGAAGCCGGTTCCGCTCCCACGTCTTGTTGAACAACTCGGCCGAGAAGCCCAGTACCGGCAGCGCCACCACCGCCGTCGCGCCGGCCAGCACCACCGGCCGGGGTTCGTCGAACAGCGCGCTCGGGCTCGGCAGGTTCACCGCCGCCTCGGACCGCTCCGAGACCGCGCTCGTCCCGGCCGCGCCCAGCACCGCGACCCGTATCGAGAAGTCGCCGTCGTAGCCCACGCCCGTCGCGCACGCGACGGTCAACATCCCTTCCCCGCCCGGCAGTTCGCGCGGTACCCGAATCTCGCTCGCGAACCGCCCGTCGGCGGCCACCGGCACCGTCCCCAGCACGGTGCCGCCATGACGCACCGTCAGCGTCCCGGCCCCGCCGTCGACCGGCCGACCGCAGGTGACGAATCCGCTGCCCTCGACCCGCAACGGCCGACCGGCCGTCGGCTGCGTGGGCGTCAGCGTCAACTCCGGCCGGGCGACCTGGAAGTCGGCGCGCTGGACGACCCCGTTGTCCGGCATGCCCGCGCCCTGCGCGAAGCAGGTCACGGTGATCGGGCGTGGTCCGCGATCGGGCCCGTCCGGCACGATGAAGCGCTGGGCCTCGGCGCCGGAGCCCGAGATGCTGAGCTTGGCGAGGTCGCGTCCACCCCACGTCACGCGTGCGTCGTCGCTCGCGTTCGCGTTCCCGCAGCGCAGGTCGGTCCACAGGGTGACTTCGGTGCCGGGCACGCCGGTGGCCGGCTCCAGCACGAGGTGCCTGGTGCGCAGGTCGGCCGGCGGGGTGCGGGTCTCCTCGGGACGAAACGCGTTGATCTCGATCGCCGTCTCCGCGAGGGCCTTCTCCTGCCCCGGACAGCGCACCGCGATCCGGTTCACCGGCCGGTCCGTGTTCGCTGCCCCGTTCGAGCTGAAGGTCGGGGCGAGCATCGTGTGCCGGAACGCGATCGAGTCCCCGTGCGCGGTGTCCACCGGAAGGTCGGCCGCGAGCAGGTCGAGGTACTCCCCGGAGCTGCCGCCGTTGGCCGACAGGAGGTAGACGTCCACCTTGTTCGTCGGACAGCCGGTCAGCCCGGATCCCCGGATCGCCACGGAATCCCCCGGCCGCACCGGGCCGGGTGTCACGCTCACCGTGGCGCCCGTGGCGCCGGCGGCCGAAGTCCCGAACGCGAGGGGCGCCAGGGTCAGGGCCACCGCCCCGATCCCCATGCCGAGCGCGGCCCGCGTCCGCACCAGTGTCCTGTTCATGGTCCCCGTTCCCCGTAGCCGAGCACCGATGATGATGCCGGCGATTCCGCATTCGTGACCCCTTGTCCGCCAGGTCCACAATTCCTGGGGGTGGGTGCGGTACGGGTGTGGATCAGGTGCGGTACGAAAGCGGCACCGGTGCCGATCGGGTTCAGGAGCGGCGGTCGACGAACGTCTCCAGGCCGTCGAGCAGGAGGCGTAGGCCGAACTCGAACACCGCCTCGCCGTCCTGGGTGAAGCTGTCCTCCGCGAGCGCGGCCAGCTTCGGGTAGCGCCCGCTTGTCATCGCCGCGTTCAACAGGGGAGCCTGCGCGGCCCAGAACTGCTCGTCGCTGACCCCGGTGCGCTGCGCCGCGTGCACGGTGTTGAAGTGAGTGCGTGCCATGCCGCTCACATAGCCGCCGTCGATGATCGACAGGACGGTCATCTTCTCCCGGTCGGACAGCGCCGCGTCGCCGATCGCGGCCAGCGTCAGCTCCAGGGCCTCGAGCGAGTTGGGCCCCAGCACCGGCCTCGCCTGATCGACGCCCAACAGCCACGGGTGGCGGTTGTACATCTGCCAGATGCCGCGGGCGACCTGCTCCAGGGCGCCGCGCCAGCCGAGTTCGGGGGGAAACTCGGCGTCGCCCGGCGCGTTGACCTTGTCGATCATCAGGTCGAGCAGTTCGGCCTTGCCGGGGACGTAGCGATAGAGCGACATCGTGCCGGACCCGATCTCGGCGGCCACGCGCCGCATCGACACCGCGTCCAGCCCCTCGGCGTCCGCGACGGCGATCGCGGCCGTGACGATCCGGTCCAGGGTCAGCGCCGGCTTGGGGCCTCGGGCCGGTTTCCGGTCCACGCCCCACAACAGTTCGAGGCTGCGCGCGAGGTCGCCGCCGCCGGTGTGGTCGGTGCTCGTCATGGTGCCCCCATCGTAGGAGGCCGCCTCGGCGCCCCACACCGGTAGGCCGATCGGCCGGCGTGCGCGCACGCCGGATCCGGGAAAACTGGGTACGCCGTACGCGTAATCGGGTACGGTGTACTCGGTTTGAAGGAGGCCGATGAGAACGTCGATGAGAACGCCGACGCAAATGCGGATGGAAACCACGAGCCACGCGGTCCTCGCCGAGGGCCTGACCAAGCGCTACGGCAACACGCACGCGCTCGACGACTTCGACCTGACGGTGCCCCGGGGCACCGTCCAGGGGCTGCTCGGGCCCAACGGCGCGGGCAAGACCACGGCGGTCCGGATCCTGTCCACGCTGCTGCGTCCGGACGGCGGCCGGGCCCTGGTGGCGGGCCACGACGTGACCGGCGATCCCCGCCGGGTGCGCCGGCACATCGGACTGGTCGGTCAGTACGCGGCGGTCGACGAGAAGGTGACCGGGCGGCACAACCTGATCCTGTTCGGGCGCCTGTTCCATCTGGACAAGCGCGGGGCGGCCCGTCGCGCCGACGAACTGCTGGAGCGGTTCGGCCTGGTCGAGGCGGCGGACCGGAGCGTCAAGCAGTACAGCGGCGGCATGCGCCGGCGGCTCGACCTGGCCGCGAGCATGATCCTGGCGCCCGACGTGCTCTTCCTCGACGAGCCGACCACCGGACTCGACCCGCGCGGGCGCAACGAGGTCTGGGAGGCCGTGCGTTCGTTGCTCGCCGGCGGTACGGCGGTGCTGCTGACCACGCAATACCTGGATGAGGCCGACAAGTTGGCGGATCGCATCGCGGTGCTCGACCGCGGGCGCAAGATCGCCGACGGCACCCCGGATCGGCTCAAGCGCGAACTCGGCGGCGACCGGATCGAGATCGTCGCGCGGGACGCGGTCGACCTGGCGCGCGTGGCCGAAGTGGTGGCCCGGGTGGCCGAGTCGGGCACCGAGCCGGTGGTCGATCCCGAGGATCGGCGGGTGACCGCCCCGGTCGGCGATCGGGTCGCGGCGCTCACCCACGCCGCCCGGGCCTGCCAGGACGAGGGGATCACGATCGAGGACATCGGCGTACGCCGGCCGACCCTGGACGAGGTCTTCCTCGGGCTGACCGGCCACCGCGCGCACGAGCCGGAGCAGGCCGCGAACGATTCCGCGAAGGAGGCGGTGCGCCGATGAGCGCGACCACCGCGGGGTCGGTGCAGGCTCCCGAACGCCGGCTGTACTGGGCGATCGCGGACTGTTGGACCGTCGTGCGCAACGAGATGGTGCACATCGCTCGGCAACCGAGCGTGCTGGCCTGGCAGTTGGGCTTCCCGATCGTGTCCGTGCTGCTGTTCGTGTACGTCTTCGGCAGTGCCATGGACGTGGGCGGATCCATCGACTACAAGGACTACGCGCTGCCCGGCATGTTCGCGATGACCATGGCCCAGGGGTTCATGAACACCGCGACGGTCGTCGCGGTCACCCGACAGCTCGGCGTGATGGACCGGTATCGCTCGATGCCGATGGCGCCCTCGGCGGTGGTCAGCGGGCGCGGGGTGGCCGACGTGCTCGGCGCGAGTCTGGACCTCGCGGTGCTCGCGTCGATCGCGCTCGTCGTCGGATGGCGACCGGACGGCACCCTGTTGGAGATCCTGGCCGCATTCGGGCTGCTGTTGCTGCTGCGGTTCGCGCTGACCTGGGTCGGTGTCTACCTGGGGCTGCTGGTGCCCAACGGGGAGGCGGCGGGCAGCCTGTTCGCGGTGGCCCTGCCGTTCGGGATGATCTCCAGCGTCTTCACGCCGCCGTCGATGATGCCGCAGTGGCTGGGCGCGGTGGCGATGTGGAACCCGGTCTCCTCCACCGCGAACACGATCCGCGATCTGTTCGGCAGCCCGGCTCCGCACGGGGGGAGCTGGATCGAGGAACACGCGTTGCCGATGGCGGTGGTCTGGCCGTTGGTGATCACCGCGATCTTCCTGCCGCTCGCGGTGCGCAGGTTCCAGGCCCTCGGCCGCTGATCGACGAAGACCGGCCGCGATTCCTCGCGGCCGGTCGGTCGACGGGTCGGATCGGTCGGATCGGGCGGGCATACGCGCGCACACCCGATCCGTGCCATAGGTCTACTACGGAACAATCTACTGGCTTACCTATCTTGTTACGCTGGCCGCATGACTACCGAGAGCCTGGCCCCGACCGTCCTGGACATGACCGGCATGTTCGTGCACGCCGGCCACGTGATGAACACCCGAATGGCCGCCGCCCTCGCGGCGATCGACGTCACGCCGCGCAGCTTCTGCGTCCTCTCGCACGCGATCGATCGGGATTTGACCCAGGCTCAGGTGGCCGAGCTCTCCGACCTGGACAAGACCACGATGGTCGTGACCATGGACGAGCTGGAGCGGGCCGGACTGGCCGAGCGGCGGCCCGCGCCGACCGACCGGCGGGCGCGGATCATCGTGGTCACCGAGGCCGGGCGGGACCTGGTCCGGGCCGGGCGCGGGATCGTCGACGGCGTGCATCACGAAGTGCTCGAGGCGCTGCCCGAGGACGAGCGCGCGGTGTTCGTCTCCGCGCTGGCGCGCCTGGTCGGCGGAGTGCTCGCGAAGCCGGTCGAGTCCGAGGCGACGGTACGGCGGGCGCGGACGTCGAAGCGGTAGGCGCGGGTCGCTCGCGGGCTGCAGGCGTGAGGCGGTAGGCGTGAGGTGTCGGGGGACGGATGGCGGGCCGCGGACACGATCGAGCGAGATGAGTCCGTGGCAGATGGGTTTTAAAAAGAAGAGTCTGAAAGAGATCGTCTACAACAAAACTATCTGCTAACGTCTCTCCTGTGAGTCGGCCGTCCGCCGACCGGTCGTCCAGGGAGATGAGCAGCATGTCGCGCACGTTCGCCACACCGGAATCGACGGACAGGTCACGCTGGTCGGCGCTCGCGGTGCTGTGCGCCGGGGTGCTGATGGTCGTCCTCGACGGCACGATCGTCACGGTGGCCCTGCCCGCCATCCAAAGCGATCTGGGCTTCTCCCAGTCGGGTCTGGCCTGGGTGGTCAACGCGTACGGGATCGCCTTCGGTGGCCTGCTGCTCCTGGCCGGCCGGCTCGGCGACCTGATCGGGCGGCGCCGGATGTTCATCGCGGGCATGGTCGTCTTCACCGCCGCGTCGCTGCTGTGCGGCGTGGCGACCGGGCCCGAACTGCTGATCGCCGCCCGCTTCCTGCAGGGCATCGGCGGCGCGATGTCCTCGGCCGTGGCGATCGGCATGATCGTCACGCTCTTCCCGGACCCTCGGGAACGGGCCAAGGCGATCGGCGCGTTCAGTTTCGTCGGCGCGGCCGGGGCGTCGATCGGGCTCGTGCTCGGCGGGCTGCTCACCGAGGCGTTCACGTGGCACTGGATCTTCTTCGTCAACGTGCCGATCGGCGTCGCCGCCACCGCGCTCGCGTTCCGCCTGCTGGTCGCCGACCGGGGGCTGGGCCGGTCGGCGGGCGCGGACCTGTGGGGCGCGCTGCTGATCACGTCCGGCCTGATGCTGCTCGTCTACACGATCGTCGAGGCCGACACGCACGGCTGGGCCTCGGCGCGCACGCTCGGCATGGGCGCGGTGTCGCTCCTGCTGATCGCCGGTTTCGTGGTCCGCCAGGCGAAGGCCCGGGAGCCGCTGCTGCCGCTGCGGGTGTTCCGGTCGGCGCGGGTGTCCGGGGCCAACGCGATCCAGATGTTGATGGTCGGCGCGCTGTTCGCCTTCCAGTTGATGATCGCGCTCTACCTCCAGCACGTGCTCGGCTACGGCGCGGCCCGGACCGGCGTCGCGATGTTGCCGTCGGCGGTCGTGATCGGGATCGTCACGCTCGGCTACTCGGCGCGGATCAACGCCCGGTTCGGCGAGCGCAACGTCGTGGTCGCGGGCCTGGCCCTGCTGCTGGTCGGGCTGCTGTTCCTGGCCCGGGTGCCGGCCGACGGCGCGTACCTCACCGATGTGCTGCCCGCGATGTTGCTGCTGGCCGGCTTCGGTCTGGCCATTCCGGCGCTCACCACGCTGGGCATGTCCGGGGCCACCGCCGAGGACGCCGGAGTGGTCGGCGGTCTGTTCAACACCACCCAGCAGGTCGGCGGCGCGCTCGGGCTGGCCGTACTGAACACGCTCTCCAGTGCCAAGGCGGAACGGCTGCTGGCCGGGGGCACCTCCGCGCCCGAGGCGCTGACCGGCGGGTACACCCTCGCCTTCGGCATCGGCGCCGGTCTGATCGCCGCCGCGATCGTGCTCACCCTGCTGGTGCTGCGCTCGCCGAAGCGGGAGTCGATCGTGGTCGCCGAAGGCACCGAAGGCACCGAAGGCACCGAAGGCATCCAAGGCACCGAAGGCACCCAAGGCACGGAAGGCACCCAAGGCGCCCGAAGCACCGAAGGCATCGGGGCAACTGGCGGCACGGGAGGCGTGGAAACGGCCCCGGCCGAGCCGACGGCGTCCGCGCGCTGAACGAAGCCGGTACGCAACCCCACTTCCGAACACCCGAGGGCCCCGTGTCGCCACCGCGACCGGGGCCCTCGGCACACCCGCCGCCCGCCGCGCCCGCGCGAGGCGCCCGTCAGTCCGCCTCCGGTCGGCTCGCCGCCGCCTCGGCGTAGGCCAGTTGCGCGGCCTCGATCTCGTCGATGTGGCTCTCGGACCAGGTCCGGATCTCGCTCATCAAGCCGCTCACGCTGGTCCCGAGTTCGGTCAGCGAGTACTCGACCTGGGGCGGCACCGTGGCGTAGACCTTGCGTCGGACCAGGCCGTTGCGTTCGAGGTCGCGCAGAGTCTGGGTGAGCATCTTCTTGGTGATCCCGCCGAGCCGGCGGCGCAGTTCCGCGTAGCGCAGGGTCTGCGGGTGGAGCGCCCCGACGACGAGGGCCACCCACTTGTTCGCGATCAGGTCGAGGACCGCCCGGGAGGCGCAGTCGGCGAGATAGACGTCGGCGCCACCGTAAGGGCGCAGGTCGGGAGGGGTATGCATAAGGTACCCAGGTACCAGGAAGGTGCCTTCTTCACAATGGTTACCGGGCCCACGATGCTTTCCGCATGACGAAGAACATGATCACTGTGCACCAGGACACGCTCGGCGGCCCGGAGGTTCTCCGGGTGATCGAGACCGCGATACCCACCCCCGGACCGGGCGAGGTACTGGTCGAAGTGCGCGCCGCGGGGGTCAACCCTATCGACACCAAGATCCGCGCCGGCGGGATGTGGCTGACGCCGCCGTTCACGCTCGGGTGGGACGTCTCCGGCGTGGTCGCGGGCGTCGGCGCGGGCGTCTCCCGGCTCTCCGTCGGCGACGAGGTGTACGGGATTCCCGGTTTCCCGCAACTGGCCGGTGGCTACGCGGAGTTCGTGGTGGCTGCGGAATCCTCCCTCGTGCCCAAGCCGAGCACGCTCGACCACGTGCGGGCGGCCGCCCTGCCGCTGTCCGCCTCCATCGCGTGGCAGGCCCTGGTCGAGGCGGCGCGGGTGCAACCGGGGCAGCGCGTGCTGATCCACGCGGCGGCGGGCGGCGTCGGGCACCTGGCGGTGCAGATCGCCAAGTCCCGGGGCGCGTACGTGATCGGCACGGCGAGCGCGGCCAAGCACGACCTGCTGCGCGAGTTGGGCGCGGACGAGGTCGTGGACTACACCACGACCGACTTCGCGGAGACGGTACGCGACGTCGATGTCGTGTTCGACCTGATCGGCGGCGAGTACGAGGACCGCTCGCTGCGTACCCTCCGGCCCGGCGGCGTCCTGATCAACATCACCAACCCGCCCGCCGCCGAGGCCACCGCGGCCAAGGCCGAGGCGGCCGGCGTCCGCGGCATCACCGTCGACCTGGAGCCGAACCCGGAGCGGTTGACCCTGCTGGCCGAGGCGGTGGACGCGGGCCTGCTGCGCCCGGTCGTCGCCGAGACCTTCCCGCTGGTCGACGTGGTCAAGGCACACGAGGTGGCCGAGACGAACCGCACCGCCGGCAAGATCGTGCTGATCCCCTGAGCCGGCCCGAAAACCCCGCGCCGGCCCGGAAATCCCCGGCCCGCCCCGGAAGTCCCAGGCCCGCCCCGGAAGTCCCAGGCCCGTCCCGGAAGTCCGGGGCCGGGCCAAGCAGATCCTCGATACTCCAGACCGGCACACCCGCCCCACGACAACGAAGCCGGGTACCCGCGCCGAACGGCCGGGATACCCGGCTTCGACCGGTGCGCGTCCTACTCGGTGATCTCGATCGTGCCCGCCATGCCGGTGCCCACGTGATACATGCAGTTGAAGGTGTACGAGCCGGGTCGGCCGAAGCTCAGCTTGATGTCCTGGGACTTGCCGCCCTCGGACGGCGCGACCGGAGCACCGCCGGGCAGGATCATCTGGTGCGGGGTGATCCCGGTGTCCGCGAGGGTGATCACCAGCGGGCCGGTCCGGGCGCGGATCACCGACGGCGAGAAGCGCAGCTTGTCGTCCACCCGCAGCTCGATCCGCTGCACCCCGTCGCTGCCCAGGGCCGCGACGCCCTCGGACGCCGCCGCGGTCGCCTCGGCCTCGCTCATGTACGAACCCGGGCCGCCCTCCGCGCCCCAGCTCCCGCAGCCGGTGAGCAGCAACGGCAGGGCCGCGGCCCCGACCAACCATCGACGGCGCATCGGAGTCAGCCCTCCAACAGGGAATGACCGACATACCCGCCCGGGGCGCACCCCGGCGGGATCACGAACAGCCCGCTCGCCTCGTGCCGCAGGAACGGGGACAACGCGTCGCCGCGGGCCAGCTTGCGCTGGATCGGCACGAAGCCGTCGTCCGGGTCGTGCTGCCACGCCACGAACAGCAGCCCGGCGTCCGGCGCGCCGTCCGTACCGAACCCGTCGTGGTAGGAGTAGCCGCGCCGCAACATCGTCGAGCCGCGGTTGAACTCCGGTGCCGCGACGCGCATGTGGGCGTTCGCGGTGATCACCAACTCGCCGTCGGGACCCCGCTTGCCGAAGTCCGCGGCGCTGTGCTCGCCGCCGCCGGACAGCGGCGCACCGCTGTCCTTGGTCCGGCCGATCACCCGCTCCTGATGCGCCTTGTCCAGGCCGTCCCACGCGTCCAGCAACATCCGGATCCGGCGGAAGACCACGTAGGTACCACCGGTCAGCCAGCCCTGGTCGGGGCCGGCCGCGGCGGTGACGAAGATCTTCTCGTCGAACTTCGGGTCGGCCGGCTTCGGATTGTTGGTGCCGTCGATCTGGCCCATCAGGTTCCGGTGCGTCATCGGCTTGGCGGTGGCACCCGGCGAGCGGGCGAAGCCGTTCATCTGCCAGCGGATCCGGGCCACGCCCTTGGCCAGCCGCTGCAGCGTACGGACCGCGCCGAAGGTGACCAGCCCGTCGTCCGCGCACACCTGGACGAACAGGTCGCCGTCGCCGCGGGCCGGATCCAGCGCGTCGTCCGGGAACGGCGGCAGCGGCTTGAGCGCGGCGGGTCGCCGCGCGGCCAGGCCCACCTTGTCGAACAGGCCGGCGCCGAAGCCGAAGGTGACCGTCAACGAGCAGGCCCCGGCGTCCGCCGCGACCCGGTCGTCCTGCGCCACCGGCCGGCCCGAGGTCAGCAGTGCGGCCGCGTCCGACCAGCGCCGCATCAGCGCGGCGACCGCGGCCCGGTCCGCGCCCGGTTCCAGGTCCCAGCCCAGGAAGACGGCCTTGGCCTGGGCAGGGGTGGTGATGCCGGCCTGGGTCCTGCCGTGGAAGGGCACGCTGGTCGAGCCGACGTGGGCCAGCGCCGGGCCGGCGGCGGTCGAGTCGTCCGCGAACGCGACCGCGCCGCCGGTCGCGCCGACCGCCAGGCCGCCCGCGCCGGCCGCTCCCGCGACACCGACGAACCGGCGGCGCGAGACGGCCGAACCGGCGCTCGCTCGATCGGAGGATTCTGGGCTGCTCATCACGTCGTCCCTCGCAGGTTCCACCGGCTCGTGCGCGCCGTTCGCGCCGCGCTCGCCGTCCGTCACACGCATCACTTCCGCGCCCTCGGCGGTCGCCGCCGCCGGGTACGGTCCCCGTCGCACCACCACGACCAGCGCGAGCGCCGCACCGAGTCCGGCGCCCAGCACCAGCACGGTCAGTGCCCGGTCCAGCGCCAGCCCGCCCGCGAACGGCGACGACGAGCGCCACAACACCGGCAGGTCGTACCCGGCCACCCGCAGGGCCAGCACGCCGAGCGCCGGCGCGGCCAACCACGCGCCGCCCACCCGACTTCGGACCAGCAGCACCGCGCCCGCGAACGCCACCGCCCCGGAAAGCAGTTGGAGCAGATTGCCGGCGAAGAACGCGCCCGCCCAGGCGCCGAACCCGCCGGCCCGGGCCGCCGCGACCAGGGCCAGGTGCAGCACGCTCGCCGCCGCGACCGCACCCGCGAGCACGCCGTACCCGATCAGCGCCCGGCGGCGGACCGGCGGCAGCCACACCACCGCGAACACCAGCACCGCGAGCCCGATCGAGCCGAGGATGCCCGGCCACGGGCTGGGCCCCGGCACCCAGCGCAGTTCGCCGGTCGCGGCCAGCTCGCGGTCGCCGATCCGCATCGGCACGGTCCAGGTGGAGATCCGCTGCGCGCGGTCCGGATCGGCCATCACCCGCGGTGGCAGCCGCTGTTGCACGATCCAGTGCACGCGCTGGTCGTACCAGCGGGCCACCGGCTCGGCGGAGATCCGGTGCCACTGCGGCGCGCCGGTCGGTTGCAGGTTCGACTTCTCGTCGACCGAGCCCCACCGCTCGCTGCTCAACTGCACGGCGGGGGACTGGCGGTTCTCGAACACCCCGCCCGGGCCGATCCGCAGGAACGGCTCGCTCATGTATCCGAGCACGACCACGTCCCGCGGCCCGGTGTTGCGCACCTGCATCCGCGCACCGTTCTCGATCACCTTGACCGTCAGGCCCGGGTCGAGCTCGCTCGGCGAGGTCATCACGGTGTGGAAGTTGCTCGGCCCCTGACCGGACAACTCCTGCGCGAACGCGCTGCCCGCCGGGGCCAGGCAGGCCAGCACCCCGACGAACAGCAGCACGAGGCGGCGTACGTGCCTCACTTGACCTCCACGGGCACCGTCACGGTGATCCGGTCGACATCGGAGGTACGGATCGAGAAGGACAACTCCCAGCGGCCCGCCATCGGCAGCGACAGATCGCCGAGCCAGTGCCCGGGACCTCCCTGGCGCACCTGGACGTCCGCGCCGTCGATGCCCTTGCCCGGCAGCGCCATCGACACCGTCAACTCGGCGACGTCCCGGATCTGCCCGATCGGATCGGAGAAGTAGATGTGCAACTCGTTGGGGCCGACCCGGGCCGGATCGACCGTGACGTCGAGCTTGCCCTTGCCCGCGGCGCCCCCGGCGTCGAACGGGACGCTGCGGCTGACCGGGCCCGCCGTCTCGGATTGTTTGCGCTCGTGCGCGGTGCGGCCCGGTTCGGTGTCGGTGAGCACCGTGGTGACGCCGAGCACCGCGATCGCCAGCGCCGCCTCGATCGCGACCGCCTTGCGCAGCACGGCCCACTTCGGCTTCCCGGCGGTGCTCTTGCCGATGGGGGACTTCCCGGCCACCGCCAACTGTCGCATCAGCCAGCGCCGGGAGACCCAGGCGCCGGCCAGCATGAGCAGCACCAGGTCGACCTTGAAGACCAGCAGCAGGCCGAACGTGGTGTCGAACAGCGCGGCGAAGGAACCCACCTGACGCCAGCTCGCGTACAGCCCCGTCGCCACCAGGACGCAGACCGAGACGAACGCGGTCCGGGAGAAGACCCGCACCGTCGGCACGTCCAGGCCCGCCTCCGGTGCCGGCTCGCCCGGCCGCACGATCAGGGTGACCACGATCGCGAGCCCGCCCAGCCAGGTGGACATCGCGAGCAGGTGCAGCGTGTCCGCGGCCATCGCCACTTCCACCTGGCGGCCCACCGACGCGTGGTCGGCGATCGGCCAGGTGATCGCGATCGCGGTGCACAACACCGCCCAGACGCCGCCCAGTACGCGCCGAGTGCGATCGGTCGAGTGCGCGAGCGAGGCGATCAGCCAGCCGAGCAGCGCGCCGGCCGCGCCCAGCAGCAGCACCCGGGCCGCGATCGCCTTGCCCAGCTTGGTGTCCAGCGTCGCGCGCAGCACGTCCGCGTCGAACGCCGAGGACAGGCCCAGACCGGACGCGTTCGGGCCGTGCAGCATCAGCACCGCGAGCGAGGACAGCAGCAGCCCGCCCCACGCGCCGGACAGCAGCAGCCAGACCCGGAACCGGCCGACCGCGGCGGGCCGGGCGATCAGCAGGAACAGCACCGCGCCGCCGAGCACCGCGAAGGACAGGTAGGCGACCCCGGTCGAGGCCCGCTCCAGCACGTCGGTCGCGGTGGAGCCTTGGTCGGTCAGGTCGGAGACCCGGACGCCGCCGGAGGCCTGGCCGATGTTGAACGTGAACGCGCCGGAGATCGGGTGCGAGTCGGCCGAGACCGCGCGCCAGGCGACCGTGTAGGTGCCGGTCGGCAGGCCGCCCCGGAGCGGGGTGACCACGCTGGTGTCGCCGTCCGGACCGTGCTTGGTCTGGTTGTTGTCCACCCGGGTGCCGCTGGGGTCGAACACCTTGACCCCGCCGAGCCCGATCTCGACGCCCTCGCTGAACCGGAGCGTGACCGTCGCGGGCGCGCTCGTCAGCGTCGAGCCGGACGCCGGGTTGGACGACTGGAGGACGGCGTGCGCGGACGCGACCCCGGCCCCGCCGAGCACGAGCGCGGCGAGCAGCAGCGGCAGCGCGAGCAGCCACGTGAGCGCGCGGCGGGCCGGCCCGCGCGCGGCTCGGGCCGGGGGCGGTGTCGGGACGGCGGCCGGGCGGCCGGCCGGGTCAGTGACCCGCATGGCCCGGTTGTTCGGCCGAGGGCGCGACCGCCGCGGGCGCGGCCGACGAGGCGGCCGGTGCCGGCGTGGTCGAGCCCGGTGCGTTCGAACCGGGTGTGTTCGACCCGGGCGCGCCCGCGGCCGGGGCGTCTCCGGGGCGTTCGGTCACCCCGAGCACGGGCACCTGTACGGTGACCGGCCCGGTCTGCTGGAAGGTCAGCGTGAGCGGCACGGTGTCGCCCTTCTTCACGGCCTTGTTCGGGTTCATGAACATGATGTGGGCGCCGCCGCGCGCCAGCACGCCCTTGCCGTGCGCGGGCACGTCCAGACCCGGGATGTGCCGCATCGAGTTGCCGCTGGTCTGGTGCAGCATCACCTCGCCGGACAGCGGGCTGGCCACCGAGAGCAGCCGGTCGGCGGTGTCGCCGTCGTTCTGCACGATCAGGTAGCCCGCCGCGACGTCCGTCGACGAGGGCTGCGGGATGTACGGGTCGACGATGCGCAACTTCGGCGTGCCCTTGGCGGCGCCCGCGTTCGCCGGCGCGGCGGCCTCGCGGTCGGCCGCGTCGGAGGACCCGGAGTCGGCGCAGGCCACCAGCACACCGCCGATCCCGAGCGCGAGCATGCCGCCGACGGCGAGTGGTACGGCCTTGCGGGGGAGGGGGAAGAGCTTCACTTCTTGGCGTCCTCGGGGTGGATCAGCAGCGGCAGGTCATGGGCGAAGTCGTCGGACGAGTTCCCGTTCGGGGTGCCGTCCGGCAGCAGTCCGCTGCTCGCGCTGTACATGACCGGTCCCTCGTTGTTGGGGGCGAACGCGATCACCTGGGTGCCGTGGGTGCTCACCACCTTGCCGTCCGGGCCGGTGGTCGGCGGCTCGATGGAGACCCCGACCTGGCGCGCGGCGGCCTGGATCTTGTCGAACGGGCCGGTCAGGCCGACGAAGGACTTGTCCAGCGAGTCGAGCCATTCGCGCAGCGCCGCCTGGGTGTCGCGCTCCGGGTCGGTGGTCACGAACACCACGTCCACGGTGGCCCGGTCCGGCGCGGGCAGCTTGCCCAGCGCGCGCACGATGTCGCCCATGACCGTGGGGCACGCGTCCGGGCAGTGCGTGTAGCCGAAGTACAGCAGCGTGGTGCGCCCGGCGGTCTTGGCCCGGAAGTCGTACGGCTGCCCGGAGGTGTCGGTCAGGGTGAGTTCCGGCTTGCTCCACGGCGGGTCGACGGCGATGCCCTTGTACTTCGAGTTCGCCTCGCGCACCTTCACCGGCGAGCCGTTGTCGGACTTGTCGGAGTCACCGCACCCCGTGGCCAGGAGCAGCCCGGCCGCGACCAGCGCGGCGAGGCGGAGGCCGGTACGACGGCCCCGGACCGGGGACTGCGTTGCGTTGCTCATCGTTCTCCAGGTCGTTGCTGCCGAGGGCTCGTGGCCGACGGGTTCGGCGCCGGCGCGGGCCCGGTGGCCCGGGCGGCCGGCACCGATCGATGCGGTGCCGGCGCCCGGGCCGGGAAGTTCACGTCCGAGACCGCGGTGCGAGACCTCGGTCCGGGCGGACCGACGATCAGGCGGAGGTGCCCCGACGCGAGGCGCGCAGGACGGCGAACACGCCGGCGCCCAGGCCCAGCACGCCGACCACGATGCCGACCACGCCGAGCGTGCGCGCCGTCGAGTCGTCGCTCTTGTCCTCGGCGACCGCGGCGACGGACGCCTTGGCATCGGTCGAGGCCTTGGCGTCGGTCGAGGGCTTGGCCGAGGCGGCGGCCGGCGTGGTGCCGGCACCCGCCTTGGCGGTGAGCTTGAGCGCCGGCGCGGGGTACTGCGGCTCCTTGCCGTCCGCGCCGGCCAGGTCGATCCAGCGCACGACCTCGCCGCTGTCGTAGGTCTGCACGGCCTTGAAGACGAGCTTGTCGGTGTCGGTGGGCAGCTTGCCCATGGACACCTCGAAGTCCTCGAACGTGCCCGGGTTCACCCGGGTGCCGGCGTCCGCGGTCCAGGTGATCTTGGAGACCACCTCGGTCAGCGGCTTGCCGTGGTTGTCGATCGGCGTGGCCAGCTTGGTCTTCTCGACCTCGGCCTTCCAGCCCGCCATCGCCCGGGTCTGTACCGACGTGAGCGGCTTGTCGGCGGGCAGGGTGATCTCGAGCTTGGTGGTCCCCGCGTCGTCGCGCTCGTTGGGGACCCGGAAGGCGACCTTGGCGTACGAACCCTGCTCGGCGGTGCCCGGCTGCACGGTCACGTGCGCGGAGGCCGAGCCGGCGAAGACGAGGATGCCGGCGCCGGCCGAGGCGGCTATCACGGACAGCCGGCGGCGCGTGGTGGTCATGGTCATGGGGTGTCTGCTCCATGGGTGATCCGGCCGAGGGCGCACGGGGGCGGCCTCGGTCCGGGAGGGGACGGCAGGAGGGCGGACGCGCGCCACCGCCGATCCGACACCCGGTCGAGAGCGGATCAGCAGGCGAGCGCGTACTCCGCCGGCGGGCCGCGCCGGGTCACCGCGTGCCGAAGCAGCGTCTGATGTGTCGTCAGGTCCGGGTCCGAGCCGGTCCGCCGGATGCCGCCCGGGGTCTCGAGGACCGGGACGACCAAGCCGCGGAGTACCGCCAGCACGATCCGCAGCGGCGCCGCGGCCAAGCCGAGCAGGGCGAACAGCGCGGCCTCGCCGCGCCGCAGCCACCAGCCGGTGAGCAGGGCCGCCCCGAGGTGCGCGCACACCATGCCCGCGCCGCCGTCGAGCAGCAGCGGGCCCGAGCCGCCCATGTGGTGGTGCCCGGCCGGCGGCTCCTGCGGGAACAGCGTGGGGTCCACCCGGGCGTTTCGGATGATCTGCTCGGGCGTCCAGCCGTTGGGCAGCAGGATGTGCCCGGTGGAGTCGCGCGGGCCGCACAGCAGTCGATCCAGCAGCGTGCTCGACCCCGAGCCGCCGGCCGCGGCCGAAGGGCCGGGCGTCGCGGCGCTCGCCGCGGCGGCGAACAGGGTGTGCAGCGCGAGTTGGGCCGCCGCGAGCAGCGTGGTGATCGCGGCGAAGGAGCGCTGTCGACCCGCTCCGGCGAAGGCCGAGACGAACACCGCGGCGAAGCCGGCGACGGGCGCCCACAGCGGCAGCGGCTCGGTCGACATCCACGCGTGACCGCATGCCGCGAGCGCGGCGCATACCGCCGCGAAGACGGCGGCGCGCACGGCGCGGAAAGGTACGGACACGGCCTGCATGACGCCCCATCGTCTCATCGCGCGCCGGCCCGTCGTGCCCGGGGCCGGGAATGGCCGATGATCACGGCCGGCGAACCGGCACCGGTCGGGGCGAGCACATGATGTCCCCACGATGCGGCCGAACGAATCGTCTTTACGGGGTATTGACGACCGATCAAGTGATGTGCGCATACAGGGACCAAGCGGCGGCAATAAAACCAGGTGTGTGATCCGCCGGATACAGCCGGACTCCCAGAGATGTCGAAAGGCCGCTCATGGACATGAGGTGGACTGTCCACCTGCCACGGGATACGGCGAGCGTGCCGATGGCGCGCCGGCTATTGGTCGGTGCGATGGAGACGGCGGGGGTGGATCGCGAGATCGCGATGGAGATCGGCCTCGCATTGTCCGAGGCGTGCGCGAATGTGGTCGAGCACGCCCGGGGCGGGCCGTATTCGGAATACCAGATTCGCGCGGGCATCACCGGTGACTGTTGTCGGGTCGAGATCATCGACGGCGGTCCGGGCTTTCCGATGGACCGGCTGCGCGGCTCGGCGGTGAACGTCGGCCCGGGCGCCGAGAACGGTCGCGGGTTGATGCTGATCCGGGCGATGACCGACCACGTGCAACTGAGCAACCATCCGCGGCGCGGCGCGGTGCTGCGCTTCGAGAAGACGCTGCGCTGGCGCGAGGACGCGTTGGTCCCGGTCTCCTAGCGGTCTCCTGGCCGGCCCGCGGGCGACCCGGCGCCCGCTGCCAACTGCCGTGTCGGACGCGGTCGTTCCGGTGGAGGTTACGATCGGGGCAGTGGACCGGGCCGAGGTAAGGGAATTGCTCGACCGCGTGGCCGCCGGGGAGGCGGGCGTGGACGAGGCGCTCGACGACCTCGTGCGCGGGCCCACGGCGGGCTTCGCGGATCTGGGATTCGCCCGGGTGGACACCCACCGGGCGCTGCGCACCGGTGATCCCGAGGTGGTCTTCGCGGCCGGGAAGACACCCGAGCAGACCGTCGCGCTCTTCCGCCGGTTGCGCGAGGCGGGCGGGCGGCCCGCGTTCGCCACCCGCGCCTCGGCAGCCGTGGTGGACGCGGTGCGCACGGCGTTCCCCGGCGAGGCGTACACCGACGACAGCGGCACGTGTGTCGCGGTGGGCACGCCGCCCACCCCGCGCGGCCTGGTCCGGGTGGTCTCGGCGGGCACCTCGGACGCGGCGGTGGCGGGCGAGGCGGCGTTCACCGCGCGCCTGTTCGGCGCCGACGTGGAGCGGATCGAGGACGTGGGCGTGGCCGGCATCCACCGGCTGCTCGCGGTGCACGCCGAACTCGACGCGGCGGACTGTCTGATCGTGGTCGCGGGCATGGAGGGCGCGTTGCCCAGCGTGGTGGCGGGCCTGGTGTCGGTGCCGGTGCTCGCGGTGCCCACCAGCGTGGGCTACGGGGCGTCCTTCGGCGGGCTCGCGGCGCTGCTGGCGATGCTCAACTCGTGCGCGCCCGGGGTCGCGGTGGTCAACATCGACAACGGCTTCGGCGCGGGCGTGTTCGCGGCCCGGGTGGCGCGGTCGGTCGGGGCGGCGCGGAGCGCCGGGACCCGGTAGCCACGAACGCCGAAGCACGTAGCCACGAACGCCGAAGCACACGGGAACCCAAGTGCAAGAAAGCGGTCGCTTTCGGTCGCTTCGTCGGTTTCCCGGCGGGACCCGCGATCGGCTGCGACAGTGGCCGCGACGGGAGGTATCCGCGTGGCAATCGCATGGTTCCAGTGCCAGGCCGGTGCGAGCGGCGACATGCTGCTCGGGGCCCTGATCGACGCCGGAGCTCCGCTGGAGGCCGTCCAGCAAGCCGTCGACGCGGTGGGCGTCGAACCGATTCTGATCACCGCCGAACGCACCGACCGACACGGGATCGCCGCGACCCGCGCCCGGGTCAAGACCGTGCACAGCCACGTGCACCGCACCTGGCACGACGTCCGCGACCTGCTCGATCGCGCCGACCTGGCGGAACCCGTGCACGCCCGCGCGCACGACGTGTTCGATCGGCTCGCGCACGCCGAGGCCCGCGCGCACCGGTGTCTGCCCGAGGAGGTGCACTTCCACGAGGTCGGCGCGTTGGACGCGATCGCCGACGTGGTCGGCACGTGTACCGCGCTGCACGCGCTGGGCATCGAGGACGCGGTCGGCTCGCCGGTCGCGCTCGGGAACGGCAGTGTGCGGGCCGCGCACGGCGTCCTGCCGGTGCCGGTCCCGGCCGTGCTCGAACTGATGCGGGTGGCCGCGGCGCCGGTCTACGCGGGCCCGGCCCCGTACGAGATGTGCACCCCCACCGGCGCGGCCCTGCTCACGGCGGTGTGCCGGAGCTGGGGGCCGATGCCGGCCCTGCGGATCACCGCGTCCGGGACCGGCGCGGGCAGCCGACGGGTCGAGGAGGTGCCCAACATCCTGCGGGTCGTGCTCGGGGAGCGGCACGAGGCGGAGCGCGTGCGCCCGACCGGCGAGGACGTGCTGATCGAGACCAACGTGGACGATCTCGATCCGCGGCTGTGGCCCGCGGTGCTCGGCAAGCTCCTCGCGATCGGCGCGGGCGACGCGTGGCTGGTGCCGATCCTGATGAAGAAGGGTCGTCCCGCCCATACGCTGTGCGTCCTGGTCCCGGCGGACCGGGTGGACGCGGCGCTGCACACGGTGTTCCTGGAGACCTCGACGATAGGGGCGCGGATCGTTCCGGTGGCCAAGCGGGCGCTGGCCCGCGAGTTCGGCACGGTGCGGGTGGAGGGCCTGCCGGTGCGGGTCAAGACCGCGATGTTCGAGGGCAGGGTGGTCAACGCCCAGCCGGAGTACGAGGACGTGGCCGCGGCGGCCGCGTCGCTGGGCCGACCGGTGAAGGTGGTGATGGGCGCCGCGACCGCGGCGGCGTACGCGGCGGGCCTGCTGCCCTGAACGTGCGGGCGGGCGCGGACGCATAGCCTTGGGCGACCATCCGTCCCCGTGTAGGCCGCGTACGTCGAGGAGCAGGCACCCGTGATCGCACGTCCCCTCCGGTTGCTGCTCGCCGTGCTCACGGCGGTGCTCGCGCTCTCGGCGCTGCCCGGGTCGGCCGGCGCCGCACCCGCTCGTCCGGCCGCCGCCGACCATGTCGTCCTGCTCGGGATACCGGGCCTGACCTGGGCCGACATCGACGCCGGGCGCACCCCGGGGTTGGCCGCGCTGGCCGGGCACGCGAGCTCGGCCGCGATGTCGGTGCGCACCGTGCATCCGCGCGCGTGCCCGGTCGACGGGTGGCTCACCGCCGGCTCGGGTGCCCGCTCGACGGATGCCCGGACCGGTGCCGGGAGCGGCGAGCCGTGTGCCGAGCCGCTGCCGCCGACCCTGGCTCCGGACGGCTCGGCGACGGTGCCGAACATGCGCGCGATCGTCAAGCGCAACGACTCGTTCGGCTACAACCCGAGGTACGGGCAACTCGCCGCCTCGGTCGCCGAGCGCGGCCGGGTGGTCACCTCGGTCGGCCCCGGCGCGGCCTACGCGAGCGCCGACCCGACCGGCCGGGTGCGCGGCGCCTACCTGCCGGACCCGAACGCCGTGGACAGCGCGCTGATCGAACGCTCCGCGCTGACCCTGGTCGACCTCGGCGGCCTGACCGGACCCGGCGTCGACCGCGTGCAGCGGCTGCGGGCGGTGGACGCGCAGGTGGCCCGGATCGGCGCCGCGCTGCCGCCGCGCACACAACTCGTGGTGGCCGGCCTCGCCGACGACACCGGCACCCCGCACCTGCGCGCGCTGTTGGCGAGCGGGCCGGGCACCGCGTCGGACACGAGATTCTCCTCCGGCTACCTGACCGCGACCTCGACCCGCGACGACGGTCTGGTCCAGCTCACCGACCTGGCCCCCAGCCTGCTCGCGCCGCTGGGCATCGACGCGCCGAGCGAACTGGTCGGCGCGGTCTACACCCGGGCGGCCGGCCCCTCCGGGAGCACCGCGATCGACGAGTTGCGCCTGTTCGACGTGGGCGCGCAGGCATCGCGCACGGTGCGCGAGGTCTGGTACTTCTTCACCTGGCTCACCCTGCTGCCGATCGTGCTCGCGGCGCTCGCGCTGTGGCTTGCCGTGCGGTTCGGCCGCGGCGGCCGGACCCGGGCCCGGCGCGCGGTGATACGCGCCGCGACCGGGATCGGGGTGTTCTTCGGCGCCGTTCCCGGCGGATCGTTCCTGGTCGGCCTGGTGCCGTGGGAGCAGGCCGGCGACCCGGCCTGGGCGCTGCTCGGGCTCACCGTGGCGTTCGCCGCCGTGCTCGCGGCAGCGGCCCTGCTCGGCCCCTGGCGACGGCACCCCTACGGCCCGGCCGGCGTGGTCGCCGCGGCGACCGCCGTGATCCTGGCCGGCGACGTCATGGCCGGTTCACCGCTGCAACCGAACACCCTGTTCGGGCTGTCCCCGCTGGTCGCGGGCCGGTTCTACGGCTTCGGCAACGTCGCCTGGACGATCTTCGCGATGGCCGTCCTGCTCGCCGTCGCGTGGCCGACGGGCCGGCTGCTCGCGGCCGGCCGGCGGCGGGCGGCGGTCGCGGTGCTGGTCGTGGTGGGCGCGGTCGCGGTGGTGGCCGACGGCTGGCCCGCGTTCGGCAGCGACTTCGGTGGCGTGCTCGCGCTGATCCCGGGACTGGCGGTGCTCGGCCTGCTGCTCACCGGAACCCGGATCTCGTGGGCCAAGGTCGGCCTGGTCGGCCTGGGCGCGGTCGTGGTGATCGGCACCATCGCCGTGCTGGACTGGCGGCGCCCGGCGGCGAGCCGCTCGCACCTGGGCCGGTTCGTCCAGGAGCTCGTCGACGGCGACGCCGGCGACACGCTGCACCGCAAGATCATGGGCAACCTGCACTCGTTCACCACGCCGTTCACGCTGATCATCCCGGTCGTGTTCGTGCTGCTCGTGCTCGCCCTGCGCGATCCCGCGAAGTGGCGGGCGCCCGCCCTGGAGCGCTCCTTCGCGGCCGTGCCGTGGCTGCGTTCGACGCTGCTCGCGTGCTGGCTGACCGCGGTGGTCGGCTACGCGGTGAACGACTCCGGCATCCAGATCCCGGCGGTCGCGCTCACCATCGCGGCGCCGCTGGCGATCGCGGTGATCGCAGCCGCGGAGGCCCGCCCGCACGCCGACTGACCAGCACCACCGCGACCAGGATGGCCGCGCCCGCCCACGGACCGACGGTGCCGCGCAGGGTGCGCTGGAGGGTGTCCACCACGTCCGGCAGCGGAACCACCCGGCCGGGAATGTACGCGCACACCAAAAGCGTGCTGCGGGCCAGCAGCAGCCCGTCGAGCGCGGACGGCGCGAGCAGCACGAGCGGTGCCCAGGCGGCGACGTCGTACCAGGGCAGGCTGTACGGCGTGGTCAGCAGCCAGGCCAGGGACAACAGCGCGGCCGCGGCGGCGCTGTCGCGCGTCACGCGGTCCATCGCCGCGGGCCGGGCCCGGGCGGCGGTGCGGGCCAGCAGCCATACCACCGCCGCGGCCAGCAGCCAGCCGAGCAGGCCGATCACGGTGCGGGCGGGGTCGTGCCCCAGGGCCGACTCCAGCGGCCCCAGCACCAGCCGCAGCGGCACCGCGAGGGAGACCAGTCTGCTGTTCTCGCGCATCTGATCGAACGCGCCGAGGCCGACCGGCAGATATGTGGCGATCCCGACCGCCAGCGCCGACCCGATCAGCGCGGCGAGCGCGCGCGGGCGACCACGCAGGCCCCAGGCCAGTGCCAACACGTACAGCCCCAGCGAGATCTTCGCCGCGCAGGCCAAGCCGACCAGGACGCCCGCGAGCGCGGGGGAGCGGCGCACCGCGAGCAGCGCGCCGACCGCGAACACCAGCGCGAACGCGTCCAGGTGGCCCGCGTTGACCGCCACGAACAGCAGCAGCGGATTGAGCGACCACAGCATCGCCACCCGGGCCCGGGCGCCCCGGTCCGGGCCGGCCGCGCGCTGGAGCAGCAGTCCGGTCAGCACGAACGCGGCCGCTCCGAGCAGGGTCAGCACCAGCACGATCGTGTGCACCGAGGTCCCGCCGATCCGGGCCGCGAGCCACTGCTCGGCGGTCGCCACCGGCCCGTACACGGACGGCACGTCCGTCCACGGCGCCTCGACCGCGACGCCGACCGGATCCCCGTCCCGCACCAGCGTCGCGGCGGTGTCCCGGTAGGGGTCGCCGCCGCCGGCCGCGAGCCGGCCGTACGCGGCGTACACGAGGTGGTCGGCCGAGCCCATCGGCGGTACGCACACCACCGCGAGCGCGGCGACCGCCCCGGCGAGGGTGAGCCGGCCCGGATCCGGCGCCCAGCCCCGGCGCAGCTCGCGCATCGCCATGCCCAGCCCGAGCGCGCCCGACAGCGCCGCCGAGAGCAGCAGCGCGGTCACCACACCGGCGCCGGGCCGGGCGTCGCGGTGATACGGCGGCAGCCAGGACGGCCCGCCCGGCATCGGCGGTTGTGCGGCCGAGGGCCCCAGCAGCCCGGCCGCCAGGAGCAGCGCGATCGCCAGTGCCGTCAGGCCGAGCGCGACACGCCCAAACGGGTGTTCCACGTGAAACATCGACGGGCGACGCTCCGTGCCGGGCCGTGGCGTCACCGTTTCAGCCACGACCGCGGATCGCCCCCGGCAACGCCCCGGCCGCGCCGCGCTCGGCCAACGCTCGGGCCACGTGCGCGTACTGCCGGGCCCGATGGCGCTGCGCGGCGAAGTCGGTTCCGGTCACCCGGTGGTGCAGTTCGACCTCGACCTCCTCGACCGCGAACCCCTCGCGGACCAGGTCGATGGTCAGTCCGGTCTCGACGCCGAAGCCGGCCGCGAGCGGCAGCGCGGCCTCGAACGCCTCTCGGGTCAGGCAGCGCTGGCCGGAAAGCGGCTGGGTCGCGGTGAACCCGCAGGCCCGGGCGATCCCGTCCCGGGCGGCCCGGACGACGAACCCGCGCCCGCCGCCGGCCCGCAGTTGCGGCGGCAGCACCGCGATGGTCATCGCCGCCGTCCCGGCTCGTACCGGGTCGATCAGGGGTGCCGCGGCGGCGGCCGTACGCTCCAGGTCGGCGTCCAGGAACAGCAGGTGGCGCGGCTGCTCCCGGCCCTCACGCACGTCGATCGCGGCGACCACGGCCGCCCCGGTCTCCATCGCCGCGGCCTTGCCGCGATTGCGCCCGTGCCGGGCGATCACGGCGCCGGCGACGCGCGCCGCGGTACCGGTGTCGTCGGTGCAGCCGTCGTCCACCACCACCACGAGATCCACGCCGGCGATCGATCGTGCCGCCTCGACCGTGGCCGAGATGCGCTGTGCCTCGTCGTATGCCGGGATCACCACGGCCGTGTCGCCGGTCGGTGTGCCGGTCGTGTGCTCCGCCATGGCGTGATCCTACGAGCCGACCCGAATGCCGGCCGGTTCCACCCGTCCTGCCCAACCCCGCGGCGCGGCGGCGTGAAGGTCGCGGACGATGGGGGTACAACGGAAGAGAGCCACATCGCGGGTATGCTCAAGGACCCTGTGATCGCGGTCTCGTGAGATCTGCGGAACCTCCGAGGGCCGGCTGTTCGTCGTCCTCGGTGAGGAGTGCTGGAACAGTCGCGGCGTCGCATCGGACGCGGTGCCGGGCCAGGCAGAGACCAACAGACCGAACCGCAGCGCAAACCGCAGCAACGGATGGCACAACGGTCCGCTCGGGAGCCCCCATCTCCCGCCCGAGGCCCGATCCGCGAGGGCAACACCCGTACCGGGCGCCGTAATTCGCCACCCCTGCGCCACCTCGCGCCATGTGCCGCCAAGCGGCCTCCTCGTGGTCGGCTGCGGAGTACCTGAGTATCACGCATAGTGCTTCCACGTTCACGGAAAGGAACGAGCGCATGCTGCGCGAGATCCTCGGAAGACGACGGAGGGAACGCACCGCATTGATGTCGGCCGTGCTGACGTGTGCGAGATGGCGCTGGCCGGTGGTTCCCGGCGTCGGATACGACCGCTGGTCGGGCGTGTGTCGTTGTGGTGCGACCGATTGCCGCGTGCCGGGCGCCCATCCGGGTGAACCTCCCCTGCTCGCGGCCACATGTGACGAGCGCATGGCGCGCTGGTGGTGGCAGCAGACCCCGGACGCGTCGGTGATCCTGGCGACGGGTGGGCGGGTGGCGGCGTTGAGCGTGCCGTCGGAAGCCGGTGCCCGCTCGCTCGACCAACTCGCCCGGCTCGGTGTGCGTACCGGTCCGGTCGTCGCCGCGCCGGGCCGCTACGCGTTCCTGGTTGAGCCATACGAGTTGGGCGAACTGGGTGAGTTGCTGGACCGATACGGCCTCGATCGGTACGGCACGGTGCCCTCGACCCTGCGCTTTCACGGGGACGGCGGCTACCTCGCGCTGCCGCCGTCCCGAGTGCAGGGCGGCCTGTTGCGTTGGGCCCGGCCACCGGCTCCCTCCGGGGATCCGACGGCCGGCGGACCATGGTTGCCGGCCGTGGCCGACCTGGTCCGCACGCTCGTGGACACCTGCCAACACGCCGGGCCCAGAGCCTGATCGAAGGCGCGCCGTCACGCGATGGAGTGATCGTTGTGGCGTAACCGCAACATGTGGTGATCGCTGCACGTCGTGGCGGCGCGATAGGCTCGGCGCGCCGATCATTCCGGCCCCGTTCCGCACCCGGATCCCCATCGTCGGGGAGCGTGCGGAGGGGGCTTCGCGCGCTAGGAGACACCATGCAGCGCCCACGCACGGGTCACATCCGCACGGTGGCCCTGGGCGCGGTCGTGGGTCTGTGCCTGATCGTCCCGCTCGCCGCCGCCTCCGCGGACTCGGCGGGCCCGGACAAGGGCCGCCACACCGCCGACTCGGGGCCGACCACCCGCCCGAGCGCCGCCAAGGCGGCCGAGTTCGGCAACGGTGTCGGCGACCGCGATCGGGCCGGTTCGGCCGGGCTGCTGGAGCTGATCGGCGGCAAGCCCACCGCGAAGTCCTCGGCCACGGCCGGTACTTTGCCGGTCGTGGGCACGGAAAGCGTGTGCGGCAAGGCGGTCGACGGCCCCCAGGGGGTGCGCGCGCAGACCTGCGTCGAGCGCGACGGCTCGGAGGCCTGGGGCCGGGTCTACTACCGAAACCCCACGCCCGACCCGCTGTTGCTGGTGATGAGCGTTCTCCAGCCGGGCGGCAACACGCTGCGGGTGACCTGCACCGTCGAACCCAAGGACGCCGAGGGTCGCTGCGACAGTCCGCGCGTGCGCGTGCCCAAGGATATCCAGGGCTGGTCCGCCGTCGCCGAACTGGCTTCCAAGGACGGCTCGACCAAGCTGCTCCGTTCGGGATCGGCCACCGCGCAGCGCTGACTTCGGCCCGGGAGAGCCACCTCGTCCGGCGATCGACGCATACGGACATTCCGGTGCGGGGCGGCGGAAAAAGCCCTCGGGACAAAAACGGGAAAAGACCCCGGAAAAGTGAGAGGCCCGGCCGCTGAAGACGGGGGATGCATCAGCGACCGAGCTGTCTCAAAGGTAACAACAAGCCGGCCGATCTCCAATCCGGGGCCGTTCATCGACCGATCACGACCGATCCCGCACGCCCGTTGTCGGGCGTGCGGGCGGTTCTTGTCGTCTTACGTGTACGCCGGGCACCGGGCGGATCGACCCCGCCCCGTTGCCTATCGGCTGGGCGTCAGCACCTTCTCCGCGGTGTCCCCGGCGGTGCCGGGGGCGTCGCCGGCGGGCCGGTCGGGCGGGTCCACCGCCAGGTGCGGCAGCACCTTGTCGAGCCACGCGGGCAGCCACCAGTTGGCGCGGCCCAGGACGTGCATCATGGCGGGCACGAGCAGCATGCGCAGGATGAACGCGTCCAGCGCGACCGCGCCCGCCAGGCCGAGGCCGGCCATCATGCCGCCGCGGTCGCCGCTGAGGATGAACGAGCCGAATACGAAGATCATGATGAGCGCGGCCGAGTTGATCACCCGCCCGGTCCCGGCCTGGCCCACGCGTACCGCACGGGCGTTGTCGCCGGTGTGCAGCCATTCCTCGTGCATGCGGCTGACCAGGAACACCTGGTAGTCCATCGACAGCCCGAACAGCAGCGGCAGCATGATCACCGGCAGGAAGGAGATGATCGGCCCCTCCTTGCCGAGCCCCATCAGGTCCATGCCCCAGCCCCACTGGAAGATCGCGACCAGCAGGCCGAACGACGCGCACGCGGCGATCAGGTTCATCAGCGCGGCGGTCAGCGGCACCAGCAGGCTGCGGAACGCGACCAGCATGAGCAGGGCGCCCAGCCCCACGATCAGGGCGATGAAGCCCGGCATGCGGTCGCCGACCACGGCGGCGAAGTCCTTCTGCAGCGCGGTCTCGCCGCCGATGTGGACCTTGAGCGTGCTGTCCTTCGCGGCGGCGGGGACGGTCTTGTCACGCAACGTGTCGATCAGCTTGTCGGTCGCCTCGGCCTGCGGGGACGTCGCGGGCACGACCTGTACGACCCGGGTATCCGCGGCGAGGCCGCGGGCGTCGGCGGGCACCGGGGCCTCGACGACGCGCACGACACCGGGGGTACGGCGCACCTCGGTGATCAGGGTGTCCAGCGCCTGCCGGTCCCGCGCGCCGTCGAGCTCGGCGACCATCAGCAGCGGGCCGTTGAAGCCGGGGCCGAAACCCTTGGCGAGCAGGTCGTACGCCTGCCGGACGGTCTGCGAAGTCGGCTGGTTGCCTTGGTCGTTGGTGCCGAGGCGGAGCGAGAGGGCGGGCACCGACAGCGCCCCCATGACGACCAGTGCGACGAGGCCGAGGAGGCGGGGCCGGCGTTGCACCAGGCTCGCCCAGCGCAGCGCGGCGCGTCCGGCCTCCTCGCCGCGCGGGGCGCCGGCGGCGGACGCCGCGGCCAGTGTCCGGCGTTCGCGGCGGCTGAGCGCGCGCGTGCCGAGCAGTCCGAGCAGTGCGGGCAGCAGGGTGGCGGACGCGAGCACGCTGAGCACCACGACGAGGGTGGTGCTGATCGCGATTCCGTCGAACAGGGTGATGTCGACGGTGAACAGCGCGAGCAACGCGACGCACACCGTGCCGCCCGCGAACACGACGGCCCGCCCGGAGGTGTCCAGTGCCCGTACCGCGGCCTCCTTGGGGGAGAGGCCCGCCTTGAGGCCGTTGCGGTGTCGCGTCACGATGAACAGGGCGTAGTCGATGCCCACACCCAGCCCGATCAGGCTGCCCAACAGCGTGGCGGTCTCCGGGATGTCGGTGACGTGGCTGAGCAGGACGACCGTGGAGATCCCGGTGCCGACCGCGAACACCCCGCTGACCAGCGGGAGCAGCATCGCGAACAGCGATCCGAAGGCGAGGAAGAGGATGATGCCCGCCGCGACGATGCCCACCGCCTCGGCCAGCCCGGCCGGAGGCTCCTGGGCGGCCTCGATCGCGGGTCCGCCGAGTTCGACGCGCAGCCCGGGCGCGCGGGCCTGTTCGGCGCGCTCGATCAGGTGCTTGAGATTCTCGGTGTCCAGCTCGAACTGCTGCTTGACGAAGGTCACCTGCGCGAACGCGATCCGGCCGTCGGCGCCGACCTGCTCGGCGCCGTCCGGGTCGTACGGGCCGACCACACGACCGACGTCGGGCATGCGCGCGATGTCGGCGAGCAGCGCGGTCATCCGCTCGCGTACCGCCGGGTCGTGCACGGTGCCGCGCTCGGTCTGCCACACCACGTTGTCCACGTCGCCGGCCGCGTCGGGAAAGGCTTTCTGCAGGCGCTCGTACGCGGTCGACGACTCGGTTCCGGGGATCTTGAACACGTTGGAGTACGCACTGCCCGCCGTCACGCTCGCCGCGACGGTTCCGAACAGCGCGGCCACCCACAGCAGGACCACCGCCCACCGGTGATCGAGACACCATCGCGCCCAAGCCGCCATAGCCGTTCCTTCCTCGTGCGGGCCTCGTGGCCCGGTCGTGCGTCCTGAGGCCAGACTCGGCGGCCGGGCGGGCGCCGCGGCGGGCGGCCGGCGCACTCACAGGAAGCTCACAAGCAGTCCTCCGAAGTTCCGCAAACTTCCGCCGGATACTGGGGACATGAACAGCAGTCAGCCGCGCGCGGGCGCCACGGTCCTGATCGTCGAGGACGAGCCGAGCATCACCGACGTCCTCGCCATCACCCTGCGGTTCCACGGCTTCGAGGTGGCCACGGCGGACGGTGTGCACGCCGCCCTCGCCGCCGCGCGCAGCGTGCGGCCCGACGTCGTGCTGCTGGACATCTCGCTCCCGGACGGCGACGGACGCCAGGTGTGCCGCATACTGCGCGCCGAACGGCCGGAGATCGCCGTCGTGTTCCTCACCGCCCGCGACGCCCCCGCGGATGTCGTCAAGGGGCTCACCCTCGGCGGCGACGACTACATCACCAAGCCGTTCAATGTGGACGAGCTGGTCGCGCGGACACGCGCGGTGCTGCGGCGCACCCGGCCGACGCCGGACGAGAGCGCGCCGCCGCTCGCGCGTCCGCCCGTACTGCGGCACGGCGACCTGGAGTTGGACGAGGCGACGTACACCGCGCGCCGGGGCGGACGCGGCGTGGAACTGACCCCGACCGAGTTCGCGCTCCTGCGCCACCTGATCCGGCACGGCGACCGGATCGTGCCGAAGGAGCAACTGCTGCGCGAGGTGTGGAAATACGAGCACGTCGTGGAGTCCACGGTGGTCGAGACGTACATCAGCTATCTGCGTCGCAAGCTCGACCCGCTGGTGCCGGACGGGCCGCCGCTGATCACGACGCGACGGGGCATGGGGTACGGGCTCCGGCCGGCGGACTACGGGGCGTGACGGGCGGGATCGGCGGGAACGAGGGGCGGAGCGACGTGGGCGGGTCGAAGGGGCGAGCGGGCGGACGACTGCGCCGGCGCGGGAACACGTGCGAGCGCAAGCGTCCGCACATCGTCGCGATGCGCGCGACGCTGGCGCTGAGCAGCATCGCGGTGCTCGCGATCGGGCTGGCGCTGCTGATCTGGTTCAGCATGATGGGGGTTCGGCACTACCTGGAGTCGGGCGTCGACGACGACCTGACCACGGGCCGGACCGGCATCGAGCGGGCCGGTCTCACCCGTGCGCAGTTGTCCGAACCGGGCCTGACCGCGGGCCTGCGCGACGTGCTGATGTCGGTCGGACTGCACGGCAAGGTCTTCGTGATGGTCGACGAGCGGGGCACTGCCCTGCCGGTGGCCGACCAGACGCCGAACGCCCTGCAGCGCGCCTTGGCGGCGGTGCTCCGGGACCCGCGCGGCCTGACGGCACACGACGAGCCGCGCGCCGTCTCCCTCGGCGGGGAGCCCTACCGGGTCGTCACGGCACGCCTCGGCGACGGCCACTACATCCTGCTCGCCCGCTCGACCCAGGACGTCGACGGTGTGGTCGACCGGGTCGTGCACTTCGAACTGCTGGTCGGCGGCGCCCTGTTGCTGTTGCTGGGCGGGTCCATCTACTTCGTCGCCCGGTGGCGGCTGCGGCCGTTGGAGGACATGGTCGAGACGGCGTCGGGCATCGCCGAGGGCGGCCCGGACCGGCCCGACCTGTCGGCGCGCGTGGCGCCGCGCAAGAGGTCGTTCAGCGAGGTCGAGCAACTGCGTACCGCGTTGAACGCGATGTTGCAGCAGGTCGAGTCGGCGTTCGAGATCCGCGAACACGCGGCGACGCACCTCAAGCGGTTCGTGGCCGACGCGTCGCACGAGCTGCGCACACCGTTGGCGGCGATTCGCGGCTATCTGCAGTTGTACGAGAAGGGAATGCTGGTGTCGGAGGACGAGCGCACCCGGGCCCTGAACCGTATGGGGGTCGAGGCCGAGCGGATGGACCGGCTGGTCGACGAGTTGCTGGCGCTGGCACGGCTGGACCAGCGCCCGCAGTTGCGGCCGCGCCCGATCGACCTGGTGTCCGTGGTGCGCGGGGCGGTCGCCGACCTGCGCGCGCAGCAGGCGACCCGGCGGGTGCACACGGACGTGCCGGAGACCTGTGTGGTGCTGGCCGACGAGGCGACGCTGAGTCAGATCGTCGGCAATCTGCTGACCAACGTGCGCGCGCACACGCCGACGTCCGCGGATGTGCACGTGTCGGTGTCGATGTCCGAGGCCACCGGAGAGGACGGGGAGCGGCGGGTCGTGTTGCGGGTGCGCGACGAGGGGCCGGGCATGCGGCCGCAGGATGCCGAGCGCATCTTCGACCGCTTCTTCCGGGCCGCGCGCGAGCGCGGCGGGAACGGCATCGACCGGGGGGCCGGCTCGAACACCGGCAGTGGGCTCGGCATGGCCATCGTATGGGCGGGAGTGGCCGCGAACCGGGGCAGTGTGCGGGTGGAGACGGAACCGGGGGCGGGGCTGTCCGTCGTCGTCGAGTTGCCGGCCGCGGAGGTCGACGCGCGGCGGCAGGGGGGCGAGGCGGACGCGAGGACGGGTGAGGACTCCGCGCGACCGCCGTCGCTGGTGTCCCCGACGTCGGATTCGCGCTGAACGCGGCCCGGGCGAGTGACCCGGGCCGGCCGCGGGTGCGGCCGGCCCGGGTGCGCGCGGGGTCCGGCTAGTTCAGCGTGATCTGGCGGTTCAGCAGACCGTTGCGGGCGCTGCGCTGACGCGGCGTCAACGGGCTGGTGTCCGCCATCGCGGCGGCGAGCCGCTCACCGAATTCGCGGGCCGGCTTCTCCACGTCCTCGGCGGTCATCGCGGTCGGCAGGTCCCACACCGGGACGAGCAGCCCGTGCGCGCGGAACGAGCCGACGAAACGCGTGCCCTCGCCCAGGCTCGACTCACCGGCCGCGTGCAGCCGCGCGATCGCGTCGAGCAGTTCCTCCTCCGCGTACGGCATCACCCAGCGCAGGTGGTTCTTCTCGGTGGTGCCGCACCAGTAGGCGGCGTCCACCGAGCTCAGCCGTACGGTCGGCATGGCCGCCGCGTTCGCCCGCTCCAGCGACGCGCTGACCTCGGCGTTCATCGCGGCCGGGTCGTCCACCCAGAAGTCGAAGCCCTGGTGGACGGTGATCTCCAGCGGCTTGGTCAGGTCGAGCAGGTCCTGCAGCCGGTCGCCGGACTCGGGCAGCGGGCCGGGGGTGACCGAGGTGCCGTCCTCCTGCGCGAGCGCGCGCTCCAGGGCGTGCGCGAGGTCCCGGCTGACGTCACCCGAGCTGGTGTGGGTCTGCAGACCGACCAGGATCGCGCCGTCGGCGCGCCGCAGTGCGGGCCAGGCCATCGGCAGCACGGTCGCGAGCGTGACCACCTGGTCGGCGTGCTCGCCGGTCAGGGTCAGCCGCGCGGTCGCGGCCGGGACCAATTCGCGCAGCGCGATCCAGTCGCATTCGTTCGGCAGCCCCTGGAACGGACGCAGCACGAGCGTCTCGGCGGCGGAGGACGCCTCACGTCCGTGACATGCCTTGTACCGGCGGCCCGAGTTGCACGGGCACGGTTCGCGACCGCCGACGACCGGGACGGATCCCGTGGCGGCTGCGGTCTGGGTCTTGTTGCCGGTGTGGCCCTTCAGCGCGGCCTTCTTGCCCATGCTGCGGTCTCTCCGCCTCGGTGTCGGGGGGATGGTGGTCGACGACTCACCAGGTCCGAGGGTACTGAGTTCCGCGAGCACGGGCAGCCGCTCGAACGTGTGGGCGAACACGTGGCCGGTGCGGTGGGTGCGCGGGTGGACGCGCGGGTCGGCCCGCGTCGGCGGGGTCGCGCCGGCTCGGCGGTGCGGGGTCGGTTGCCCGGGCTCGGCCGCACGGGTGAACGCGCCGTGCGTAGCCGCGGTGGGTCGGCGCGGTGGGTCGGCGCGACCGGATTCAGTCGAGCGGGTCCACCGTGTCCAGGTCGAACTCGTCCCACAGTCGGTCGGTGGTGCGCGACTCGATCGGAACCAGCGCCCACACGGTGACCTCGTCCGGGGTGCCGCGCACGCCCCAGTCGGCCGCCAGGGTGCCGATGATGGACAGCCCCCGGCCGCCGTGCGCGCTCAGTGACGGGCTGGCTTGCCGGGGGCGGGTCGAACTGCCGCCGTCGGTGACCTCCATGGCGAGCAGCCCGTCGGGACGCACCCACCAGGCCGCGCGGACGTTGCCGGACGGCAGCGCGCGGGCGTGCCGCAGCGCGTTGCTCAACAATTCGGACAGGATCAGCACCGCGTCGTCCACGACGTTCCCGGCGATGCCGCGTTCGTCGAGGTCGGTGGCCAGGCGGTGCCGAGCCGCGGACACACCGATCGGAGCGTGCGGTACCAACACCGCCGCGGAATCGGGCACCCCACGGGCCACGACCATTGCCACCCCCGGCCTCCTTAGTGCACACGCCTGCCGCGCGCGCATGTCTCGCGCGTCGGGCTTGAGATGCCCGATGCCGACGGACGGGAAACGGCGGGGAGACGCGCGCTCCGACTCGCCCAGGGGCGTATAGGGGTATGCGATCCTGCCAAGACGGATATAACGGCTCGAAAGGCTACCAGCGTACGCCCCCTAATCGGGGTCAACCGGACACTTGGGCCAGTACCTGTCGTGGCCGATTCGTGATGATGGCGTCCACGCCGAGCCGCAGGCACAACTCGACGTCCTCGGGAGTGTCCACGGTCCACACGTGCACCCGGTGACCGGCCCGGTGCAGGCGGGCGACGTAGCGCGGATGCGCCCGCACGATGTCGATGCTCGGGCCGGCGATGCGCACGTCGCGGGGCAACGTACCGTCGCGGAACAACAGCGGGACGTGCTCCATCAGGAACACCGTGGGCAACTCCGGCGCCATCAGCCGCATCCGGCGCAGGGACAGTTGGGAGAAGCTCATCACCCGGATCAGCGACGGGTCCTCGGCGGTCGGACGGGTCAGTGCGAACCGCTCCAGCAGGTCGACCAGGCGGCGCTCGACCAGGCCCGCGTAGCGGGTGGGGTGTTTGGTCTCGATCGCCAGGCGCACCGTGCGCGGCGCGTCCACGACCAGTTCGAGCAGGCGTTCCAGGGTGAGCACCGATCGGCGGTCCCAGTCGGGGGCCTCCGGTTCGTTCGGGCGTTCGCGTTCGACGCCGGATTCCTTCCAGGAGCCGAAGTCGAGCGCGGACAGATCCGCGAGTTCCAGCGTCGAGACGATTCCGCTGCCGTTGGAGGTGCGGTCGACCTTGCGGTCGTGGACGCAGACCAGATGGCCGTCGGCGGTCAATCGGACATCGCATTCGAGTGCGTCGGCGCCGTCCTCGATGGCCTGGAGATAGGCCGCGAGCGTGTGTTCGGGGACGGTGTCGGACGCGCCTCGATGGGCGACGACCTGCACGTTGGCGCGCAGTGGGCGCGCCCCGGTGGTGGGCACGGAACAATCGTGCCATCCCGAGGTGAGCACAGGGTGACGGCCGGGTGTCCGGCGCCGGTGTCCGGCGGCGTGGTCGGGGGTGCTGCGGGGGTGCCGCCGGGGCGCCGTGGGGTTGGTCGGCGGGCCGGCGAAGGGGCCGGTGGGGTGGGCCCTCGGACGCTCCCGGCGGGCTCACCGGGAGCGGTCGATGGTGTGCCGACGGGGCCGCGAACGGGCCGCGAACCGGCCCGCCGACGCCGGATCGGGGTCGATCTCCGGTGATTCTTCCGGGATTTACACCCCGGTTCAGGGGGTTCGACCTGCGCGGATAACCCCGGGATAAGGGGGACGGGCGGCCGGGACGCCCGGCGCTTACGGTGTTCAGACAGGGCGTCGGGGAGTCTGTGGACATCAACGATTCCGAAGTGTGTGGGAGGAAGACCGTGAGCGACGACCGCGACGTGACCGGCGGCGAAGTCGGTTCACCGGTGCCAGGGGAGGGCCACGGATCGTCTCCCTCCACACCACTGCCGGCGGAGCCGGTGATCGGGTCCGAGCCGGTGTTCCGTTCCGAGGCGGCGGCCGAGCCGGAGGTTCGGTCGGAAGCGCCGGCCGAGTCGGAGTTTCGGTCCGAGGCGCCGGCCAAGCCGGTCGAGGCGCCCACCGTGGGGCAGCCGCACGCCGAGTCGGCGTCGCCGACCGCGCCGCTGCCGCCGGTGGGCGAGCCGTCGGCCGAGGTGCCGGCCGCGTTCGCTGCCGGCGCGGGCGGCGCGGGCGTTCCGCCGTTCGGGGCCACCGGTGCCTACCCCGGTTACCCGGGCTACCCCGGCTTCGGCGCACCGCCCAAGCCCAAGCGCCGCCCGTCCGGGATCCTGGTCGCGGCCGTGGTGGCCGCGCTGCTCGCCGGCGGTGTCGGCGGCGGGGTGGGCGCGTGGATCGTGGACCGCGACGACAAGCCGGCCACGGCCGGTGTCAGCCCGTCCTCCTCCCCGGTGGACCCGGCCTCGCTGAACCGCTCGCCCACGAGCGTGGCGGGCATCGCCAAGCAGGCCGTGCCCAGCACGGTGACGATCAAGACCAAGGGCAGCGCGTCCGGTCAGGGCACCGAGTCCGGCACCGGCGCCGGCTTCGTGTACGACAAGCAGGGCCACATCCTCACCAACAACCACGTGGTCTCGCTCGCCGCCGCCGGTGGCACGTTGAGCGTGACCTTCTCCGACGGCACCACCAAGCCGGCCAAGATCGTCGGCCGCGCCGAGGGCTACGACCTCGCGGTGATCAAGGTCGACGACATGCCCGCCAGCGTGCAGCCGCTGCCGCTCGGCGACAACGACAAGGTCGCGGTCGGCGACCCGGTGATCGCCATCGGCGCACCGTTCACCCTCTCCAACACGGTGACCACGGGCATCGTGAGCGCCAAGGACCGCCCGGTCGCCTCCGGCGACCAGCAAAAGGTCTCGTACATGAACGCGATCCAGACCGACGCGGCGATCAACCCCGGCAACTCCGGCGGCCCGCTCCTGAACGCGGCCGGCGAGGTGATCGGGATCAACTCGGCGATCCGCTCGACCGGTGGCGGCGGCGGCCAGTCGCCGTTCGGCCAGCAGCAGGAGTCCGGCAGCATCGGCCTGGGCTTCGCGATCCCGATCAACCAGGCCAGGTGGGTCGCGGACACCCTGATCCAGGGCAACAAGCCGGTCTACGCGCAGATGGGCATCCTGCCCGACTCGCGCTACACCGGGACCGGCGCGCAGATCGTGGCACAGAGCACCAACGGCCAGGACCCGGTCACCGCGAACGGCCCGGCGGCGAAGGCGGGCCTGAAGGCCGGCGACGTGATCACCAGGCTGAACAACCGCGCGATCGGCTCCTACGAGGACCTCTTCAGCGAGATCTGGAGCCACCGCCCGGGCGACAAGGTGAAGGTCACCTACCAGCGCGACGGCAAGGAAGCCACCACCGAGGTCACCCTGGGCCAGCGCGTCGGCGACAACTGACCACCACCCCGGGCCCGAACGCCTCGGCCCCGAATCCCCAGTGATCGACACCATCGCTCATGAGAGACTGATCCCGCTCGCGCCCGATCCCGGTCGCGACGCTGGAGGACTCGCCTAGTGGCCGATGGCGGCAGTCTTGAAAACTGCTAGCAGGGGTGACTCTGCTCGTGGGTTCGAATCCCACGTCCTCCGCAGGAAGCAACGCGGAAGTGCAAAAACGCAGGTGGGCGGCGGTACCCGAGTCAGTCCGGGTCCCGCCGCCCACCTGCGTCATGTCCAGCCATGTTCAGCCGTGACCGACTCTCCACGGCCGTCCACGGCGAATACGCGTCGAAGTTTCGGGGCGCTCGCCCGGACGAACCCCGAGGTCAGGCACCTTCGAGAGCGTCCCTGAGGGCCACGTCCACGAGCTTCCGGGCGCTCGCGTCCTGACCGACGATGCACTTGGCGTACACCCGCAACAGCACCGCGACGCTGTGCCCCGCCCACTCGGCGACCTGCGCAGGAGGTACGCCCGCGTTGAGCCACGTCGACACGGCGGCGTGCCGCAGGTCGTACGGCCGAGCGGCAAGCGGCGAACCGCACTCCTCCTCGGTCAGCGCCGCGGCACGTGCCGCCCGCCACACGGGGAGATGGCTCGACTCGGCGAGCAACCCACCGAGCGGACCGACGAACAGCAGGCCCCCGGCGCCGTACCCGAACCCTTCGACGTGCGATCGAAGACGCCGAACCAGGGCAGGGGGAGCCGGGACACGGCGAGTCGTCTCATCCGCTCGATGCTTCAGGCTGCGTTCTTCCCGGGACGTCCCGGAGTTTGTCCAGCGAGTGCCCCCGCGCGGGTTCGAGCGCGTGAGCAGCAACTCGCCCCACCCGTCGTCGGGGAGCCCAGCCAGATTTGCCCTGCGCAGGTTGATCGCCTCGGCGGGCCGCAGAGCCGCGTAGTACTGCGTGGCGAAGAACGCGGCGAGGCGGCGCCCCACCTCGCCCTGAGCCTCGACCGCCGCAAGCAGGGCTTCGGCCTGCTTCCGGTTCACCACGCAGCGACGATCCACCTGATCGTCCTGCTTCGGCAGCTTCCACGCGATGGCGTCGACGGGGTTGCCGTGAAGCCTGCCGAGTTCCACCGCGTAGTTGAATGCGTTCACGAGCACGGCCCGCTTGCGCGCGGTCGTGTTCGGCGCCGCTGATGTGCCGTCCAGGCGCTTGGAGAGAGCGTCCAGCGCGGCCCGAACGACCCGCGCGCCGTCGTCCGGCTCTTCGAGGTCCGTTACGCGAACGGTGTGCTTCTCCAGCCAGGCAAGCACCGCCGCGAACTCGTCCGGAGGCGGGCCGGCCGCCCGCTTCGGCGCTACGAATGCCCACTCGTAGAGCGCTCGCCGCAGCAGATCGGCATCCGGGCGCCCGCGGTCGGCCGTGATGAACGCGGGCATCACCGTGGCCAGGGACTCCGCGATGTTCCGGCGGCTTCCCGCTGCGGCACCGGGCCACTTCATGTCCACGTATTCGCAGGCATGGGAGTACCAGGAGCAGGAGTGAGTCTCGCGGTAGACCGGCTCCGGGAGGCCCGTGGCGATGTGGAAGGGGACGCCGCGTTGGGTGTACGCAAGGAGGCTTGCCCGTTCGGCGTTGGCGAACGTGCTGGTCGAGAAGGGTTGGCGGTGTTCCTTCCCCGCGACCACCCACCGAACGGTATAGGTCGTCTTGCGGGCACCTCGGTACACCAGCACGTCCCAGATGCGGACGTCTCGGGAGAAGCGACGACCTGTTTCCAGCGGCGCGTTCAGGTTCCGGCGACGCGTCATGCAGCCTCCTCAAGGGACTCGAACCAGGCGTCCAACACGCTTCGGCGAACGCGGAGTTCACCGTTGGGCAGCCGGATGCAGCGGGGCGCCTTTCTGATCTGGCGCCAGTAGTAGAAGGTCGACCGGCTCACACCGATCTCGTTGAGGACTTCGGCAAGCGTGAGCTTGTCGGTGGGCTTGGGCGGGCGAGGTGCGGTGGACTTGAGGGAGCGGACGCGGCGTTCAGTCATCCTTCGCTCCGTGGGTGTGGGGGTCGGCAGCGGTCGTGGGCGGTGCGATGGTCAGGTAGACGAGGCAGAGCTTCGAGGGCGGCCGGTCGGCGTAGGGGCGGCTGATGTCGAGGACTTCGAGCACTTCGGCGAGGGTTGCGGCGGTGTGGTCGCACTCGTCCGGTGTGCCGTGAAGACGGATACGCACAGTGACTCCCATGGGGTTGTGGACCCTTGGAGGCGCGCACAAATCGCTAAATTCGAGAGAGGGCCCTGACCTGTGGGTTCGCGGATCCTTAAATCGCGCACAAACCGCGCACAACTCGCACTAAATTCCGCTGCTCCCCGCGTGGGCAGCCCAGTTCACTACGGAAAGTGACGGATCCGGGCGGAAGCTCGGCAGGGCTCGGAGCCGGCGCCTGCTGATTTTGGCGCGATTTTGGCGCGGTTTGTGCGCGAATTAGCTTCTGGCAAAACCGCAGGTCAGAGGCCCGTTTTGAATTTAGCGATTTGTGCGGGGGTCCCTGAGGCTCGGGTGGAGGAGGTAGCGCTTCGCGGGCGGTCGCCCTCGGCCGCGCTTGTCCGGCGGCGGCATCGGCTGAAGCCACCCGAACTCCTCCAGCGTGGTTAGCGCCGGGTCGATCGAGCGGGACGTCGGGTACTCCCGGCAGCGGACGCCCTTGAACACGGCCGTGTGGCTCACCTCGCGCGCCGGGTTGGCCCTGAGCCAGCCATGTACGAGTCGGGCGCCGTCGAGGTCCATGTCCTCGTCGGTGCCCATGAGTTCGAACACGGCGAGGGCGTGGGCGACGAAGTAGTCGCCGAGGTTGATGGCCGCGGTCATGGTCTCGGGGGTGACGGGTTTGCCCCAGCCGTCGGTCAGGTGCTCGGCGAGGTGGAGCAGGCCCGCGATCCGCGCGACCGCGCCCGCGAGCTTGCTGGCCCACGTGGCGATGTGCCCGAGGGCACCCTCGCGCGGGCGCAGTTGCGGTTCGAGGCGCTCCTGAAAGACGGCGAACACGGCATCGGCCTCGGGCGAGACGGTGACCGCGGCGGGTTCGGTGAGCGCGCCGAGGGAGCGGGTGAGCGCGGCCATGTTGCGGCCGTACGTCTCCAGGACCTGCACGGGGATGGGCTCGGGGCGGGTGCTTCTGTAGCCCACCCAGGACTCCGGCAGGCTGTACAGGAATCGCGCCAGGAGCCCGCGTCCGGCGAACTCCTCCTGGGCGCCGATGGCCTTGAGGACGTCGGGTTGGCAGGCGAGTCCGATGGTCAGGGCGGGGGCGCGGAGGTATTCGGCGCGTCCGGCGCGGTTGACCTTGAGCATGTCCCCGGCGTGGCCCTTGAGGTAGACGTCGAGGTTGGATCGTCCACTGCTGTAGCGCCCGGCGATGATGTCGAACACCCCACCCTCGGCGGACAACACGGCCAACCGCCCGCCCTGCTGGGCGAGCAGGGAGGCGACCGCTTCCGGGGTGGCGTCGTCCGCGATCAGTTGCGGCATCGCGGGCACGGTCATCGCCTCGGCGGCCTGGGCGAGGTCGACGGCTTCGGCGGCGAGGTAGGAGCCGCCGCTTCCGTCGTCGTTGGCGGCCTTGATCGCGGCCTTCTTCGCGGCCTCCTCAGCGACGTCCTTGAGCATGCGGGCCTCGACCACGGCCATGCGGCTCTCCTCCTGCATGGCCTGCTCGACATCCAGCAACGGAGCCGTCATCAGGTCGAACACGGCGCTCTTGCGGTTGCCGGGCGGCAGCGCGGCGGCGGTGAACAGGTTCAGCGGCTCCGCCCACTGCCCCCGCACCCGCACCACCACCCGCCCACCGGCGGCCGTGGCCAGACACGACAGACCCACGACCCCGGCCAGATCCGGCGGGGTCTGCGTCTCCTCGGCGACCGCCGTCACGAACTCACCCATCCACCCGGGAAACGAGCCGACCGGCAACGGCGGCAGCGCTACCCCACCGCCGAGCGGGATCGGCTCCGGCCACCGCTCGCTGCTCGCTTCCGCGACGGCACGCAACTCGTCGGCGGCGACCCGACCGGCCTCCTCCGGGTCGGCGGACCCGGAGACCTGGACGAGCCGGACCCCGGCCTGGGCGATCCGCCGCAACCGGGCCTGTTCGGCCACGATCCGGGCGTAGTACGGGCCGTTCGCGGCGGTGGGCACCGCGCTCAGGCAGGTGTGCAGATAGGCGGCCCCGCCGACGCGGGAGATGACGCCCGCACGGGTCAGGTGGGCGGCCACGGCCACCGCGTCGGTCGGCTCCCCGACCGCCACCAGGTCCCGCACCGCGCGCCAGATCGAGGCGTGCGCGGGCCGGTAGAACGCCGTGTCGGGGTCGCCGAGTTCGGCCTCGATCTCGGCGATGACCGATCCATCCAGCAGGGCCGCGCCGAGAACGGAGCGTTCGGCGTCCAGGTCGCACGCGACGCCGTCGATCGGCACATCGTCGGAAGCGCCGGGGCGCTCGAAGGGGATGGCGGTCATGCCGCGGTCACCTCACCATCGGCCTCGTCGTGGCATCCCCACGGCGAGCAGCCACCCCGGCGGTCCTCTTCCGCGAGCCGGTCGGCGTGCTGGGCGAGGATGTCGCCCTGACGGTCCTTCCATTCGCGGCGGCTGATCCGGTCGATCGGCGCCTCGTCCAGCGGAACACAGGAGCGGTGGAGGTATTCGCGGATGCCGTCGGGGTGCGCGGTGGTGCGCAAGGCGTGGTCGAAGGCGACGGCCTGGGCCCATTCGTCGGGGCTGGTGTCGCGCAGGTCGCGCCATTCGCGGTCGGTGTGCATGGGGCAGCCGACGCATGCGCTGCGCGGGGTGTGTCCCCAGCCGTGGGCGCGCAGGTGGCGTGCGCAATCCGCGCGGGTCCAGCCGGTGTGCCCGTCGGCTGCCCCGGTCAGGTCGAGCAGGGGAAAGTCGTTTCGCAGGTAGCGGCGTCGGGAGTCCTTGGCACGATGGAGTTCGTCCCGGCTGATCCCGATGTCCTGAAGTGCGTATACACCGTCGGGGACCCTGCGCGGGTGGGGGTAGCCGAGGCGTTCGCGGACGAGGCGCTTGAGTTCGTCCAGCTTGTATTGCTTGGTGCACTGGCGCTGGCCGATGCCGCGCCTGCCGTTGGGATGCACGATGTGCACGGGCATCGTGACGAATCGCCGGTGGAGACCGTCGGCCCGAATGTCCCCGGCGCCGACCCGGACCAGTTCGATCCCGGCCGGGCGTGCGATCTCCGCCTCGATCCGGTCCAGGTGCGCGTGCACGCGGGCGGGTTCCCACCCGGTGTCCGCGAACGCAGCGAGATCGTAGCGAGGGATGCGGCCCTGCGCGGACAACAGCAGCAGGGTCGTGGACTGCACCCCGGCACCCAATGAGAGCATCCGCAGCGCGGGTGCGGCCGTTGTCGTCATCGGCCCACCCGTCCGTCGCGGCACTTCGAGCAGCGGGCCTGGTGGAACTCCCCGTCCCGGGCGGTGTACCACTCGTAGCCGTCGCCCTTGCAGCGCTGGCAGGCCGGGTCGGTCTCGGTGTGGTCGGCGGAGGGCAGGACCGGCCGGTGCACGTCGCGATGCTCGATCTCGATCCGCGAGCACCCGTCGCCGAGGATGTCGGCGATGTGGCGGGCGACGGCAACGCTGCGGTGTCTACCGCCGATGCACCCGCAGGCCACGATGATCGGACCGGGGACGGCGTGGGCGAGGTCGTGCGCGGCGAGGGCGATCACGGCGGCGAGGTCGCGCACGCCCGGGGTGTCGAGGACGTGCTCGAACACGTCCTCGTCCAGGCCCGTCCGGTAGCGCATCGCGGGGTCGCCGTGCGGGTTGCGGAACCTCCTGCGGAGGTCGAGCGTGATCTCGGCCTCGGGGGCGTCGGCGTGGCCGTAGCCGAAACTGACGACACGGATCACCCGCGCGGGGCTGTGATTTGTCATGCTCGTGGTCCCTTCCGGGTCCTTGAGGTCGGGTTGGGCCCGGGACGACCGCCGGTCTTGGCGGATGGACGGTCGTCCCGGGGGTTGTCAGACCTTCAGGTCGGCGATCTCCTTGGCGCGGTTGGGGAAGAGGATGCGCCGGGAGACGGTGCCGAGGACGATGCGCTTGTCGGTGCGGTGTGCGGACGTGAGCAGGTTCCGCCCCGTGGTCAGGGCGTGGGTGTCGGTCGGCTCGCTGTAGTACTTGCTGCCGCGCGTGGTGCCTGAGGCGTCTTTGAACTCGATCTGGAACTGGGCCATGGCGACCCTCCTCGGGTGGCGTGTTGGTGGTGTCAGGAGTCAGGTGTCAGGGGGTGTCAGAGTGCGGTTTTCTCTTGCGCGTGCGCGCGCGAGGGGTGTCAGACGCGTTCTGACATGTCAGAGCCGTCGGGGGTGTCAGGGCGCCGTGACCAGCTCGGACACGGTCTGCCAGTGGTCGGTCCAGCGGTAGGTTCCGGGCTCCGGTTTCGTAAGGCGGCCCTCTTCGACCAAGCGGGCCAACTCGCCCATGACCCACGGGCGTTTGCGGCCGACGGCGGTGACGGTTTCGGCGAGATCGTTCGGGGCGAACCCGCTGCGGCCCTCGATCCTCAGTTCCTCGATCCGGGCTTCGAGCGTCGCGACCGAGGTTGCACGGTCGCGGCGGAACGGGTTGGCTTCGCCGATTGAGACGGCGGGGCGACCGGTGGGCGGGATCTCCTGGTCGACGTCGACTGTGCCCAGGTCCTCGGTGTCGGGCCGCGGCTCGAACTCGACCGGGGCGTCCCGCTGTTCCTCGGTGGGGCCGGTGGGGGTGTCGTCCATGTCCGCCGCCTTCTCGCGAGACTCTGCGCGGGCGTCGGCGACGGCCTCCTTGAGGCCGATCGGGTTGTGCCGGTTGGCGAATGCGGCACCGGCCGCCCTCGCGGTGACCAGGTCGGAGACCGCGCGCAGGTTCTTGTGCACGGCGATGACCTTGCGGAGCTTCGCCGGGTCGGACATGTACGAGCGGATCGGGATCGGCCAGCGGGCTTCGGGGATGCCGGGCGCGACCAGGTAGTTCTTGCCGGGGCAGGTGTTGCCCCAGCGCACCGGGTCGGCACCGGCCTCGGTCAGCGCGTCGGGCGTGACGTAGTTCGCGTCGATGTCCTCGCCCTGACCGTGGATGAGGCCGCCGGGGAACTGCCCGCGCGACTTCCGAGGGATGACGGTGTGGTCGAAGACCTGAGCGGACGCCAGGAGCGCAACACCGGCCGATCGAGCCTCTTGGCCTGCCGTCACCCACGCCTCGTTGCCGCGCAGCACCCGGGACGCCTCCTCCACGAACACGCACAGGAACGGCATTCCGTGCTTGTCGTAGACCTCGGGTACCCACTGCTTGTAGCCCCACCGGCCGAGTTGATCGGCCCGCGCGGTGATCACGTCGGGCAGGCTGGAGATCATCGCCAGGGTGCGGGCCGTCCCGATCGCCACCCATTCGAACGCACCGGCCACGTCCTGGAGGGTCTGGCTGCCCTTGCCCGGGTCGCCGATCCACATCACGACCCGACGGCGCGTGGCCACTTCCGCCACGACGTCGATCGTGGTCTCGCCCTTCCCCGCCCCGGTCATCCCGGAGATGAGGAAGTGCGTCACCGGCCGCGGCTGCCTGCCCTTGCCACCCGGCTCGCCCGGCAGCCAGAACTCGGCGGGCTGGCCGTCCTCGTAGATGCCGTACCGGATCGGCTCGGAGATGCACGCCCCGGGCCGCGAAGGGCCCGGCCATGCGATCGGGTCCTTCAGCAGGTCCTTGACCACGATCGACAGGTGCGCCCGGTCACCGCGTTCGTCGTCCTCGCGCACGGTGATCCCACGTGCGTGGATCCCGAGCGCGGAAGCGATGTGCTTGCGCGCTCCCTGCACGTCCTCGACGGTGACCTCGCCAGGCGGCAACCCCAGCGTCGCCGTGAGCCTGTGCCCGTCGATCGTCGCGCTCTGCACCGTGGTGCCCTTGAGCCGGTTTACCTTGTCGAACAGGTCCGTCCCCGAGGGCAGGGCCTTGGGGCCGTCCGCGCCGCCGTTGCGGGTGAGCTTGCGGATATTCCACGACAGCGCCGTGCCGACGCCCAGGATCGCCCACGCGGACATCGCTCCCGGCGCCCCCGGGTCCAGCGCCGCCGACAGTGGCATTGCGCCCGTGGCCAGCGCGCATGTGACTGTGGCGTGCCAGCGCCACATCGGCGCCCCGTCGGGCGCCACCTTCGCGGTCCCGGCGGTCAACGCGGCCGACGCGAGCGTGGCGGCCATCACCGGGCCCGGCTGATTCGCCCACGCGTGGTGGGCGACGTTGGCCGCCGCGTACGTCGTCCCGGCCAGCAGCCACGGCGGTGTGAACGGCAGCAACTTGGACACCATCGCCGCGGCGGCGCGGTTCGCTCCCGCAGTCACCGGGTTCTTCGCGGCGGCCATCAGTGCCCCTCCTCGAACTGGAAGGTCGGCTTGCGAGTCGCGCGCTTCTGCGGGTTCATCTCCAACTCGAACTGCTTCTCGAAGCTCCTCCACGCGCGCACCATCGACGCGGCGGCGTGCTGGGAGGCGTCGGCGGCGGTGCGGATGTGCCCGGCCACCAGGCGCGCCCGCTTGTGCGACGGGTTGCGCCCGCTCCCGGCGGGCGGGTCCGGGACCTCCATCAGGAACGCCTGCAGCTCCTCGGCGCTCACGTTCAGTTCGATGGCCAAGATCCGAAACGCCTTGCGCGCCCGGTCGCAGTACTGGCGCAACGCGGCGTCAGTGACCAACTCGGTGTCACCGAGCGACGGTTGGGTGGACATGGATTCAGCCCCCTTGTGGGATCGGTGCTGTGGTGGACCCGCCTCGTCCCGGCGGAACCCGATCCGCTCTTCCCGCCCGGTCCGTCCGTTGGGAGCCGGGGCGGGAGAGAGTCGGTTGGTCGGGTGAAAGTGAACGGGCCGGCTCTTTCGCCGGGCGCTCAGAAGAGTGGTTGCGTCTTGGACTCGGCCGTGTGCTCGCGTGCCGCGGCCTTGCACGCGGCACCTCGTGCCGGGCCGTGGCAGCGTTCGCACCACGTCGTCAGGTCCGCCGAGCCCAGCCCGACCGCGACCGTGAGGGATGCCGCGAGGTCGCGCGGTCCGACGATCAGGCCGTCGTGGCGGTCGCATCGGCCGTTGGTGTCCTTGTGGCGTCGGCCGCACTGTCCGGTGCAGCCGCAGGTCCCGCTCTCACGGGTGGCCACCGCCGACCACAGTTCGGCGCCGACGATCGGGGGCCGGTTCATCCCGCCCCCTCGACCAGGCTCAGTCGCCCGGCGGGTGGGTCCTCGCGGAGTTCCTGGTATCGGGCGGAAACCCAGCCGACCGACCAGCCGCACAACTCGGCCGCCGACCGCACCGGGCGCTTTTCCTCGAACGCGGCCCGCACCACCGCACGAGCACGCTCTTCGGGCAACCGGCCCTCCGCCGGATCGACTGCCAACAACTCGCGTCGCTCACGCTTGGCGTGTTCGGCGGCCTGACGTTCGAGCTGTTGATGCTCGACCCGCAGCCGCTCCTCCTCGCGTTCACGGCGTTCACGCTCGGCCGCCTCGGCCCGTTCCCGGGCCCGCTCCGCCTCCCGTTCCCGCCGAAGCGCACGCTCGGCCGCCTCGACCTGTTCACGGGCCAACCGGGCCTCGTGCTCACGCTGTTCACGCATCACCGACGCGTGGTGCTCACGCTCCTCGCGACGAGCCCGTTCGGCAGCCGCCCGACGCTCTGCCGCGGCCGTCTCGCGCTCCTCGCGTTCGGCCCGTTCACGCTCGTTCAGCGCGACCCGAGCGGCCGTGATCGCCCGCCGGTACGCGAGTCCGGTCTCGGCGGTGACGATCAGCAGCAAAGGGGCCACGGCGTGCACGGCGACGCCGACCGGGTCCCGGCGCAACGCGCTGTCGGCGACGTTCAGGAGCAGCGTCATCAGGCCCGTCATCCACCGCAGCACGACCGGCCACCCACCGCCGTGCCCGCCCAGGCGGGCCAGCGCGGCGTCCAGGCGCACCACGATCACCACCGCCGCGTCGACCACCAACGGCAGGATCGGCGCCGTCCACGCCCACCGGGCCGGGGTGTGCGCCGCGGCCAACGGGGTGACCGTCAGGACGGAGTAGAGCATCGCGCCGGCCACGATCAGCCACGAGCCGACGTTCAACGCCCGTTCCGCCGAACGCAGTTGAGCGGCGTTCACGGGGCCTCACCGTCCGCCCGGCGGACCTCGACCGCCGCGATCAGCCGCACCGGCGACGTGTCGTCCCCGGGCACCTCCGCGTGCTCGGTCCAGTCCCACTCGGCGCCGTCCGTGAACACGAAACCGAGCGCGTTCAACGCCCGTGAACGCCGCGCCGGGGTCGGCACCGCCGACCCCCGGGCGAACTCGTGCACCGGCCACCGCGACACCAACCCGGACATCGGCACGAACACCTGCCAACGCCCGTCACGAAACGTCAGCAACGCCTTGAACGCCACACCGCCGTCGACCCGGCACTGCAGCCCGATACGCGTGTCGGTCATCGCACACCCGCCGACACCGCGTGCTCCAACCGGTGCGTGAACTCCGCCCACGTCTCCGCCGGCCACCCGCCGCTCGGGCCGTGGCGATCCACGAAGTCCTCGACCAACGCGGCCCGCGTCGAGAACTCCCCGACCGGACGCCCACCACGGGCACCACGCGCCCACTCGTCGACCCCGTGAGCCCACAACACGCACCGATCCCGCAGGCTGCGTCGGCCGACCCGGGAGACGATCAGAAGCAGGTCCGCCGATACGACCACGAAGTTCAGCATCGCCACCGGCACGGCCCACGCCCCGGGGGTGAGCGAACCCGTCACCAGCGCCGCCCCGGCACCCCCGGCGAGCGCGAGCAGGACCGGCGCCGCCGTCAACACGCGGAACCCGACCGCTGCCACCGTCCGGCGGGCCAGGCCGAGCGTGTTCGCACTCGGCGACCAACGCGGCATGTGCGCGACCGGCCACACGGCCAACTCCCGGGGCGTCACGCCGCCCACGACCCCTCGCGCACCGCAGTGTCGATCCGCGCCACCAGGCCGAACGGGGCGGAGGAGAGCGCCAGCATCTCGGCGCACACCCACGTTCCCGCGTCCACCACCCGCAACCCGGCCAACATCCGCTCCACGTGCCGGGCGAGTTCGCGATCCGTCGCCCACAGGTCGGCGAGGATGTCCCGCGCCGCGTCCAGCCGCGCCGCCTCCTCCTCCGCCGACTCACCGGGCTCCCCGTCGAACAGAGCCCAATCGATGCCGAGCGCCAACTCGGCGAACTCGGCCCTCGTGGCCGCCACGCGGCCATCCACAATGGTCTTCACGGTCGTGTACTCCTTGCATCGGAGGAACGACCCACGGAGTGGCCACCACCCCGCCAAGGACAGGTGGCCGCTCCGGCACACATCGGTGTGCCTCATCCCAAGGGACGAGTGGCCTTGACCCCCGACGCGCGACATCTCGCGCCGCCCGCCGAGGACCAAAAGCACTCGTAGCCAGCCCCTGTGCAGCACGCATCCGAGCGGCCCGGGGCTTTGGCCGAAGTGCTCGGATCGATCCAGTTGTCAAGGAACAAGCCAACTCCGCTACCACCCGGACGAGCGGCGATGAACGCCGCCGTATCCGCCGGAACGCAGAGCCAGCACAGACACGTGGAACCAGGCACCTAGATGCCTCACAACTTCACTAGTGAGGTTGTGGTGTGACGGTAGCGCTACAGCGCGCTCGGGTGCAATACCTCACTAGTGAAGTCACCTAAGCTGGGGATATGGCCATCGATCCGACCGACCCGCGTTCGCCGTCCCGTCAGATCGCGGACGAACTCCGCGACGAGATCACCAGCGGGCGCCTGGCGCCTGGTGACAAACTTCCGTCCGAAAGTGTGCTCGTGGGACGGTTCGGGACCGCGCCCCAGACCGCCCGTCAAGCCGTTGCCTTGCTCAAGGCTGAGGGCCTGGTGGTGTCGGAGCGAGGTCGGGGCGTCTTCGTCAAGAAGCAGCCGCCGACCATCCACATGGGCTCACACCGCTTCTCCAGGAAGACCCGCTCGTCCGGCAAGGCTGCTTTCGAAGCAGAGATCGAGGCCCAGGGCCGGAAGTGGGGGCAAGAAATCCTGGAGCTGGCCGAGGTACCAGCTCCGGACTGGGTAGCCGAGTGGTTCGACGTGGCACCGGGGACTACCGTCTTCGTCCGCCGCCGTCGCAACTGGGTTGACGATGATCCGACGCAGGTTGCCGATAGCTACTACCGACTGGAGACCGTGGAAGGGACTGCAATCCGCACTCCTGACACAGGCCCGGGAGGGAGCTACGCGAGGCTGGAGGAGCGAGGGCACCACCTCGAACGCTTTCGGGAGGAGATCGCCATTCGCATGCCCACCCCTGCCGAGACCAAGGCCCTTCGGCTGTCGCCTGGTACACCGGTGGCCGATCTGCGGCGCATCGCGTTCACGGCCGCTGGGCCTGTGGAAGTGTTGACGTCCGTGGTCGCCGGTGATCGCCACGTTTTTTGCTACGAGTTCGACGCACCCGAGTAGACGGGAAGAACCTTGCAGGTCACCCACATCAGTGAGCCCTCTCCGGGCGGCGTGAATGACGACTACGTCGTGGCGAGCGAGCGCTTCGTCATCGTGTTGGACGGCGCCACCGCGAACGGCCTGTCAACCGGCTGCATCCATGATGTCCCGTGGGTGGTCGGCCGCTTGGCCGCGCAACTTTCGCTTCGACTGATCGCCGGGGACCACGTGCCCCTTGCCGACATCCTCGCGGAGAGCATCACGGCCGTCTGCGAGCAACACGCGGACACATGCGATTTGACGAACCCGAACAGCCCCTCGACCACCGTTGCCCTTCTGCGCCACCACGGGTCCGTGGTGAACTACCTCGTTCTGTGCGACTCGCCCATCCTGATCGAGACGACCGCCGGGAGCGTGCAGTTGGCGAACGACGACGCCACCGCGCATCTGCCGGGGTACACGCGGGAGATTCTGCAAGAGGTGCGGAACCAGCCGGGGGGCTTCTGGGTCGCCAGTACGAAGCCGGAGGCTGCCAAGCACGCCGTGACCGGCTCCGTGCCTGCCGGTGACGTGCGACGGGTGGCCGTCATGACGGACGGCATTTCGCGGCTGTTCGAGCGGTACGAGTGGTCGTTGAGTCGTGTCCTGGATGAACTCGAAGCGAACGGCCCCGCATCGTTGGTGGATGCCGTTCGACGGGCCGAAGTCGAGACACCAACCGGGCAATTCCGGGGTAAGCAGCACGACGACGTCACGGTGGCGCTATGCACCCGGTTCGGAGCGTGAGCCCATGTCCACGCTGCCGCGCCACTCGGTTAGCGTCGCCGGTGTCGTCCTGGACGCGTCGGGCCGCTGCCTCCTGACGAAGCGCCGGGACAACGGACAGTGGCAGGCGCCGGGTGGCGTGCTCGAACTCGCCGAGAGCATCCCGGACGGCCTTCGTCGCGAAGTGCGCGAAGAGACCGGCTTGGACGTCGAACCGTTGGCCCTGACTGGCGTCTACAAGAACATGCCTCTCAGTGTCGTGGCACTCGTCTTCCGATGCCGACTGCTCAGCGGGCGCCTGACGGAGAACGATGAGGTGTCGGCCTTCACCTGGGCGTCGCGTTCGGAGTTGTCCGACCTCATGACCGAGGCTTTTGCGGTCCGGGTAATTGACGCCATGACCGAGCCTTCAGCGCCCGCTATCCGGGCTCATGACGGAACCCATCTGCTCTACGGCTGAGGCCACGCCTCGCTAGTCGGACCGGCTCTCTGCAGCGGGCCTGACCAGTTGACTCAGCTCCGCAACCAACCTCTCCTGTGACGGGCGCATCGTGAGCCCCCGTGTGGGGCCTAAGAGAAACGTGAGCCCAAACAGAAGGAGAGTAGTCCCAGCTCGCTGCTGGCTGCCTACCTGTCCGAAGCTGCAGAAGTCTCGTGCTCTAGGCACCCCAGATACGGATGAACCCCAGCCATCCGGGAGATTTGCCATCTACTCGCTGTGGCGTTCACCTCACGGCTCACACCTGTGGCAGGGGTTGTGCAACGACACACCTGGCGCAGACACCACCAGTTAACAGCCCGTTTCAGCCCCTATCGATGACGGCTCCTCGACGAACCTGCTGGATAGGCCACGAAATCGGACTGGAGTGCTAGATGATGTCCTTGCTGAGGACGGCGGCGACGACGCTTGACTCGTGTGCCACACCCTATCCGAGCGAACTGCTAAGCGAAAACGGGAATATGCATGCCTACGCAGGCTAAGGAAATATTCGAGGCGCAGAGCAAGAGCCTCCGCGAGCTTCTATCTGACAATGGTCTGGGCCTCTACCTACCGCCCTATCAGCGTCCATACGGCTGGGGCAAAGACAAAGTCGAGAAATTGCTCGACGACACACTGCATGGCCTCAAGAACCTAGGTGAGGCGCCGGACAGTTTCACCTTCTTGGGCACCGTCATCACCATCCATGACGTCAACCACGTTACGGTGAAGCCAATCGTCAAGCCCGAGGTCCCGTCCAAGGTCCTTACCGTGATCGATGGGCAGCAGCGTTTGTCGAGCCTCCTTATCCTGCTGGTCGACCTGCACAATCTCATTCGTCAGCGTGCATGGAAGGTCTTCAAGGGCAAGGCGCCGGATCAGACCGATAGTGCTCGGATTCACCTCTACTCGGAAACGGTCAACATCCTGCAGATGCTTGGGGCGGCGTTCTACGAGCGAAAGAACTTCGGAAGTACGCCGATCTACCCGCGCCTCATTCGAGCCTTCGTGGATCAGTGGGCTAAAGACGAGAACCTCAAGAAGTATGATTCGCCGATCGCCAATCTTATTTACAGCTACTCGGTGCTGGCCGACAGCGAGCCGGTAGATTTTAAACCGACGGACTTCAGGCCGAAGGCGCGGCAGAATGCAGGTGAAGGCGAAGGCGATCTCATTAAGAGGTTCAACGAGATCCGAACGGCGTTGACCAAGCTGGCGCAGCGAAATGCTATCGAGGAGCTGGAGAATCTGCCGCCGCTAGCCACTCTTGCCACCAGCATCGAGTTCCAGCGTGCGCTCTTCAATCACGAACTCGACCCCGAGCTCTGTACTTGGCTGGGGCAGCTGCAGGACGAGCCTGAGGCTGAGCTGATGCGACTCGTCATGTTTGCTGCCTATAGCTTGAACCGCATCGCTCTTACGGTCGTGCAAGGCAAAGATGAGGACTACGCCTTCACGATCTTCGAGTCTTTGAACACCACGGGCGAGCCTCTGACTGCCTTCGAGACTTTCCTCCCTCGGGTGGTCATGGCAGAGAAGATTCAAGAATACCAAGATTCGGACGCACACAGGCACATGAGGGCGGTTCAGAGCTACCTCGATCATTTCGACGTCGGCGACAAGCTTCAGAACGCGACTCGAGACCTGCTGGTTACTTTCGCGTTGGCAGAGACTGGGAAGAAGCTTTCCAAGCGTCTCCCGGATCAGCGGGTCTACATGCGCGATACCTTTGAGCGTCACAAGGACTCGGCCGATGATCGCATCGCGTACTTGCGCCACCTACGTGACACGGCGGCCTTTGTCGGGAAGACCTGGGAGCCTGCGGCCAACTCTCCTCGCACGCTATCTGAGCTAGAAGCGACCGCCATGACGGACACTGTGAAGTTGTGTCTGGCCTTCCTTAGTTCGCTCAATCACACCATTGCCATCGCGCCGCTCGTGCGCTTCTACTCCGAGGCTGTTCACGCGGACGAAGGAGAGGCGAGGAGCAAGCGCATCATCGAGTTTGAGAAGGCGATCAAGGCAATCACTGCCTTCACGGTATTCTGGCGAGCAACCCGCCGCGGCACGGGTAACATCGACAGCCAGTACCGGGCGGTCATGGCCGGGGACTCACTCACGGGCATTGGACCGCTCGCTCGGCAGTGGGCAGTGCCGAATGCATCGAAGCCTGATCCGATTGTCGACGCCGAGGCGCTGAAGACGGAACTTGCGGCGCGTTTGTTGCACCCTAAGCACGGCGGTGTCCCAAACTTGGCGTCGTTCCTGGCATCTGCTTCCGCGCTGCCGCTCTACTCAATTAGTCGCCCGCTGACGCGCTTCCTTCTTCTGGCCGCATATCACGATACGATTGAAGATCCGGGGAACCCGGGCCTGATCATCCAAGGCAAGGCGGGGGTCGCCTCATGCTTCACCGCAGACGGTTGGGCGGACGAGACACACCTCACGATCGAACACATCGCACCACAGCAGGCCACGGGTGGGTGGGATCAGGAGTTCTACAGCCAGAAGGAGACCGTCCACAAGCTGGGCAATCTGGTTCTGGCACCAGGCGCTGCCAACACATCCCTCAGCTCGCGGCCTTGGACCGAGAAGAAGGTCCTGTATGAGGCACTCGGTGCCTCGACGGCCGACGACGCCAAGTCGATCCTCAACAATTCTGGCGTGACGTTCGCACAGACGACTGAAGATCTAGCGGCCATGTCACGCTACCTCCCGCACCTGCGCGCACTGGGTCAGCGTGAAGGCGACTGGAATCCGACGTTCATGGATCAGCGTGCTGACGTCCTCCTACGTCTGGCTTACTCACGGCTCAAGGTCTGGCTTGGCCTGGAACTGTCTGACTCCAGCAGTGATCTGGTGGTCAAGGTCGAGGATGTGGAGACGGAGAACGATGAGCTCGATGCGAGCGAGGATGCCGTGGGAGCAAGTGGAACGACGTGACAATACAAGCCGGTTGGACGGTGTTGACGAATCGGCTGGATAGGCCACGAAACCGGACTGGAGCACTAACGTGGCACTCGTTGCACGAGTGTCCTCCCAGGCCATCTCGGGGTGGTGAAAGAGTGCTCAACGAGTAACAACGCTGACAACTGCCGACAGCTCTGCACCAGATCAGGAGGCCAATCGCTAGGCGGTCGCAGGTCACGGACTCCGTTGATCAGTTATGGCTACAGAGCAGCGGAGTACAGCAACCATCGCAACCGTAGGCGCCGCGAAGTAGCCCACCAGCGGCTCGGCGGCCGCCCGGATGGCTGCTGATGACCGGTCCGGACAGAGCTACGGATCAGAAGGTTGCAGGTTCGCATCCTGGCGAGCGTACATGCAGGTCAGGGCCCCTTTCCGCTAGATCCGAAAAGGGGCCCTGAGTCGTTTGCCAGCATCTGCAAGCAGCGAAGTTCTGCAGTGATTACCGCAGGTTGTCCCCGAGTTCCTTGCGCGCCGCCCGCATCCGCACTCGCGACGTGGCTCTAGATTTCCATCACCGCGTGAGGATGCACACTGAGTGCCATCGGCAGCGAGCCGTAAGTGTGCCGGATCTCGCGCATGCCAGCCTTGCGGGACCGCGCCGGGTACATCGTCGTCAGGTTGCCCGGCCTGCAGGACCTGCCGACCCCGTCACGAACACCAGGTTCAACACCGGACACGGCGCGTCCACCCGCTCACCCGCAGCCGGGCTCGCCGATCCTCGTGGCCTCGCCGACCCGCCTCCTGCCACTCGCGGCGCGGCACTGGGTGACCGCACTGTGCTAAACAGCAGCTCAAGGCGTGGACAGCGGTTCATGGTGCACGTGCCTTCCAAGCACTTGGCCGCAGGTTCGAGTCCTGCCGAACGTGCCGCCACACCGCCGCGAGTCGCCCGCCCCTCCGCACGGCGAAGACGAATGACTAGTTCGGTTCGGATGCGTCCGGAGAGTCGGACTCCTTGGCCAGATGGTCTGCGTGGCGCTGTCGGGCCTCGCGGCGAAGTTCATCTGCGAGTTTGCCGCGGTTGACGCCTCGGGTCTTCAGGGCGTGGCAGTTGGGGCAGAGGGCGATCATGACTTCGGGGATGTCCCGGCCGCCGCGGGCGAGGTCGTGGACGTGGTCGACCTCCAGGATGGGTTGGCCTGCCATGGTGAGTTCGGTCGGGTGGCCGAGGCAGCGTGGGTTTTCGCAGATTCCGGCGCTGCGTTCGATGACGGCCTGGCGTGCGCTACCGTTGCGGGCTCGCCTGACGATTGCCCGCACGACAGTGCTCCCGATCCGGTCGTCCGCGCCCTGAGTGGCTCTTTGGTTGAGCAGCGCGTAGGTGTTCTTGGTGCTGCTCGCGGATGTACGAAGCCGTTCGTTGACGGCGTCTTCGAGGGATGTCGTGGCGAGGAGTTCGTGGACTGCGGGCGGCCATGATTCGGGGTCGTCGGAGGGGACCGGTCGTAGCAGCCAGGAATCCCCGCTTCGGTGGGAGCCCGCTGCGTCCGTGGACGGTTGTGTGCAACGACCGACGACTACTGCCCGGGTCTCGAAGTCCCAGCCTCCCGAGCCGTCCGGGCGGCTCACACGGATGGGGCGAGTTGCGGCGCGGGCACGTTCGAGCGCCAGGTCCGTTGCGGCGTCGGGGGCGGTGTATCCGATGAGGTCGGTTTCGGGAATCGGTCCGTCCTCGTTGGGGCCGCCGGGCACGTAACGCAGGTCCGGGCTCTTGTCCTCGTCGCCTTCCGTGACGCCTGGCCCGTGTGGGGCGGGGGCCGTGTCGGGGACTGCCCGATCGGAACGTGCCCACTCTGGGAGTCCGAGCGGTGCAGGATCGGGGAACTTCGCCAGTACGAGCGCGATTGCGGCGTCGAGGACCCGGGGTTCTCTCGTGAGCAACTCGTGGTCCGCTGCGGGGAATCCCATCATCGGGTTGGATCGGTTCAGTTCCCCGAGCGTCGGACGCTGCGACGCCGTCAGGTGCTCGGTGCCGTCCACCTCCCACAGGCCGTCGTTGCGTAGGGTCCAGACCGGATACAGCGCCTGGGCGTTCGCGTCCCGAGCGTTGCCGAACTTCTTGCCGACGACGGTGAGAGCCTCGCGTACGACGGTCCACGGCTGTCGGGGGTCCGGGTTCAGGCGGACCTGTTTCAGTGCCCACAGCAGCATCAAGGGGCGGTGCAGCGCGGTTCGGTCCGCGAACCTCTGCGGAGACACCGCCTTCACGCGCGACAGGAACTCCGCCCCGGCTGCGGAGTGTTCGGTGTGCCGATCGATCACCACGAACCCCAGACGCTCCATGACGGCGTTCGCCGCCGCGTGCCCACCGCTGAACCGGTCGTTCGTCAAGGGCCCCCGCTCCGGGAACTGATATCCGTACGCGGCTCCGACCAGCGCCTTGACGTCGTAGAGAGATCCTTCGTGGTCGACGAAGTAGCGGGTCGACCGACCGTACTTGTACCGCTCCAGGAACGCGTCTCGCCTGATGTGGTCGAACTCGTCGATGGCACGGAGGACGGCGTCTCGCTCCGTCAGATCCCTGAGGACCACAGTCCCTCCTTCAAGCTTGAGGTCCGTCCGAACACTCAGGCTAGCGCCGGGAAACGACACGCCTCGGACGCAGACAGCAGCTTGCTGACGAGAGCATTGCCCAACCTGACGAGCCGGTCCGAGCGGAGTTGAGGTCCGCGACTTCCGACGCCGACCGCTCGGCGGGCGCCCGGCCGATGTCGCCACCTGTTCCGATCCACATCTCCGGTCACACATCTAGTCTTCGAATGTGGCGCCTGTCACATATCGAACGGATGCTCGATGACAGGGGATGCCAGGGAGTGCCCTGCGTTGTCACACGGTTCCAAGTGCCCACGTTCTCTTATGACTTGTGGATCGAGGTGGACTTTCGGCGACGGTACGCTGATGCCCAGCATTCCCCTCCACCCAGCCGGGTGCGCCGTGGACTTCCCGCGGGGCCCACGAACTGTGGACTCGGCCCCAAGGAGGGGGGTGATCCCGTTGACTTCAGCCGAATGGCTGAGAAGGCGGGATGTGCGCAGTCTTGCCAGGCGGTTCGCTGAGGCGTTTCGCAGGTGGGGAGCCTCGGTCTACACGCTGTTGCGTGTGGTGTGGGACCTCTACAACGGCAACGGCCCTGGTGGCTAACACCACCAGGGCCCTGCGCTGATGCACACGGGGTCCCGTCGCGAGCTGGCCAGCCTTGGCGGGACCTTCGTGTTTCCGCGAACCGTGCACAGTCCAATGCACAAATTTGGGCGTTCAACCACCCTGGACCTGCACCGAGCTTCGCTGAGCATTTCTGAGCTTCGCGAAGCTTCGCACACCATCATGCCTTGTCCGCAACTGGAGTTGTGCGAAGGGCGGCCTGCTGCTTGGGCCTCGCGGGGCGCCCGTTGGGCATCCGATGCCCAAAAGTGTGCACTCGCTGCCCACTCAAGAGGCTCAGCCCTCTGAAGAGGAGGGGCCTGTTGGCGGGTCCTGGTGGGCTTCTGGGTCAGGTCGACGGCGGTCGCAATCATGATCCACGGCGAATGCGCGGTGAAGTTCGGTCGTCGGGTGCCGAACGTGCTGGTCAGAGCGATCCTGGTGGTCCTCTTGAAAACTGCTAGCAGGGGTGACTCTGCTCGTGGGTTCGAATCCCACGTCCTCCGCGGGAAGCAACGCGGACACACGAGAACACAGGTGGGCGGCGGTACTCGGAGGGATTCGGGTGCCGCCGCCCACCTGTGTTCTCGTGGTGTTCGTGGGGGCGGTCATAATCGCTGTTCGTGCCCGGTTCGGCCGGCGCCTTTCGGCGGCAGGGGCGGGGTCGGGCGGACGGGGGACTTGGCATGATCGAGCCGTTGCTTCCTGATGATCCTCGCGAGATCGCCGGGTATCGGCTGCGGGGCAGGCTGGGGCAGGGCGGGATGGGGAGCGTCTACCTGTCCTATACGCGGGGCGGGCAGCCGGTCGCGCTCAAGGTGGTTCGGCCCGATCTGGCGCGGGATCCCGAGTTTCGCAGGCGGTTCGAGCGGGAGGTCCAAGCCGCTCGGCGGGTGCACGGGCCGTATACGGCGCCGGTGTTGGACAGCAATATCGACGGTCCGCTGCCGTGGCTCGCGGGTGCGTACGTCGCGGGCCCGCCGTTGTCGGAAGCCGTGCGGGTGCATGGACCCCTGCCGGTCGAGACGGTGTTGTTGCTGATCGCGGGTGTGGCCGAGGCGCTGGAGTCGGTGCACGCGGTGGGCATGATTCATCGCGATCTCAAGCCGTCCAATGTGTTGCTGGCGGGCGACGGCCCGCGAGTGATCGACTTCGGGATCGCGCGGGCGGCGGATACCACCGCGCTCACCGGCTCCGATGTCGTGGTCGGTACGCCCGCGTTCATGTCGCCGGAGCAGGTGGTGGGGAAGCCGGTGGGTTTCGCGAGCGACGTGTTCTCGCTCGCGTTGGTCGGGTACTACGCCGCGACCGGCGAGCACGCGTTCGGCCAGGGGCATGCGCAGGCCCTGATGTACCGGATCGTCGGTGAGGCCCCGGATCTGCGTGCGTGTCCGCCGCCGCTGCGGGGCCTGCTCGAATCGTGCCTGGTCAAGGAACCCGCCGACCGGCCCTCGCTCGCGGACGTGATCGAGGGATGCCGGCGCGGTGCGGAGGTGACCACGCTCGTACGCGGAACCGGGTGGCTTCCGGCGGGTATCGCTCGGGACATCGCCGAGCGCGAGGCGGTCCCGCCGGCGGCGGCGACGGTCGGCCGGGAGGCGTCGTCCGAGGCCGCCGGCCCGCCGATCCCACCGCCGCCGCCCATGCCTTCGGCGCCCCCGAAGCCGCCCGCGCAACCACCGACCATCGGCCTGACCGCCGGCCCGGGCCCCGGGGTCGGGATGGCGCCGCCGGTGATCCCTGGTGTTCCACCGGGCGTCTTGCCGAGCCCGCCGTTCGGGTCCGCGAAGCCCACCTCCCGCGGCCGAAGGGACCGGCGCATCGTGGTGGCGGCGGTCGCCGCGGTGGCGCTGATTGTCGCGGCCGTGGTCGTGCTCCCCTCGTTGATCGGCGGCGACGGCGACGGGAGCGGGGCGCTGACGGCCGGAGACACCCCCGGGGCCGGGACCGGTGGCGACGACGGGAAGGAGACGCGGTCGAAGGTTCCCTTGGTGATCGCCGCACCCGCAGTGCCTCCGCAGTCCTACCTAGACCACGAGGTCTGCAACGGAGGCCTCGCCACCTACGTCGACCTGGAGAATCTGACCGTCCGGAACGCTCGGCCCGACGTCGCGGATTCCGCCGTGTCGCCGCCGGCCACGCTCAAGTACGTGGCGTGCCGGGAGAAGGACAGCGGCGCCGATGACACCGTCACGGCCGAACTTCGGTTCCTGGACCGGCAGGCCGTCGCGGGGTTCGTCACCAACCCGGACGCGAGCGTCGAGGAGTGCCGCAGCGCCGCCCGCGCCGCGAGCCTGCCCACGTCGGTGCCCATGTCCGTGCTCAACTCGAGCGTCGTCTCGCGCAATATCGGGTTCTGCGTCGAGACCGGCCGCAAGACCGTGGTGCTGGTGTGGATCACCGACATCCGGGACGCCGGGAACGGCACGGGATTGCGGACGTTCTCCACGCTGGCCACCCGGTGGAAGGCCGGGGCCGGCACGGCGTCTTGACGGCCCCGGGCAGCGCGCTCCGTCCCCGCTCCACCGTCCCCTTCCGCAGCCCTTGTCCACCGCTCTTGTCCACCGATCGGTGGACGACGAGTTCCATCGGTCGAGCCTGTCCGGGACATGGGCGCCCAGACCAGGATTTCGGGCATGACGAAACTTCCTGTTCGCGTGGCGCGGTGGAGCGCCGGACATCCCTGGCGGGCGATCGCCGGCTGGTTCCTCTTCGTCGCACTGTGCCTCGGAGCGGGGATCAGCGTCGGGACCAACGCGGCCACGGCCGACGACTTCCGGGTCGGCGAGGCCGGTCGCGGCGAGGCGCTGGCCACCGAGGGCGGGCTGCAACAAAAGCCAATGGAGCGGGTGTTGATCACCGCGAAGCCCGGGCAGCAGTTGGACCCGGGCGCCGCCGATGCCGCGGCCCGCGAGGTCGTCGACCGGATGCGGGTGCTGCCCGAGGTGTTGTCCGTGGCCGCGCCGGTGCGCTCGGCGGACGGTACGGCGGTCCGGGTCGACGTCACCCTCAAGGGCGCCGAACTCGACGGCAAGAACCACGTCGACCCGCTGCTGGCGCAGACCGCGAAGGTACGGGCCGGCCATCCCGGGCTGCTGATCGGGGAGACCGGCGGCCCCTCGATCAGCAAGGACGTCCAGGGCCAACGCGGCGAGGACCTCTCGCGTACCGAACTGATCGCGTTGCCGATCACCCTGATCACCCTGCTGATCGTGTTCCGCTCGGCGGCGATGGCCACCGTGCCGCTGCTGCTCGCGCTGTCCTCGATCGCGGCGTCCATCGGGTTGTCGATGCTCGTGTCGCACGTGTTCCCGGACGCCGGCGTCGGTACCAACGTCATCCTGCTGATCGGCCTGGCGGTCGGCGTCGACTACGCGCTCTTCTACCTCAAGCGTGAACGCGAGGAGCGGGCCCGGTCCGGCGGCCGGCTCGACTCGCGGGCGCTGGTGGAACTGGCCGCGGCCACCTCCGGACACGCCGTCGTGGTGTCCGGGCTCGCGGTCGCCGCCTCCAGTGCGACGCTGTTCCTCGCGGACGACGTGATCTTCTCCTCGATCGCCACCGGTGCGATCCTGGTCAGCCTGGTCGCGGTGCTCGGTTCGCTGACCGTGTTGCCCGCGCTGCTGGTCAAGCTCGGCACCCGGGCCGAGCGCCGGGCCGTCCGTCGGGCCGAGCGGGCGAGCCGACGCGGCAAGGTCGCGGCGGCGAAGCCGGCGCGCACCACCGGAGCCGGCCGGGTCACCTCGGCCATGCTGCGCGTCGCCGGCCGGCGACCCGGCGCCACGCTCGCCGTCGCCGTGCTGGCCATGCTGGCCATGACCGCTCCGCTCGCGGACCTCAAGCTGACCGACATCGGCCGGGAGACCTACTCCCGCGACCTCCCGGCGATGGAGACCTGGCACCGGCAGAACCAGGCGTTCCCGGAACTGAAGTCGATGCACCAGGTCGTGGTCCGGGCCGAGGCCGGCCGTGCCGACGAGGTGGCCGGCGCGCTGCGCGAGTTGGAACAGCGGGCCCAGGCCGACCCCTCGCTCGCCCGGGTCACCGAGCTGCGCACGTCGCCCGACCGCCGGATCACCATGCTGGAACTGCGGGTGCCGCATTTCGTCAGCGCCTCCACCGCGCAGGACTCGCTCGATCGTGTCCGCGACGAGTACGTGCCGGCCACCGTGGGCAGGCTGGCCGGCGTCGACGTCGCGGTGACCGGTGACGTCGCCCGCTACGCGGACTATCCCGAGCACCAAAAGGGCAAGTTGCCGCTGATCATGGTGACGCTGCTCCTGGTCACCTTCGTGATCACCGTGTTCGCGTTCCGGTCGGTGGTCCTGGGCCTGGTCGGCGTGTTGTTGAACCTGCTCTCGGCCGGCGCCGCGCTCGGGCTGCTCGTGCTGACCTTCCAGGGGACGTGGGCGGAGGGGCTGCTCGACTTCGATTCCACCGGCTCGATCGGCTCGCGCGTACCGCTGTTCCTGTTCGTGATCCTGTTCGGGCTGTCGATGGACTACCAGGTGTTCGTGATCAGCCGGATCCGGGAGGCCGCGCTGCGCGGGGCGTCGACCCGGGAGGCGGTGCTCGACGGGATCGGCAGTTCGGCCGGCGTGGTGACCAGCGCGGCGTTCGTGATGGTGACCGTGTTCGCCAGCTTCATCGGTCTGCATCTGATCGAGATGAAGCAGTTCGGCTTCAGCCTGGCGGTGGCCGTGCTCCTGGACGCGTTCGTGATCCGGATCATGATCCTGCCCGCGACGATGCTGCTGCTGGGGGAGAAGACCTGGTGGCCGTCGATCGGGACGCGTCGGACCCGGGAACAGGCCCCCGCCGCCGACGCTCGTACGACCGAAAAAGTAGGCTGATCGGTATGTCCGAACGGCCGCAGCTCACCGACCCGTTCCGGATGTGGACCCTGCACCGGTGGTACATCCTCTTCTGGGTGCTGCTGGGACTGGCTCCGATGACCGCCGCCGGCACGGACGATGCCGGCGCGACCCGGTACTGGTCGGTGGGGCTGCCGGTCGTGCTCGGCCTGGCCTACCTGATCATGTGGGCGTTTCCCGACAACCGGGTGCTGCGACCGCGCACCTTCGTGTGGGTGCTGATCGTCGGGCTGGGCGCGATGGCCTACCCGCGCGACGGCGGTGCCTCGGTGTACGTCGCGACCCTCCCGCTCTTCTGGTTCCTCACCAGGGACCCCAGGCCCGCGATCACGTACGGCGGCCTGGCCGCGGTCGCCACCGTGATCGGCGGGGCGGCGCCGCAGGGCTGGAGTCCGGACCTGCTCACCGGCAACACCGTCGCCACCCTGATCGCCTACACGGTGAGCGTGCCGCTGGGGTTGTCGGTGCACCGCCTCGTCGAGCAGAGCGGTGAGCGGGTCCGCGTCCTGGGCAGCGAACTGGAGAGCGCCCAGCTCCGGTTGGCCGAGGCCAACCAGCGCCGGGGCGCCGCGGAGGAGCGGGAGCGGTTGGCCCGGGAGATCCACGACACCCTCGCCCAGGGCTTCGCGTCGATCATCGTGCTGGCGGAGGCGGCCCGTTCCGGCATCGCGACCGATCCCGCGACCAGCGGCAGGCAGTTGCTCTCCATCGAGCACACCGCTCGGGAGAACCTCGCCGAGGCCCGGGTGCTGGTCGGCTCCGCCCCGCAGAGCGGCGTCGTGCCCGGTTCGGTCGCCGGAGCCCTGCGCCGCACGCTGGACCGCTTCGTCGAGGACACCGGGATCACCGTGGACGCGGACCTGCCCGACGTCGAGTGCGACCAGCCGACCCGGATCGCGCTGCTGCGCTGCACCCAGGAGTCGCTGGCCAACGTCCGCAAGCACGCGGAGGCCGCCGCGGTCGGCGTGGTGCTCGCCCGGCACCCGCACGGCATCGAGCTGGAGATCACCGACGACGGGCGGGGCTTCGTGGTCGGGGACGCCCGCGGCTTCGGGCTCGACGGCATGCGCAAGCGACTGGCCGAACTCGGCGGCGAGTTCACCGTCACCAGTTCGGTCGGTGACGGCACCCGGATCCTGGCGATGATTCCCACCGACGGTCAGGAGTGAAGGACATGACACAGGAAGCGCTGCGCGTCATCGTGGTCGACGACCACTCGGTGATGCGGGCCGGGGTGGTCGCCCTGCTGGCCGCGGAGCCCACCATCGAGATCGTCGGCGAGGCGGGTGACGGCCTCGCCGCCGTCGAACTGGTCGAGCGGCTGGAGCCGGACGTGGCGCTGATCGACCTGCGGATGCCGGTGCTGGACGGGGTGGCCGCCACCACCCGGATCGTCGGCCTCCCGGGCCGGACCCGGGTGTTGATCCTGACCACGTACGACACCGACGCCGAGATCGAGCGCGCGGTCGAGGCCGGTGCGATCGGCTACCTGCTCAAGGACACCACCCGCGAACAACTCGTCGAGGCCATCCGCTCGGCGGCTCGGGGCCAGACCGTACTGGCCCCCAGGGTCGCGGAGCGGCTGGTGGCCCGGATGCGCCGACCCGCCCCGGTGGTGCTGACCTCGCGCGAGGTGCAGGTGCTCGACGCGGTGGCCGACGGCCTCTCCAACGCGGACATCGGCAAGCGACTCGTGATCGCCGAGGCGACCGTGAAGACACACCTGCTGCGGGTCTTCGCGAAGCTCGACGTCAGCGACCGCACGCACGCGGTGGTCATCGCCATCGAAAGCGGGTTGTTGCCTCGTTCGAAGCACGAATCGCACGGTTGAACCGACCGACGCGCGAAGCGTGTGGTCGAACCGGTCGAACCCGCCTCGACCCGCCCGGGGGTGTCCGGGCGCACCCCGCACCCCCCGGCGACCCCGGGTGGGTCTCGGCCCGCGCCGGAGCGCGCATTCGTCCGTACCGGGGCGCGCCCGACCCCGGAAGAGCGCTCCTATATATAGGGGTGCGCCGGGCGCGACTTTCGGCGCACGGAATCCGCTTTCCCATCGCCACGCATCGTGATACCGGCGCGCTTTCCACAAGCTCCGGCTTCCGGAGGATCGCGTTCCGCCGCGGTGTCCCTCGAAACGGGCGAAAATAGCGCCACGCGCGAGTGAAAGTGGCGCGGGTCACAGATGCGGATGTGGCGCGGATCGCATTCGGCATACTTTTCCGGCCGGTGGCGAAGCGCTCTCGCAGCGTGAATACATGCAGGCTGGGACGGTTGTCCGGGGCGATGGCCGGCCGGTTATACCCGGTCTGTCCGCAGGCTACCGTCGCCGGAATTGTGATGACGCTCACGCTGCACGTGTAAGCCGGACATAAAGGTATTTAAGGCTCGCCCGAAATGCCGCTTCCAGGGCGCCGGCCTGCGTGATCATGCGATCGCATCCGGTAGTGATTCGACAATGTGTCACGGATTGATCGCTCGGTGTGTACAACCGGGGGTCAAAAGGGGCAAAAGGTTCCCCGGTTTGTCGGCCGGTAAACGCCGATCGGGCTCGGAAGGCGGCTCGAAGGGCATCGACGGGCATTTCTAATACCTATCCTGACCTGCGTAAATACCGGAGCGGGTTGATAACGGCCGGATAACCTGTTTATGGTCCTGGCGATGTGCAAATCGCACCTCCTGGGTTCCCGCCGGCACGGCATGGCGGAACTCGCGGTCTGGGAGGGCCGCGGGGTTGCGGCATCGGACATCACGTCTTGGACGTGACCGTTCGGTTCCGGGCGGGGGTGATCCGCAAGGATCGCGCCGGTCCATCCGCCCCAGGGGAATTCCGAGAGGAATGTATGTCTCTCCGCAACGCTTTCGGTCGCACCAACACGCACCGCGGCATGGGTCGTACCCAGCGCCGCCTGCGCACCGCGACCATTGTCGGCGTCGTCGCCGCCACCCCGCTCGTCGGGCTCGCGACCGCGACCTCGGCCGGCGCTGCCACCACTTCCACGTGGGACAAGGTCGCCCAGTGCGAGAGCGGCGGCAACTGGTCCATCAACACCGGCAACGGCTACTACGGCGGCCTGCAGTTCACGCAGAGCACGTGGCGCGCCAACGGCGGTACCGGCAGCCCGCAGAACGCCTCGAAGGCCGAGCAGATCCGGGTCGCCGAGAACGTGCTCAAGACCCAGGGCCCGGGCGCCTGGCCGGTGTGCTCGGTCAAGGCCGGACTGACCCGCGGTGGCGGCAGCCCGGACGCCGGCAGCACCACCCCGAAGAAGTCGACCCCGAAGAAGGAGTCGACCCCGAAGAGCACCACCCCCAAGAGCACCCCGAAGAAGGTCGTCGTCGCGCCGCAGAGCGAGACGCCGAAGAAGGCCGCTCCGGCGAGCAAGCCGGCCGCGGCTCCGGTCGCCGAGACCGCGCCGACCACCTCGACCGAGGGCGCCTACGTCGTCAAGACCGGTGACACCCTCAGCGGGATCGCCGCGGCGAACAACGTGGGCGGCGGCTGGCAGGCGCTGTACGCGAAGAACCAGGGCGTGGTCGGCAGCAACCCCGACCTGATCCTCCCGGGCCAGCAGTTGGTCCTGCGCTAGAACCCCCCCGGGACCGCCTCGGTTCCGAAGGTTCGGCGTACGCCGTGCGGTGCCCGCGACGCGGTGCACGGCGGTCGAGTGAGTGGTGCGAAGAACGGGCTGTGCGCACGTGGTGCGCGGAGCGAGCTGTGCGAAGACGGTCGGGGGCGGCCGTATCTCCTGTGCGAACACCGGGAGATGCGGTCGCCTTCGGCCGTTCTGTCGGCATTTCCCGCTTCGATGACGGAAGTACCACGACGTGCCGTGGAGGGGACGGGACGTCGCGAGGGGTCCCACGGGCCCCTCGACCGGCCCGGGAGGCATCGTCAGGTGCGGCCCGGGCCGCGCTGCGTCGAGGCCGCCTCGGCGGCGCACAGCGACTCCAGACGGCGGGCGATCGACGCCGCGCGCTCGATCAGCAGTCGGGCACGCTCGTGCTCGGCCTCGCTCCACTCGCCGGGGTCCGCGCGGTTGCCGCCCGGATGATGACCGTTGTTGCCCATAACCGCTTGGTTCCCACCGGATGGGGGCGATCATTCACGATGTGACGGCTCATCACCCGTGATGCCGATCACGTCCGTCTTCCGGCCGGTGCCCACATTCCTGCGGCAGGGCCTCGATCCGGGCCACACTGACGACCATGACGACTCTGATCGCCGGGGCCAATGTCCCGGTTCCCGCGGGCCCGCTGACCCTGGTGATCCGCCGCGCGGCGGACGCGCCGATCGCGGACGCCTCGGCGCTCCTGCTCGGATCGGACGGCAAGGTGCGCTCGGACGAGGACTTCGTGTTCTACAACCAGCCGGCCGGGGCCGCCGGCGCGGTGCGCCACCTCGGCCCGACCGCGGGCGGCGAGGCGGTCGCGGTGGACGTGCCCGCTTTGCCCGCCGACGTGGATCGCGTGGTGGTGGCCGCGTCCGTGCACGAGGGCACGTTCGCCTCGGTGGGCGGGCTCGCGCTGGCCGTGCTGGACGGCGCGGGCGGCACCGTCGCGACCTTCCCGGTGCAGGCCGGCGGCAGCGAGACGGTGCTGGTGCTGGGCGAGTTGTACCGGCGTCAGGGCGCCTGGAAGTTGCGGGCGATCGGCCAGGGTTACGACACCGGGCTGGCCGGACTCGCGAGCGACTACGGCGTGGACGTCGGCGAGGAGGACGAGGAGAGTGCCGGCGCCGGGCTGCCCGCCGGGACGTTGCCGGTCGCGCCGGTGGGTGCCACGCCCGGGTGGGCGCCGCCGCCGTACAGCGACGAACCGACCATGCGCCTGCCCGCGCCCGCGGACGACCCGCAACTGGCCGGGCTGCCGCCGGAGGTGGGCGCGCGGATCTCGCTGCGCAAGGAGGCGGTGCGGATCACCCTGGAGAAGAAGGGTCTGCGTGACGTGCGGGCCCGGGTGGCGATCGTGCTGGACCGCTCCGGGTCGATGCGCGAGCTGTACGGAAACGGCGCGGTGGGGCGCCTGGTCGAGCGCATGGCGCCGATCGCGGCGCGGCTCGACGACGACGGCGAGTTGGACGCGTGGATCTTCGCCGACGAGTTCGCGCCGCTGGATTCGGTCCGCATCCCGGAACTGCCGCGCTGGATCGCCGACAACGTGTACATCGACGGCCGCAACAACCGGCCGCAGTCGCCCCCGCTGCCGAACGGGGCACAGCGCTCGCCCGACCACCTGTCCGGCGTGTTCGGCGGCAACAACGAGCCGGCGGTGATCGAGGACATCATCGCGCGCTACCGCCGCGAGCCGGGCGCGCCGGTGCTGGTGCTGTTCTACTCGGACGGCGGGGTCAACCGCAGCAAGCAGATCCAGCGCCTGCTGACCGACGCGGCGGGGCTGCCGATCTTCTGGCAGTTCGTCGGACTGGGCCGCTCGAACTACGGGATCCTGGAGCGGATCGACACCATGCCCGGTCGGCTCGTGGACAACGCCGGCTTCTTCCAGGTGGACGACATCGACCGGATCTCCGACGTCGAGCTGTACGAGCGCATCCTGACCGAGTTCCCGCAGTGGCTGACCGCCGCCCGGGCGGCCGGCATCGTGCGCTGATCCGACGCCCGCACGCCGCGACCACCACCCGTGCGCCCGAGTGATTGGGGGATGACGCGACGTCACCGGGACGGTCACAATGGGACATTGCGCCGTCCTTTGGCACCACGTCGTCGTGCAGTCGAGGTACGGGGAGGGTTTCCATGCCGATATCGGGTGAATTTGCCGATTGGGCCATAGAACTGACGATGCGTCATATCCCAGTGCCGGTCCGACGGGCGACCGGTCGGCGGATCCTGACCGCGATCGCGGCCGGGGTCGGCGCGGCGCGCGTGGGCCTGGTGGACCCCGCCGTACACGTCGCCGTCGGGATCGGCGGCCCACCGGAGGCGGAACTCATCGGGCACGCCGCGGGCCGGCTCGCGGCGCCCGCGGCCGCGCTCGCGAACGGCATGCTGATCGGCGCGGCGCGCCCCGAACCCGATGGCGCGGGTGGGGCGATGGCCGTGGTGCTGCCGGTCGCCATGGCCGTCGGCCAGGAGGTCAAGGCACGCGGCGACGAGGTGCTGGTCGCGGTGATCGCCGGGCACGAGATGGCCTGCCGGTTGGCCGCGCCGGACGGTTCGCGCCCGGTCGGGGTGCTCGGCGCGGCGCTCGCGGCGGCCCGGCTGATGACGGCGGACCGGTGCCGGGTCCGGGACGCGGTGGGCATCGCGGGGGAGTTCGCGGGTGCGCGGATCGGCACCGGCGGCACCCTCGGGCTCACCACCGGGATCGCGGCCGGCAACGCGATCATCGCCGCGCGACTGGCCGCGTCCGGCGCGAACGGCCCCGTCGGCGGGATCGACGAGTTGTGCCGGGTCTGGGGGCTGCGGCCGGAACGGGTGCTCGGCGGGCTGGGCGACGAGTGGGTCAGCGAGCCGCATCCGGCGGCGAAGACGACGGACTACCGGTTCGACCTGGAGACCTGCGAACGCCTCGGCGGCAGCCGCCGCGACGCCCGAGCCCTGGTCGCCGAGATCCGCGCGCTCGCCTTCGCGCCGTCCCTCGACTCGATCCTGGCCCTGACGGTGCGGGTCGCCGCGGGCACCTGAGCCGGCCGGAACCCGCCCGCCGGGCCGAGGCGCCCGGCGGCGGTCGGCCGTCGGGCGGCGGCGATCGACCGAAGCCGGGCGGAGCCGATTCGGCCCGTTGCTCGATCACGCGGGACCGGCTCGCTCCTCGGCCGGGCCGGACAGGGCCTATGCGCCCGTGCCCGGTGTCCTGCGGCCCGGGGCGCCGCGGAAGGCGGCGCGATAGTCCCTGGGGGCGACGCCGACGTGCCGGGTGAAGTGTTGGCGCAGGGCCAGCGGGGAGCCGAAGCCGCAGTGCCGGGCGATGGCGGTGATCGAGAGATCGCCGATCTCCAGGAGGCGCTGCGCGGCCAGGACCCGCTGGGTGGACAACCAGCGCAGGGGCGAGGTGCCCGTGCTGCGCGCGAAGTGGCGGGCGAAGCTGCGCTCGGACATGCCGGCCAGGGCGGACAACTCGGCGACGGTCCACGGGTGGCGCAGGTCGTCCAGGACCCGGCCGCGCAGTCGGCCGAGGCCGTCGTCCGGGGCGGCGGGCGAGGCCGGTACCGGGTTGTTGACGAACTGGGCCTGGCCGCCCGAGCGGAAGGGCGCGGTCACCATCGTGCGGGCGATCTCCATGGCCGCCGCCGCGCCGTGGTCGACGCGGACCAGGTGCAGGCACAGGTCGATGCCGGCCGCCGAGCCGGCCGAGGTCCAGATCGAACCGTCGCCGACGAACAGGACGTTGGCGTCCACGGTGACGTCCGGGTAGTGGTCGGCCAGGTCCTCGGTGTCCAGCCAGTGTGCCGTCGCGCGCCGTCCGTCCAGCAGGCCGGCGGCGGCGAGCACGAAGGCACCCGAGCACAACGACGCGATCGTGGCACCTCGTTCGTGCGCGGACCGCAGGGCCCGCAGCACGTCGTCGGGGAAGGTGTCGCGCCTCGGCACGACCCGGTGTTCGTTGCCCGGGACGATCACGAGATCGCACTCGTCGAGGCCGTCCAGGTCGTAGTCGGGAACGCAGAAGACGCCGGCCCCCAGGTTCACCCCGGCGCGTTGCGGGCCGCACACCCGAACCTCGAAGGCCGGGACGCCCCGATCGGTGCGATCGACGCCCCAGACCTCGAAGGCGACCGCGTATTCGAACACCCGTACCGGATCGAACAGCAGAATCCCCACGCGCCGCATGGCGGCAACCTAACCCGCCCGGCCTCGATGCCACCACGGCCCGACCGATGATCCGGTGGATCGGCCGGCCGGGCCGTGGTCCGCGCGAGCGCTCGGGCGACGAGCGGCTCCTCGTTCCCGATCCGTCCCGCGACGTCCGGGTCCTGTCCGTTCCCGCGGCAGGATCCGGGCGCATCCTTGGTGCGACTCGCGCCCATCCGCCCCGTGACCGATGGGATCGAGCGGCCGGCTCGGCGTACCGCACACCCCGGGAGGATCCTCGGGGCCGAGGTGTGCGGCGGCTTCCGGCTCGCCTTCGATCCTTGTCGCTGTCGTCGGGTCGAGGTGAGTGGCAGAAATGCCAACCATGGATGGATTCCTGCCACATCCGGTGGGCGTACTCCGAGCCGGGACCACGGATCGGGGCGGAGGTCTGCACAAGACGGGTGCGCGTGAGCCGGTGTGCACAAGCGGAGGCGGGCGTCAACGCGGGTGTGCATAAGTTGTCCACAGCCTGTGGAAACTTTTGGGGGATGTCGGGGCTTCCTGTGGACAAGGCGTGTCCCATGGTGGGCCGGGTCGGCCCTGGCGCGCCCCGGTGACACGCCGTCAGACCCCCTTGCGCGCCGGCACCTCGTCCGGGTCGAGCCGGCGCATGTCGGCGAAGCCGTCACCCGTGGAGTAGCTGTCCTCGCACAGCACGAGCGCGTCGGCGTCGAAGCCCCACACGATCGCCATCTGCGTCTCGTACAGGTAGAACGCGTCGACGTCCGGCACCGACCGGCCCATTTCGGCCAGGACCCGTCCCGGATAGGCGATCCGCAGGATGCCCTCGGTCACCACGGTGTCCTGATCCACCGTCAGGCGGTCGATGTGGTGCGCGAGTCGGCCGCAGTCGTTGTCGACCACGGCACGATAGAACTCGCGGACCTCGGCGTGACTCTTGGGGGCGCGGTCCACCGGGGACGCGCCCCACTGGTGGTAGACCGCCCGCGGCGAGACGGTGGCCATCAGGGCGTCCAGGTCGCCCTCGTGCTCGGCGCGCATGTGCGCCACCAGGGTGGTCAGGATCGCGTGCCGACGCGGATCGTTCTCCGCGGCCAGGCGTTTCTCGGCGAGTTCCCACGTGCGTCGCGCGTCGATGAGCCCGGTCATGTGTCCACCCTCCGCCGGTCGTTGTGTCGCCCGACACCTTGCACCGAAGTAGTTCACTGTGCAATACAAGTAATTGACTGTGCAATGCAAATCTCCCCATGTGGCACACCGGCGATCCGCCCGGGTGGCACACCGGCGGATCCGCTCGGTGCGGCGTGCCGTGTTCCAGACGACGAGGTGGCGACAGATGAGCGACGCGGGCGAAGTACGGGACGCGAACGCGATGTTCGACCTGAGCGGCCGAGTGGCGATCGTGACCGGCGGCAGCCGGGGCATCGGCCGGGCGATCGCGCACGCGTACGCGTCGGCGGGCGCCTCGGTGGTGATCGCGAGCCGCAAGGCCGACGCGTGCGACGCGGTGGCCGAGGAGATCACCGCGGCCGGCGGCCGGGCGCTCGCGGTGGCCACCCACTGCGGCGACCTCGATCGACTGGCCGCCCTGGTGGACGCGACCGTCGCGCACTTCGGCGGCATCGACATCGTGGTCAACAACGCCGCGAACGAACTGGCGCAACCGGTCGGCGAGATCACCCCCGCCGCGTGGGACAAGTCGTTCTCGGTCAACCTGCGCGGCCCGGTGTTCCTGGTCCAGTACGCGCTGCCGCACCTGATCGCCTCCGGGCGCGGGTCGGTGCTGAACGTGGTCAGCGCGGCGGTGTTCACCCGCGCCGAGGGCAAGGGCCTGTACGCCGCGGGCAAGGCCGGCCTGGTCGCCTTCACCCGCACGATGGCCGGCGAACTGGCCGAACACGGCATCCGGGTCAACGCGATGGCCCCGGGCGCGGTGGAGACCGACATGGTCCGCAAGACCGGCCCCGAGGCGATGGCCCGGATGAAGGGTGCCGCGCCGCTGAACCGGATCGCCGCGCCGGAGGAGATGACCGGTCTGGCGCTGCTGCTCGCGTCCGACGCGGGCAGCTTCATGACCGGACAGATCGTCAGCATCGACGGCGGGCTGACCGTGCACTGAGCCGGGCGTCGACCGGTCGGGCACGGGTAGCTCGGTCGTGGCTCGCTCGGTCCTGGCGCGCCGAGTCTCGCGGCGGCTCAGTCGAGCGCGGTGGCGCCGATCACCGGGACCAGTGCGTCCGGGAGCGGATACACCCGTTCGGTCGGCACGGCCGCGGCGGCCGCGGCCAGGTCACCGGCGCGGACCAGATCGTGCACCCGGTGCGCGAGCGCGGTCACGTCGGTGATCCGGCGCGTCCACTCGTCGGCGTAGGCACGCGTCGCCCATCCGGCCAGGCCGAGCTGCAACGAACGATGCGCCAACGGCCGCAGGGCCAGGTCGCGTTCGGGGTCCCACTGGATCCGCACCGTGGTCGCGTGCAGCCGCCGACCCCACGTGTCCCGGTCCGGGTAGGTGGTGTGGTCGTAGTGGCTCAGGCACGCCCCGGCGAGCGCGGCTTCGAAGCCCTCCCGGCTGATCTCCAGGGCCAGCACCCGCTCCTGCTTGGGCTTGGTCGCCCATCCGCTGCGGTACATCATCCAGGTGAAGCTGGGCTTGACCCAGGTCATCCGCTCCCGGCTCCAGGTGTCCGGAAACCGCTGCCCGCGGATGGCAGCGTCGGCGATCTGCGGCTTGTACGCCTGGTACACCGTGACGGTGTCGTCGGTGTACGCGGCGCGGATCTGTCGGTTCGGTATTTCCATGCCCGCAGTCTGTTCGCCCCGCCCGACCCGCGACCAATCGTTTTCTCACCGGCTCACCGGCTCACCGGCTCACCGGCTCACCGGCTCACCGCGACGAGGCCGCCGGGTCCGGCTCCACCCGCCCCCGCTCGGGTGGAGCCTGCCCGGGTGGGGCTCAGCCGTCCTCGCCGGGCGGCGTGCCGCAGCTCGGGCCGCCGGGTCCGTCGAACCGCACCGAGCCGAAGAAGTCCCGGTAGGTGGGGAAGAAGTTGCCCTTGCCGGTCGGGCCGGCGGAGGTCACGGCCGTGCAGCCGCTGTAGTTCGCGTCGGACCACAGGTGGATGGTCGAGGGGGTCCGGTTCCAATCCGACTCGGCCCGGTCGTCCATGCCGAGCGCGGCGAGATCCGGGGTGCTCCCCCTGAGGGTGATCATGTCGCCGGTCCCGTCCAGGCCCGAGAACATGCAGTAGTAGCCGTCGGGGCACCGGTCGTACCCGTCGGCGGCGCGCGCCGTGGAGACCGGTACGGCGCCGGCGGTCGCGGCGGCCGCCGCCACGAGCAGTACGGAGAACTTCTTCCTCATCGACGCTCCTCGGTCGAGATGTCGTGAACTCCTGACACCAGGCCAAACGGTCCGATGGCCGGAAGGACACGGCCGCCGCGACGGGCGTCGACGGGGATGTGATCCCGCCTCGAAAAAATGCTTGATATTGACAAGCGATCGCGAGTCGGAGAGATTCGATGTTGCCGGGCGACACGCGTTCCCGGTCCGTATCGATGTGCAGCGCGGGGCAGACCCGACCGCGACCCTTCCGTGCCCGGCGGGCGTCGACCCGCGTCGCGACCACGCGATCCACGCACGTGAAGGAGCAGCGACGTGCATCTCGCCCCGACCCCAGCGCAGGACGCTCTGCGGGCAGAGCTGCGGGACTATTTCACCCGCCTGATCACCCCCGACGTCCGCGCGGAACTCGACCGCGAGGGCGAGGGAGGCGGCCCCACCACCCGGCGGGTGCGCCGGCAACTGGGCGCCGACGGCTGGCTCGGCATCGGTTGGCCGGCCGAGTACGGCGGCCAGGGCAAGGGCCCGGAGATGCAGTTCATCTTCTTCGACGAGGCGTACCGCGCCGGCGCGCCGGTCTCCATGGTCACCCTGAACACCGTCGGCCCGACCCTGATGAAGTTCGGCACCGAGGCGCAGAAGAGCTACTACCTGCCGAGGATCCTCGCCGGCGAGATCATCTTCGCGATCGGCTACAGCGAACCCTCGGCCGGCACCGACCTGGCGTCGCTGCGCACCCGCGCGGTGCGCGAGGGCGACGAGTGGGTGATCAACGGGCAGAAGATCTTCACCTCGACCGCCCAGGGCGCCGACTGGATCTGGCTCGCCTGCCGCACCGACGTGGACGCCCCCAAGCACAAGGGCATCACGATGATCCTGGTGCCCACCAGCGACCCGGGCTTCTCCTGGACCCCGATCGTCACGGTCGGCGGGATGACCACGACGGCCACGTACTACGACAACATCCGGGTGCCCTACGACAACCTGGTGTTCGAGGAGAACTCGGGCTGGAAGCTGCTCACCAACCAGCTCAACCACGAACGCGTCGCGCTCGCGGCGCTGGGCATGCAGGCCGAGGACTTCTTCGCCGAGGTGCTGGCATGGGCCCGCGAGACCGAGATCGAGCCGGGCGTCAAGGTGGTCGACCAGCCATGGGTCCAGCTCAAGTTCGCCGAGACCTACGCGCGCCTGTCCGCGGTGCGGATGTTCAGCTGGCGGCTCGTGCACGACGTCGGCAACAACACGCTCAACGCGGGTGACGCGTCCGGCGTGAAGTTCTTCGGCACCGAGGGTGCCATCGAGGTGTATCGCAACCTGATGGAGATCGTCGGCCCGGACGCGACGCTGCGACCGAAGTCGCCCGGCGCGTTCAGCGACGGACTCCTGGAGGCGATGAACCGCCGCGCGCAGATCAACACCTTCGGCGGCGGCGTCAGCGAGGTCCAGCGCGAGATCGTCGCCATGGTTCGCCTTGGCATGACCCGAGTGAAGCGGTGAAGGACGACATGACCGACCCCAACAGCCAGGACAAGGCCGCCTTCCTCGCGGTCGTCAAGAAGTACGAGGGCGTGCACGACGTCTCCGGCGTGCTCGCGCTCGACCCGGTCAACGGGCCGATGATCCGGCACTGGGCCGAGGCCATGGGCGACACGAATCCGGTGTACACCGACCCCGAGGCCGCCGCCCGTACCCACTTCGGCGAGGTGGTCGCGCCCGCGACCATGCTCCAGGTGTGGATCATGCGCGGCCTTCAGGGCGGCGCCCCGGCGAACTCGGCGACCGGCGAGCTGTACAAACACTTCACCGACAACGGCTTCGGCTCGGTGGTGGCCACCAACTGCGAGCAGGAGTACCTGCGCCCGCTGCGCCTGGGCGAGGTGGTGCAGTACGACCAGCTCATCGAGACCGTCTCCGACGAGAAGACCACCGGCCTGGGCACCGGCCACTTCATCACGACACTGACCAACGTCTACGTCGACGGCGAGGCCGGCCGCGAACTGGTCGGCACGCACCGCTTCCGGATCCTGCGCTACACCCCGCACCGGAAGAAGGCCAAGGCCGCGCCGCCCGCCGAGCGGCCGCTGCGCCCGCGCAAGGTGGTCAACAAGGACAACCAGGCGTTCTGGGACGGCGTGGACGCCGGGAAGCTGCTGTTCCAGAAGTGCGCGGCCTGCGCCACCCCGCGCTTCCCGTTCGCGCCCGGCTGCAACAACTGCGCGTCGCTCGAATGGGAGACCGTCGAGTCCACCGGCAAGGGCGTCGTGTACTCGCACGTCACGATGCACTACCCGAAGTTCCCGGCGTTCGACATGCCGTACGCGGTCGGCCTGATCGAACTCGAGGAAGGCGTCCGGATGCTGGGCAACGTGCTCGGCGTCGCGCACGACGAGGTCCGCATCGGGATGCCGGTCGAGCTGGAATTCGTCACCCACGACGCCGAGCTGACCGTGCCCGCGTTCCGAGCGGTTGGGGAGAACTGATGGACTTCAACCTCACCGAGGACCAGCGGGAGCTGTCCTCGCTGGCCGAACGCATCATCGCCGACCAGTCCACGGACGAGCGGCTGAAGAAGCTCACCCAGTCCGGCGCGGACCTGGACACCGAGTTGTGGGGCAAGATCGCCGAGGCCGGTCTGGTCGGCGCGCTCGTCGAGGAACGGCACGGCGGCGGCGACCTGGGCCTGGTCGGCCTGGCACTGCTGCTGGAGCAACAGGGCCGGTTCACCGCGCAGATCCCGCTGCTCGACACGGTCGTCTACGGGCTGCTCCCGCTGCTGCGGTTCGGCTCGGACGAGCTGATCGAACGCGACCTGCCCGGCCTCCTGGACGGTTCGCGGATCGTGGCCGGCGCACTCGCCGAGGTCGGCGCGGGACTGCCCGCCGTACCCAAGGTGACCGCGCGACGGGACGGCGCCGGCTATCGCCTGGACGGCGACAAGCGCGCGGTGGCCTGGCTCACCGTCGCCCACCGGATCCTGGTGACCGCGTCGCTCGACGGCGCGCTCGCGGTGTTCACCGTGGACGCGGACGCCGCCGGCGTCGAGATCCAGGCCGCGCCGACCACCGCGCCGTGGGCCTCGGGCAACCTGCGCCTGACCGACGCGCCCGCCCGGCCGGTCGGCACCGTCGAGGCCGGCCCCGAGGTCGCCGCGTGGATCGTCGACCGCGCGCGCGTCGCGCTGGCGGCCCAGCAACTGGGCGTGTGCGAGCGCGGCCTGGCCCGCACGGTCGAACACGTGAACGCCCGCGAGCAGTTCGGCAAGCCGCTGTCCACCAAGCAGGGCGTGATGTTGCGCGCGGCCGAGGCGTACATGGACACCGAGGCCATCCGGGTCACCACGCTGGAGGCCGCGTGGCGGATGGACCGGGGCGAGGCGGCCACCGAACAGGCGCTGGTCGCCCGCTGGTTCGCGTCCGAGGCGGGCAAGCGCGTGGTGCACGCGTGCCAGCACCTGCACGGCGGTACCGGCTCCGATGTCGACCACCCCATCCACCGCCACTTCCTGTGGGGCCGTCAGATCGACGTGACCCTGGGCAGCGGCATCCAACAGCTCGCCGCGCTCGGCAAGCTGCTCGCCCACGTGCCCGCCCAGGGAGGCAGCCGATGACCACCGAGGACCTCGTGAGCCGGACCCACGCGCAGGTGTCCGTCGGCGACGAACTGCCGCCGCTGGCCATTCCGCTGACCCGCACGCTGATCGTGTCGACCGCGCTGGCCACCCGCGACTTCCAGGACGTGCACCACGATCCGCAACTCGCGGCGGACAAGGGCTCGCCGGACATCTTCATGAACATCCTGACCAGCAACGGCCTGGTCGGGCGCTACATCACCGACTGGGCGGGCCCCGAGACCGAACTGCGCAAGGTCGCGATCCGGCTCGGCGCGCCCAACTACCCCGGCGACACCATGACCCTGACCGGCACGGTGACCGCCAAGACCACCGCCGAGGACGGCACCCCGCTCGTGGAGATCGCCGTCGTCGGCGCCAACAAGCTCGGCAACCACGTCACCGGCACGGTCACGGTGAAGCTGCCGGAAGGAGCCGAAGCGTGAGCCTCAAGCACGCCGACAATCTGCGCGGCAAGACCGCCATCGCCGGGATCGGCGCGACCGAGTTCTCCAAGCAGTCCGGTCGCAGCGAACTGCGCCTGGCCGTCGAGGCGGTGGGCGCCGCGCTCGACGACGCCGGGATCGCGCCGTCCGAGGTGGACGGCCTGGTCAGCTTCACCATGGACACCAACCCCGAGATCGCGGTCGCCGCGGCGGCCGGGATCGGCGACCTGACCTTCTTCAGCCGGATCCACTACGGCGGCGGCGCGGCCTGCGCCACCGTCGCGCAGGCCGCGATGGCGGTCGCGAGCGGGGTCGCCGACGTGGTGGTCTGCTACCGCGCGTTCAACGAGCGCTCCGGCCGCCGGTTCGGTTCCGGCGTGCTCCAGCGCGACCCCACCGTCGAGGGTGTGGGCCTGGGCTGGAACATGCCGCACGGCCTGCTCACCCCGGCCTCGTGGGTGGCCATGTTCGCGCAGCGCTACCTGCACGTGTACGGCGCGACCACCGAGGCGTTCGGCCACGTCGCGGTCGCCGACCGCAAGCACGCGGCGAACAACCCGAAGGCGTACTTCCACGGCAAGCCGATCACGCTCGAGGACCACCGCAACTCGCGCTGGATCGTCGAGCCGATGCGGTTGCTCGACTGCTGCCAGGAGACCGACGGCGCGCAGGCGATCGTGGTCGTCAGCGCCGAGCGCGCCAAGGACCTGCGGCAGAAGCCCGCGATCATCAACGCGGCCGCACAGGGCGCGGGCCGCCTCCAGGACCAGATGACCAGCTTCTACCGGGACGAGATGACCGGTCTCGCCGAGATGGGCGTGGTCGCCAAGCAGTTGTGGCAGACCTCGGGACTGACCCCCGACGACATCCAGACGGCGGTGCTCTACGACCACTTCACCCCGTTCGTGCTGATGCAGTTGGAGGAGTTCGGCTTCTGCGGGCGCGGCGAGGCGCCGGCGTTCGTCGCGAACGGCGGGTTGGAACTGGGCGGCAAGCTGCCCACGAACACGCACGGCGGCCAATTGGGCGAGGCGTACCTGCACGGGATGAACGGCATCGCCGAGGGCGTCCGGCAGATCCGCGGCAGCTCGGTCAACCAGGTGGAGAACGTGCACAACGTGCTCGTGACGGCGGGTACCGGGGTGCCGACGTCGGGACTGGTGCTGGGCGTCGAGTAGACGGGGCCGGCGGCGCGCGGCGGGCGCGACCGAAGCGGTCGGAGGCCCACCGGGTCGGGCGCCGCTCACCCGGGCCGCCCGTACCGCGCACCCGTGCCGCTCACCCGGCCGCCCGGGTGCCGCCCGCCCGGGCCGCCCGGTGCCCGGTCGCCGGGACTGCCCGGTGCCGCTCCGCTTGGGCCGCTCGGGTGACGCGTCGGCGCGTCGCCCGAGCGGTCCGGCGGATCCGCCGCACGTGGTGCGCAGCGTGGTGGGACTTCCTTTCCCACCACGCCGGGAGACACCGTGCGCCCTTCGCTCACTCGTCGCATCGCCTCGGCCGTGTTGCTCACCGCCGTGCTCGGCCTGTTGCCGGCCGGGCTCGCCGAGGGTGCCCGCGCGCGTTCGGGACAACCCTTCTTCGTCGACGGGCCGGGCTTCGACACGTGCGAGACACCGACCGTGGAGACCATGCGGGCCTGGCGGGACTCGCCGTACAAGGTGGTCGGGATCTACGTCGCGGGCGACAACCGCGCCTGCCGGAGCAGCCGGCTGACCCGCGACTGGGTCACCGCCGTACATCGCCAGGGCTGGGACTTCCTGCCGATCCAGGTGGGCCTCCAGGCGCCCTGCTCGCAGTCCGGCAAACCGGGCAGGATCGACCCGGCGCGTGCCGCGGCGCAGGGCGTCGCGGAGGCGAACGACGTGGTGGACCGCAGCACCGCGCTCGGATTCCAGCGCGGCAGCGCGGTCTGGTACGACATGGAGGCGTACGACAACACCGACGCCGCCTGCCGGACCGCGGTGCTGGACTTCGTCTCCGCGTGGTCCGACCGGGTCCGCCAACGCGGCTTCCTGGCCGGCTACTACAGCAGCCTCGACTCCGGCATCGCCGACCTGGTCGAGGCGGTCGACAAGCGCTCCGTCCCGGACGCGGTCTGGTACGCCCGCTGGGACGATCGCGCGGTCACCACCGGCGACGGCGCGCTCCCCGACGGCTATTGGCGGAACCGGCGCGTGCACCAGTACAGCGGCAACGTCACCGAGACGCACGGCGGCAAGAAGATGAACATCGACCGCAACGCGGTCGACGGACCGGTGGGCGTCTTCTGACGGCACGATCCGCGCGACGTGACCACCACCACCACCATCGGGACCGCGCGGCGCGAGGGCATCGATCCCGCGCGACGCGACCACCGGTCCCCCGCGGGACGCCGGTCGAGCCGGGATCGGCCCGACCGGCGACGCCCGTGCCGGCGGCTCAGCCTCGGTCGAGTTCGCTGACCTCCAGTGCCCCCTCCGCGTACTGGCTCCGGATCACCTTCTTGTCGAACTTGCCCACGCTGGTCTTGGGCACGGCGGTGATCAGGCTCCACCGCTCGGGCACCTGCCAGCGGGCCACCCTGCCCGCGAGGTAGTCGCGCAGTTGCTCGATCGTGGTCTCCGCGCCCTCGCGCAGCACGACCGTGGCCAACGGGCGCTCGCCCCACTTGTCGTCGGGCACGCCCACCACGGCCGCCTCGACCACGTCGTCGTGGCCCATCAGGGTGTTCTCCAGTTCGACCGACGAGATCCACTCGCCGCCCGACTTGATCACGTCCTTGGCCCGGTCGGTCAGCCGCAGGAAGCCGTCGGCGGTGATCGTGCCGACGTCGCCGGTACACAACCAGCCGTCCTTGAACCGGCCGCCGCCACTGGCGTCCACCGATCCCTCGTCGCCGATGTAGGCGCCCGCGATCCACGGACCGCGTACCAGCAGTTCGCCGACCGACTCGCCGTCGAGCGGGACGTCGACACCGTCCGGACCGACCAGCCGGGCCTGCACCGAGGCGGGCAGCCGCCCCTGGGAGATCCGGTACGGGAACGCCTCGTCGCCGGTGAGCCCGGCCGGCGGGCGGGCCACCGAGCCCAGCGGCGAGGTCTCGGTCATCCCCCACGCGTGGATGATCCGCACTCCGTGCCGTTCCTCGAACGCGTGCATCAGACCGGGCGGACAGGCCGAGCCGCCCACCACGACCTCCTTCAGCGAGGACACGTCGGTCTTGTGCACGTCGAGGTGGTCGAGCAGGCCGGTCCAGATGGTCGGTACCGCGGCGGCGAACGTCGGCCGCTCGGCGGCGATCATCGTGGCCAGCGGTTCCGGCTGGAGGAACCGGTCGGGCATCAGGATCGACGCGCCGCACAACATCGCCGCGTACGGCAGGCCCCACGCGTTGACGTGGAACATCGGCACCACCGGCAGCAGCAGGTCCCCGGAGCCCAGGCCGAAGCCCTCCATCGAGCACACCTGCATGCTGTGCAGGTACGTCGAACGGTGGCTGTACACCACCCCCTTGGGGTTGCCCGTGGTGCCGGAGGTGTAACACATCGCCGCGCCCTGCCGCTCGTCGATGTCCTCGGCCCAGTCGAACTCGGTCGGCCGTCCGGCGAGCAGGTCGTCGTAGCGGTGCACCTGCTTGCCGCAGTCCGCGAGCGGAGCCAGATCGGTGTCGGCGCCGGTGACCACGACGTGTTCGATGGTCCGGAGCTGGGGCAGCAGCGGCGCGGCCAGCGCCGCGAGCGAGCCGTCCAGCACCAGCACCCGGTCGTCGGCGTGGTTCGCGATGTAGATCAACTGCTCGGGAGGCAGCCGCAGGTTGAGCGTGTGCAGCACCGCGCCCATCGACGGGATCGCGAGGTAGCACTCCAGGTGCTCCTGGTTGTTCCACAGGAACGTGGCGACCCGCTCGTCGCCGGTGACGCCGAGCTCGCGCAGGCCGTGGGCGAGTTGCGCGGAGCGCCGACCGACCTCCGCGTAGGTGGCCCGCCTGGGCGCGCCGCCGGTCCAGGTCACCACCTCCGAACCGCCGTGCACCGTGGTGCCGTGTCGCATTATGCGAGCGATCGTCAAGGGCACGTCCTGCATCGTGCTCAGCACTGTGTGGCCTCCCTGCATTCGCCGGACGGGGACCGGTCGAGGTGAAGGGATTCTTTCTCGCGGATCGGGTGGTTGTCAGCCCCCGGAGCGTGCGCTTCCGTATGCGCGTCGAGCGCCGAACCACGCGCCCGGTCCGATCCGCCGTGCGCCCGTACGGGTGAACCAGGCGTGGCGATCGGCCGATCGGGCTAGCCGAGCGGAAGAATGCGACGGTGTCCCGGTTGCACCGATGACACATCGTTTTCGGTGGAACGCCGCGAGCATTCGGTAATTCCCGCTTTTCCGCTCATCCGGAGGGGGACCGGCGAGCCCTCGGCTTCCCCTTGGAGGGTGCCCCATGTACCCGCTGGAGGTGCGACCCGAACCGCACCGACCGTACGACGTCGTGCTGCCGGACGCGCTCGGCCATCCCGTGCTCGGCTTCCGGGACGGCTACTGGTTCCGGCTCGATCGGGACGGGCCGCCGCGTCCGTTGTGCGCGCGCACCGCGATCATCGGACATCCGGAGTCCGCCGGGCCTATCGTGCAGGTCATGTGTTGGTGGATGCGGGAACACCACGACCACCCCCAGGCGATGGACCTCGCCACCGAACTGGCTTTGACCGTCGGCGAGATGAGTCGTCGGCTGCATGCCCAGGGGCCGGCGGCATGGTGAGGCGCTGCGGGTCGGTGCGGATACGGCGGGTGCCGTGCGGCCCCCGGGTGCCGGCGGTCCGGGTGCGGTCGTGTGCGATTCCGCGCTGCCGGACCGGGCCTCGGCGGCGGTGCGGGTGACCGGGTCCTCGCCCGGACGGGTTCGAGGTCTCGCCCGGGTGGTCCGCTCGTCCGGGTGACGCGCGCGCGTGGTGGGCGGGTGCCGGGTCGGTCGCCGACCCGGCGCGCCCGCCCGCTCGCGCCGCCTGCCCGCCCGGGCCCCCTACTTGGGTGACGCGATCTTGCCGAGCAGGTCGACGATGCGCTGTTGTACGTCCTCGCGGGTCGACCGCTCGGCCAGGAACAGCACGGTCTCGCCGGTCTGCAGCCGGTGCAGGTCGTGCTCGACGAGGTCGAGCGTGGTGTAGACGACGATCGGCGTCGAGTGCAGGCGCGCGTTGTTGCGCAGCCAGTCCACCACGCCCATCCGGCGCCGGCGCACCAGCATCAAGTCGAGCACCACGAGATTGGGCTCGACGCTGGACGCCTTGGAGACCGCCTCGCTCTCCGAGGCCGCGTGCACCACGTCCATGCCGCGCCGCTCCAGCGACGCGGTGAACGCCGCCGCGATATCCGGATTGCCCTCCACCAGGAGGACCCGCGAGGCGTGTCCGGCACTGTCCGCCGGCGCGAGCGAACGCAGCAGTACGGCCGGGTCGGCGCCGAACGCGGCGTCCCGGGTGGCCTGCATCAGCCCGGCGGTGACCAGCACCGGGATCTGCGCGGCGGTCGCGGCGGTGCGCAGGGACTGGAGCGCGGTACGGGTGATCGGGCCGGTCAGCGGATCCACGAACAGCGCGGCGGGCTGCACCGGGACGCTCGCGTCCACCTCCTCGCGCGAACGCACCAGGAGCGGACTCCAACCGCGCGCGGTCAACGCGCCCGCCGTGGCACCGTCCGGCTCGGGCCAGACCAGCAGCCGGCGCGGCTGCCCGTCCGGCGCGGGCGTGACCATCGTCGGCAGGTCGGCGCCGGACATCGCCTCGGCGTCCCCGGGCGGCGCGGCCGGGAAGCCGGGTCGCCGGCCCTGGACCGGAATCGGCTGATCCGGCCCGGCCGGGATCGGTGGCAACAACTCGGTCGGCATGTCGTCGGCGGCGGGCCGGCCCGGCCGATCCTGCACGCTGGTGGTTCGTCCCGCACCGTCCGCCGTACGACCCTGGGCCGGGATGGCCGCCGGGGGCGTGGACAACCGGCGCCGGGCCTGCGCGCCCTGCGGGGTGTGCGTGCCGTTGAGCCGCCCGCCGGCCGCCGGTGCCGACGCGGGCGAAGCGGTGGCGGCGGGTCGTTGCGGCAGCGCGCTCGGCTCGGGCCGCTCGACCTCGGTCCCGGCCCGGTGGGCGACCCCGCGGTGCGATCCGGACGGTCCGTCGGCGGACTCGCCGGCGTCGTGCGTGTCGCGCGAGGGCCGGCCGCGCCGCGAGCGCGGCGGATAGACCGCCTCGAACGCGCCGCTGTTGTTGCGCGCGGCCTCCTCGGCCTCGTCGTACCCGTCCGAGTCGGGCCGCTCGTGCCCGCCTTCGGCGGAACCCTTGCTCGCGGGCACCAGCGGTACCGGCGCGACCGTGCCCGGCGGCAACGCGAACGGTCCCTGCGGCGCGGCGGCCACCGAACCGGGCGGCGGCGGCGCGGGCACCGGCGGGGTGGACGAACCGGCCGGCTCCAGGCGGGCCCGGGGCGGCTGCGCACCGCGTCCGCGCACGGCGAGTTCGACCCCGCTGCCCGGTGCGGGCGCGGGTCGCGCGGCGGCGTTCCCGGCCCGCTCGACGTCCGCACGACCCTTCGCGTCCGCGGTGCCGGTCCCGCTCTTCGGCTCGGCGGCCTCGCCGTCGTCCGCGTCCTCCGCTTCCGGACCGGTCGGCTCGGCCGCGGCGTCCTCGTCCTCGCCGGTCGGCTTCGCGGCGCCCTCGGCCCGGCTCTTCCCGTCCTTGCCCCGGTCGCCGTCGCCTCCACCCTTGCCGGCCTTGTCGGCGGCCGGGTCCGGTCGGCCCGCCTGGCGCGCCCGGCGGCCCTTGGCCGCGCGGTGCTCGCCGGAGCTCTCGACCTGTTCCGCGGCCTCCGCGTCGGCGGGCAACTCGACCACGTACGTGCTGCCTCGGCCGGGCATCGTGTGCGATTCGACGGTGCCGCCGTGCGCCTCGACGACCGCGCGCGCGAGCGGGACCCGGACGGCACTGCCCCGGCTCTCCGGACCACGCACCTCGATCCGGGCGAGATCACCGCGCTGGGCCGCCGCGACCACGACGGTGGAACCCTCGGGGCCGGCCGCGACGACGTCCGCGAGCAGGTGGCCCAGGGCCCGGGTCATCGCGTCCACGTCCACCCGCACCCCGACCGGGGACGCGTTCACCGCGAACTCCACACCCGCGCCGCGGGCGAGGTAGGTCACCGTCTCCATGGCCCGGTCGACGAGGTCGTCCACCGTGGTCGGCACCCGTTCGGGCTCGGCCGCCGCGTCCGCGTCCTGCGGCTCGGCCGGTTCGGCATCGGCCGCCTGGTGCGCGAGCACCTCGCCCGCGAGCTCCTCCAGGCTCTCCAACTCGCCCGCGACCTGACGCACCATCCGCCGGGCGCCGTGACCGACGTCGCCGGCCGCTCCGTCGGCCACCTTCTTCAGCCGACCGCGCACCGCCGCGAGCCGCCCCAGTATCTCGCTGTCGACCAACTCGGCGAGTTGGGACCGACGTTCACTGAGCAGCTTCTCGCGCGCGGTGTCGCTGAAGGTCATCACGGCGCCGACCACGGCACCGCCGAGCAGGATCGGCGCGGTGATCATGTCCACCGTCACGTAGCCCTCGTCGCCGCGCCACAACACCTGGTCGCGCAACCGCTGCCGGCGACCGTTGCCCAGGGTGACCAGCGGCGGGCACTCCTCGGCGGGCAGCGCGGTGCCGTCGGCGCGGGCGTGCATGAGCAGTTCGTGTACGTTCCGGCCGCCGAGGTCGCTCGCGCGATGGCGCAGGATCCGGGCGGCGGCCGGGTTGGCCAGCACGATGTTGCCCTCGGCGTCGATGCCGATGATGCCCTCGCAGGCCGCGCGCAGGATCATCTCGGTCTGCCGTTGCTGACGGGCGAGTTCGGCCTCGACGTCGACCTTTCCGGTCAGGTCGCGCACGACGATCATCAGCAACTCGTCGTCGTACCCGGCGGGCAGGTTCGCGCTGGTCACCTCGACCGGGAACACGCCGCCGTCGGTGCGGTGCGCGGACATTCGGGTCGGCTTGGTCCGGGTGTCGCGCGAGTCGTTGGCCCGGACCGAACCCGGGATGCGCCGGTGGTCGAACGAGGGCAACAGATCGAGAAGCCCGCGACCCACCACGGGAGTACCCGGCGCCTCCAGGACCTCCAGTGCCATGGCGTTCGCGTTGACGACGGTGCCGTTGCGATTCACCAGCAGGAGAGCGTCCGGCAGGGCGTCGAGTATGGCGGCGAGGCGAGCAGCGCCTCGGGATGGCCTGCTGCTCACGAAGCGCGTACCTCCTCCGGTCCTCGTACTGCGCGACGGCCATCTTGCCCGTCACCGCCGAGGCATGTCACGACCGACTATCCCATTGTTTTTGCAGTCACGTTGACGAGCCTAGTAATCTGTTCCTCGTCGGCAAACACCGATGGAGGCTTCGCCTAGTCCGGTCTATGGCGCCGCACTGCTAATGCGGTTTGGGTTCATCCCCATCCCGGGTTCAAATCCCGGAGCCTCCGCTTCACGAACAGCCCGTCCGGTCCCACCGGACGGGCTGTTTCGCGTCCATGGCGATCACGTTTCGGTGAGCGCACGGCGACCACGGGTCACGACTCGGGACGTGATGTCCGGTATAGGGCTCTTTTCCGGAGCCGCCGCCCGACCCGCCGCCGACTCGGCCCGAGTGCCTCGCCCGGCCCCTCACCGGCGGGCCGCGACCCGTCCGCACGACACGGTGAGGCGCCTTCCGATTCCCCCACCGGCCGACATGTCCGAAAAGGCGCTTTCAGCTCACAGCGAACAGACCGGGAACATCCCCGCGCGCGTCGTCGCGAGGACGACGCCGGGGTGACGCCGGGGTCGGCGGCCGACCCCTCACCGCGCTCCGCCACCTCCGCCGGCCACCCGCCGAAGCCCCACCGACCGCCCACCCACCAGCACCCGTCCCACCGCCGATCACCCTCCAAATGAAGGTGCTTGATCACCAAATGCCCGGCTCCGATCGACCCTCGAACAATGGATTTCACCCCCGGCCGGGGAGCATGTATTGTTGACCTCGGTCAAAGCGACCAAGCGCTCGTAGCTCAACGGATAGAGCATCTGACTACGGATCAGAAGGTTGCAGGTTCGAATCCTGCCGAGCGCACAAGATTGATTGTGCTTCCGCTGCAAGCCAGACCCGGAACAGGGTCTGGCTTGTTTTGCGTTTCCGAACTCGCAGGCCGGCTCGCGCGAGTCCACGTCGAGGCGACTTGTCGAAGCCGGGCCGCCCGGCTGCCGGCGATCAGCCGAAAGGTGCGCTGACCCGGACGACGGTGACCACGACCACGTTCGGGCTGACGTCGTAGGACAGGAACGCGTTGGCGAGCGTGACCTCGCGTCGGTCGCGATCTCCCCTGACGGACGTTGAACCCCAGGCGCACGGATCCTTGCCGAGTGCCCGTGTCGCCGCGTTTTCGATCTCCGCCTTGCGTGCCGCGGGGAGTTTGCTCATGTTCTCGCCGGCGTACGTGGTGAACTGAACGTAGTAGGTCACGACACCGGCCTCCCCGGGTTGCCGTCGACTCCCCGGACACCGCTGAGATCTCCGTGACGGACTCGCTCCATGACCTCGTCGGCCGTGACGCGTTCTTCCTCGGGGATGGCCCAGCCGAGGATGGCCCGGCGCATGATGTGTTCCAAGGGAGTGGCGTACATCTCCCTGTCGAACTCTTCGCGCTGGTCCTCGGGGAGCAATGCCCGGATCTTGCCGAGAGTGTTCGGGAGCACGATCTCGCCGGCCTTGACGCTGACGTGGGTGTAGACCGGCTCGGCGGCATCTTCGTTCGTGTTCATTCGCTCAGCCTGACACCGCTTCATATCCGGTTGGTAGACGGGCACACACGGATCGATGCGCGCGCCGAGCACGCGCCGTTCGTGCCCGCCCGTGCGCCGCCCGGTCGGATGTCCCCGGCCGGGCCGAATGGCTGAAGGCTCGTTCGATACCCGGACATCCGGGCACCCGTTCCTTCTCGGACCTGTTCCCCAGGGAGGCCGGATTGCCCGCCAGCCACGCCGTACCCCGCTCGCGCGGCGGAGTACTGCGGACGAAACCCGTGGACGCCATCCTCGAGGAGAGCGGTGGCGGCGGCGAGGGCGGGGAGGAAACCGGCCTACGGCGCACCATGGGGCTGCTCGAACTGACCTTCTTCAGTGTCGGCGCGACCCTGGGCACCGGCATCTTCGTGATCCTGGGCGAGGCGGTGCCCAAGGCCGGCCCGGCCGTGGTGATCTCGTTCGTGCTCGCGGCGGTCACCGCGCTGTTCTCGGCGCTGTCCTACGCCGAACTGGCCGGGACCATCCCGGTGTCCGGTTCGTCCTACTCCTACGCGTACGCCACCCTGGGCGAAGGCATCGCGTGGGTGTGCGGGTGGTGCCTGCTGCTGGAGTACGGCGTGTCCATCTCCGCGGTCGCGGTCGGCTGGGGGCAGTACGTCAACGAACTGCTCGACTCCGCCTTCGGGGTCAGCCTCCCCGACGCGATCAGCCAACCGCCCGGCGACGGCGGCACGTTCAACGTCCCGGCCGTGATCGTCGTGCTGCTCGCGGTGATCCTGCTGGTGCGCGGCGTGTCGGAGAGCGCCGTGGCCAACACAGTCATGGTCTTCATCAAGCTGATCACGCTCGCGTTCTTCTGCGCGATCGCGTTCACCGCGTTCGAGGACGGCAACCTGACCCCGTTCGCACCGCTGGGCCTGGCCGGGATCAGCGCCGGCGCGTCCCAGGTGTTCTTCTCCTACATCGGCTTCGACGCCGCCTCCACGGCCGGCGAAGAGGCCAAGAACCCGCGCCGGGACCTGCCGCTGGCGATCCTGATCTCGCTCGCGATCGTCACGGTCGTCTACGTCGCGGTCGCGCTCGCGGCGCTCGGCGCGTTGCCCTGGCAGGAGTTCGAGGGCAGCGAGGCGACCCTCGCGAAGATCGTCACCGATGTCACCGGCGGCTCCTGGGCGTCCACGATCCTGTCCGCCGGCGCGATCATCTCGATCGCCAGCGTCGTGCTGACCGTGCTGTACGGGCAGACCCGAATCCTGTTCGCGATGTCCCGCGACGGCCTGATCCCGCCGATCTTCGCGAAGGTGAACCGGCGTACCCAGAGCCCGGTGGCGAACACGCTGATCACCGGCGCGTGGGTGGCCGTACTCGCCGCGCTGGTCCCGCTCGGCCAACTCACCGAGGCCACCAGCATCGGCACCCTGTTCGCGTTCGCGCTGGTCAACATCGGCGTGATCGTGCTCCGCCGGACCCGGCCGGACCTGCCCCGCGGCTTCAGCACCCCGTTCTTCCCGATCACCCCGATCCTGGGCGTCGGCTTCTGCATCTACCTGATGGCCCGGCTCTCCGGCACCACGTGGCAGGTCTTCCTGGTCTGGATGGCGGCCGGCGTGGCGATCTACTTCCTCTACGGCTACCGCCACTCGCGCTGGCGCGCGCGGTCCGCCGACACCGAGGTGGGCCCGTGAGCGGGGACGGCACGCGGATGCGCATCGTGGTGGGCTGCCGGCCGGAGCCGCGCGGCCAGGACGCGCTGGCGCTGGGCATGCTGCTCGCCCGGCAACTGGGCGCCGGCGTCGTGCTCGCGCACATCCAACCGCCCGCGCCGCCCGGCGCGGGGGTGGGCGCCGTGGACGCGGAGTGGCGCGCGTTCCTGCACGAGGAGACCGATTGGCTGCTCAACGACGCGGAGAGCCGAATTCGCGACTGGGCCCCGGAGCTGCCGGTGGAACGCGCGATCGGCCACAACCGCGGCAGCGGCCGAGGCCTGGCCCGGATCGCCGAGAGCCACCGCGCCGCGCTCGTGGTGCTGGGCCCGGCGCCGGGCGGCCGGACCGCGCGCGTCGCGCTCGGCAGCACCGCCGATCAACTCCTGCACGGCTCACCGGTGCCGGTCGCGCTGGCCCCACGCGGCTTCGCCGACCACCCGCCGCCTCGCGTCGCCCGGTGCACGATCGCCTACCAGCGCGAGCCGCAGCTCACCGGAGTGCTCACCTGCGGCGTGGAGTTCGCCCGCCGACTCGATGCCGACGTGCGGCTGCTCACCCTGGTGCTGCGCCCGGTCCGGCTGTACTCCGGCAAGCAGCACCAGGCCGCCGAGCACCAGGTACTGCGGGCCGCGCGCGAACAGGCCCGGCAGGACCTCGCGACGGCGATGACCGAGGTCGACGGGTCGGTCGACGCGGAGACCGCCGAGGGCGACGACGTACGCGCCGCGATGGACACCGTCACCTGGGCCGACGACCTGCTGATCTGCGCCTCCAGCACGGTCGGCCCGGTCAAACGGGTCTTCGTCGGCGACGTCTCGCACAAGATCGTCCGCAACGCCCGCACCCCGGTCATGGTCCTCCCCCGCGGCGTCCGAGCCGACCTGTGGGACCCGCGGTGAACCGCGACCTGTTGCCCCGGTCGGGGCAAGTCGGCGGGGGCCACCCCGCCCCCGTCGGCCCCCATCCCACCCGCATCAGGCCGCCGGCACCGCACTGACCGATGCCGCGGGCTCCGCCGCCACGTCGCCCGCCCACCGGTTCGGCGCCGCCGCCACCTCCCGCCACCACGGCTCCACCGCGGCCCCGTCGACCAGCGCCGGCTCGAACAGCGCGCCGGGACGCGGGATCACCAGCTCGGTGCCCAGCGCCCGAGCCGCCGCCACCGACCGCTCGGCGGGCTCCTCCCAAGCGTGCGGCGCCAGATCGAACGTCCCCCAGTGGATCGGCAACATCAACCCCCCACCCAGCTCCGCGTGGGCCTGCACCGCGCCCTCCGGGTCCAGATGCACCTCGGGCCAGGCCTCCGCGTACGCGCCGGCCTGAATCATCGTCAGATCGAACGGCCCGTGCTCGCGCCCGATCTGCGCGAAGCCCGGGAAATAGCCGCTGTCCCCGCTGTGGAACACCCGGTGTCGGGGCCCGGCCACCACCCACGACGCCCACAGCACGGTGCCCAGCACCCGTGCGCCGCGATTGCAGTAGTGCCGCGCCGGCGTCGCGGTGAAGGTCAGCCCGGCGACCTCGCCCGCCTCGTGCCAGTCCAGTTCGGTGATCCGCTCCGCGCCGACGCCCCACCGCTCGAGGTGCGCCCCGATGCCCAGCGGCACCACGAACGCCGCGTCGCGCCCGGCCAGCGCCCGGATCGTGGCCATGTCGAGGTGGTCGTAGTGGTCGTGCGAGACGACCACGACGTCCACCTCGGGCAGGTCGGCGAAACGCACCGGCACCGCGTGCAGCCGCGCCGGGCCGAACGCCGCGGACGGCGAGCACCGGGTGCTCCAGACCGGGTCGAACAGGACCCGCACACCGTCCATCTCGACCAGCACGGTCGCGTGCCCGAGCCAGCACGCGCGCAGCCCGGTCATCGGCGTCCGGGCGAAGTCCAACGCGGAAGCGGTGACCAGCGGAATGGCGCCGGCCGGCCGGCGCAACCCGGCCGCGGCCTTCTGCGCGCGCAACATCTTGCCGATCGCGCCGGGGCTGCCGCGCCGCGTCGGCACCGGATTCCGGAACGCGCCGTCGCGGAAGTGCGGTGATCCCTGGATGCGCGCCAGGCGCTCGCCGGCGGGTCTGGCGCCGAACGCGGCGGGCGCCAAAGACGTCAAGAAGTGCCCGGCCACATGGACTCCTCGGGCAAGCGGGGCCTTCGGCCGACCGTGCTGAGGCCGGACCGGCGACCGGTGATCGGGATGAGTGGAGATTAACCCGGCCTCCATGGCTGAAACGTCGTCCCGGGGGAGGGGGTGTACCCGTGGTGCTCCTCCCCTCGGAGTAGGGGTCGGACGAAAGCGCGAGTGCTTTGTCCGAGAACCGACCCCTCGATACCGGGTTGCGCCGTCCGAGTGAGCCGAGCATTGCCCCACCTGCCCCACCGCTGTCGGCTCACGTGAGTAGGGTCGAGCCATCGCCACGGGGGATGACGGCGCATCAGTCCCCTTGTACGGCATGGTTCTTGCGCCCGGTCGCGGGTCCCGCGGCGGATCCCCGCAGCCACCGCGACCACCGCAGCCACCCGCATGGACACAACACCCACAGCCACCCGAACAGAGCAGCGGAGCCGAGGAGTCGTCATGCCCGAGACCCGTACCTACCTTGAACTGTCCGAAGAAGGCGACGGCGCGCACAAGTACTACGAGGTCGTCCTCGACGGCGTCGACGTCACGGTCACGTACGGGCGGATCGGGGCCAAGGGCCAGACCGGCACGGTGACCCACGCGAGTCCGGAGAAGGCCGCCGCGGACGCCAAGAAGAAGGTCGCGGCCAAGCTGCGCAAGGGCTACGAGCCCGCCGTGCAGGGCGTTCGCCAGCCGCGCGCGATCACCCGCCGCGAGATCGTGTCCCGGCCGACCACGGCCCGCAACTCGGCGCCCGTGTTGTGGCGCTACCGCACCGGCTCCTCCGCGTTCGGCATCTTCGTGGACTCCGAGCGGGTGCTGGTGGGCAACCAGCGCGGCGACGTGTGGTTCCTGGACCACACCGGCGAGGTGAAGAACCGCTACCAACTGCCCAACGGCGTCAAGTGCATCGTCGCGGACGACTCGTGGATCTACGCCGGTTGCGACAACGGCAACGTGTACGACGTCGGCGGCAAGGCCCCGCGGGTGGCCTACGAGATCACCGACAACATCGACATCTACTGGCTCGACATCCACGACGGTGTGCTGGGCGTCTCCGACTCCAACGGCGGCTGCACCACCATCGACCACGAGGACGAGTCGCTGTGGGCCGCGGCCACCAACGGCACCGGCGCGTGGATGGTGCGCTGCGACGAGAACGCGATCTTCCACGGGCACAGCGCCGGTGTACAGGCGTTCGCGGCCGGCGACGGCAAGGAGCTGTGGCGGACCAAGACCCGGGGCGGCGTGCTCTTCGGGTGGCAGGAGAAGGACGACGTCTACGCCGGCACCTCCGGCAACAAGGTGCACCGGATCGCCAAGTCGGACGGCACGATCCGCACCACCTACGACTGCGACGCGTCGGTGTTCTCCTGCGCGACCGCCGAGAACGGCAAGTACGTCTTCGCCGGCGACAGTTCCTCCACGGTCTACTGCTTCGACGAGGACGGCAAGCGGCTGTGGAAGCTGGGCACCACGTGCGGCTCGGCCTACTCGATGCAGTACCACGACGAGCGGCTGTACCTGGTCACCACGGACGGCTCGCTGGCCTGCATCGACGTGAGCGAGGCGGCGATCGAGGCGGCCCAGAGCGGCACCGTTCCGCAGGTGCGCGACGTCAAGGCGGCCACGATCGAGGCGGTGGTGCCGACCACCGAGGTGGCCACCACCACCGACGCGGGCACCGGCGTCGTGGTCGAGTGTGTCGACCAGGGCGGCGGCCGGCTGCGGGTGCACGTGGTCACGGCCGGCTACGAGAGCGGCTGGAACGTGCAGTTCCCGAAGAACGTCCGGGTCGCCGGCGCGCGCTACGTGGTGGACTCGGTACACCCCGCCGACCGCGGCGGCTTCTACCGCGTGCGCGGCGAGATCCGCCGACTGGTCTGAGTCGACGGGGCCGGTCCGACCGGCCCCCAAGGCCCACCGAAACGCCCGAAGGGCGGCGCTCCCGAGGGGGAGCGCCGCCCTTCGGCGCGATCGCACGGACCGCTCAGGGCCGCTTGTACTCGGCCGGCTCCCGCTGCTCGGCGGTCCACCCGGTGAGCGGCGGCGTGGTCTCGTCGGCCTTGCGCTTGGCCAGGGCCGCCACCCGCTGCTCGTGCCGGGCGCCGAACAACTGGGGCAGCGTGGGCGTGGTCAGGAAGCCCTCGGCGCGGGCCGCCGCGATGCCGATCCGGGGCAGCTCGCTCGCCTTGCGGAAGCAGATGTAGCGCGGTTCCCAGATCGGCCGGTACTTCTCGTTGGCCCGGTACAGCGACTCGATCTGCCACCAGCGCGAGAAGAACACCAGGACGGTGCGCCACAACCGCAGCACCGGGCCGGCGCCCAGCTTGTTGCCGCGCTCGAAGACCGAGCGGAACATCGCGAAGTTGAGCGAGATCCGCTCGATGTCGATCGGCGAGGACGGCTCGGGTGCGGCCTCGGCGTCCGGCTCCGGCGCCCGGCCCTTCCCCTTGCCCTTGGCGGGCTTGGCGTTCGCCGCGGCGTAGGCCTTCGCACCCTCTATGACGTCGAGCACCATGAACTCGATCAGACCGTTGTCCGAGTCCCGGTCGCGGCGCATCAGGTCCAGCGAGACGCCCTTGCAGCCCCACGGCACGAAGCTCAGCACCGCGCGCAGCCGACCCTCGTCGTCCATGCACTCGACCATCAGGCAGCGCCCGTCGTCGGGGTCGCCCAATCGGCCCAGCGCCATCGAGAAGCCGCGCTCGGTCTGCCCGTCCCGCCAGTGGTCGGCCAGGTCGAGCAGCTCGCGCATCTCGCCCTCGGGGATGTCCTCGTGTCGGCGCACCCGAGTGGTGTACCCGGCCCGCTTGACCCGGTTGTACGCCTGCCGGACGCCCCGCATCGCGCGGCCCTCCAGGCTGAACTCGGCCACCTCGACGATCGCCTCGTCGCCCAGTTCGAGTGCGTCCAGACCGTGCCGGGCGAAGATCGTGCCGGCCTCCTCGCTGGCACCCATCACGGCCGGCACCCACGCGCGGTCCTCGGCCTCGGCGAGCCAGCGGTCGATCGCGCCGGGCCACGCCTCGGGGTCGCCGATCGGGTCGCCGGACGCGAGCGAGACGCCGCCCACGACCCGGTAGGCGACGGCCGCCTTGCCGCTGGGCGACCACATCACCGCCTTGTCCCGACGCAGCGCGAAGTAGCCGAGCGAGTCGCGCTCGCCCTGCTTGTCGAGCAGTTCGCGCAGCAGCACCTCGTCGTCGGGGGTGAGCAGTTCGCGCCCCTTGGGCGCGCGGAACAGCACGAACAGCACCAGCAGGAACAACATCACGCCGGCCACGTTGATCACGATGTCGACCCAGCGCGGCACCGACACGGAGCCCAGATCGCTGTCCGGCGCGAGGGTGAAGATGCGCAGCACCGCGTACAGGATCCGGTCGCCCATGCTCGAGGTGGGGATCCGGTCGGTCGCGTTCACCAGGGTCGAGCCGAGCACCACGCCGACCACCGCGCCGCCGGCCAGCACCAGGCCCGCCTTGAGCACGTTGCCCCGGTCACCCTTGGCGCCGAACTCGGCGAAGCTGAGCAGCAGCGCGACGCAGATCAGGAGGGTGATGATCGTCGACGACCAGTTGAACGGGTGTTGCCGCAGGTCGTCGAACCACAACGCCCAGATGTACACGCCGGTGGACGGGATCAGCAGGATCGCCGTGAACGCCCAGGCGGCCCGCTTGCGGCGGGCGAGCATGATGGCCAGGAAGGCGGCGAGCGCGGCCGACGTGAAGCCGGACGTGACCAGGAACGGGGTGTAGTACTCACCCGTGTCGTGGTGTCGTACCCGGTCCCGCAGCGGGACCGAGATCGCCGAGACGAAGTCGAGCGCCGCCACGATCCGCAGGTACCAGATCAGCACCCCCGCCGAGATCCCGCGCACGCGCTCGGCGGCCGGGGTGCCGGTGCCGTTCTTGTTGTGGCCGTTCGCGGCGGCCCGCGTCGTGGCAGACACCGTGCTCCTCGATTGTGGGGTGGTGGAAAAGTCTCCTGTGTCTTATGTCCAGGATTGCGACTCTTCGTAACGCTCGCACAACAGCGTAGACACGCACCAAGATATTTGGATGCGCACGACGGCCCGTTGTACGTCATCCCACGGAGGGATACCCGATCGTTTGCTAATCCCAATGGTGGATAAGCGCGGAGCGGACGCACGGCGGGGCCGGTGCGGCATGAATGGACACGCCGCACCGGCCCCGCCGGTTTCACTGGGATTGCAACCGAATGAATCAGCCGCCCAGCGGGAGTCCGCCGAGGGAGGGCACGGCGGGCAGGGACGGCGCGGCGGGTACGCCGCCACCGGCGAGCTGGCCGGCGGCCGGGGCCGCCTGCCCGATCGTCTCACCGGCGGCCGGCGCGGCCGCGGCGGCGCCCTCACCCACCGTCTTGTTCGCGTTGGAAGCGGTGGTGCCGGCCGTCTGACCTGCGGTCTTGGTGGCCACGGGGACGGTCTTGGAGGCCGCGCCCCCCGCCGTGTTGCCCGCACCCTCGGCGGCCGCGGGCACCTTGTCGGCGACGCCGCCGACGTCCGGCTGGGTCAGCGCGCCGAGGCCGCCCGTGGGCAGGTCCGCCGCGTGGGCGGCGGACGCACCGAGGATCGGGGCGGCGCCGGCGGCGATGAGCAATGCGGCCTGGGCTACGCGGCGCGAGATGTGCGTCATGGTGCTCCTCGAGGTGTCACTGGGAGGCCGGGCCCCTCCGGCGCCGGCCACAGTGACTACCGCTCGAAACACGATCGGGTTGCGGGCGTCGTTGGCAAAGTATTGGCAATGGGAAGGCGTGTCGTCACTATTTGTGGCTGACCGGCTGTTTGTCGGGATCGTCGCGTGGATCGGAATCATCCTGCTTTGACTCCGACGAACGGGTGATCACGACCGAGTCGCCGGCCCGGGTCGGTGTCGCTGTGTTATCCGCGACGCCGGATCCGCCTGCGGCGCCGACCGCCACCGTCGCGGGCACGGGTGCCGCGGGCGGCTCGACCGAGAAGGCCGAGCGCCCCGTGAGCAGGTACTGGACCGCGAAGCCCAGGCCGACCACGGCGCCGCCGCCGACCGCGTCCATGATCCAGTGGTTCGCGGTACCCATCACCACCAGCGTGGTCGCCAGCGGATACGTCAGGCCCAGCCAGCGCCAACCCTTGGGCGCGATGGCCAGGATCATCAGGCCGCACCACAACGACCAGCCCACGTGCAGCGAGGGCATCGCCGCGTACTGGTTGGAGATCTTGGTCAGCGCGCCGAAGTTCGGGTTGTTCAGATCCTGCACGCCGTGCACGGTGTCGATGTAGTCGTAGCCGGGCATCAGCCGCGGCGGCGCGAGCGGGTAGAGCCAGAAGCCGACCAGGCCGGTGACGGTGGCCACGCTCAGCACGGTGCGGGCCGAGCGGTACGCGGCGGGCTTGCGGATGTAGAGGATCGCCAGGATGGTCAGCGGCACGATGAAGTGGAACGTCTCGTAGAAGAAGTTCATGCCGTTCTCCAGCCAGCCGATCCTCGCCACGAAGTGGTTCAGACTCCGCTCGACGTCGACGTGCAGGAACTTCTCCATGTCGATGATCTGCTGCCCGTGCTCCTCGGCGACCCGGCGCTGGTCGGGCACCGAGGCGCGGATGAACGAGTAGACCTGGTAGCCGACCCGGATCATCAGCAGTTCGAGCAGCAGGTTCGGCCGGGACAGCGGACGCCAGCCGAACGGCAGCGCGGGGATCCAGGAGAACCGGCCCTGCGTGGCGGCGCCCTGCGGCATCGCCTGCGGGGTCCACTTGGCCGACGCCTTGGTGATGAAGGGCACCACGCACGCCGACGCGATCGCGAGCAGCAGTGGACCGTTGTCGGCGACCACCCGGACGGCGGAGAGCTTGGCCCAGATCAGCGTCCGGCTGTCGAACGTCATGATCATGAAGACCGCGACCGGCCACACCATGCGGTCGGTCTGCCGGGCGCCCAGTCGGCCGGCGGCGGCGAGCAGGATCCACAACTGCTGGTGCTGCCAGGACACCGGGGCCACCGCGACCATCACGCAGCCCGCGAGCGCGACGCCGAGCAGCGCCTGGCCGTCCTTGGCGTAGGCCACCGCGCGCGGCATGCCGAACCACAGCACCGCCGCGGACAGCAGCACCACGAGCATGATCTCCAGCGGCCCGGAGAGCCCGATCCGCGACATCAGGCCGTGCAGCGACTGGTTGGACAGCGCGTCGGCGTCCCCGCCCAGGCCCGCGCCCGCGACGTGGTGCACCCAGTAGGTGAAGGAGTCGCGCGGCATGGTGAGCCAGGCGAGCGCGGTGCACGCCAGGAAGGTCGCGGTCGCGTTCGCGGCCGCGCGCTGCTTGCCGGTCATCCACAGGTAGACGGCGAACAGCAACATCGCCGGGTGCAGCGCGGCGGCGACGCCCACGGCGATCGAGGCGGGCTTGCCGGGCGCGGGTCTGAGCGTCGCGGGCAGCGCGAGCAGCACCGGGAGCAGGCTCATCTGGCCGAGCGAGAGGTTGCCCCGGACCGGCAGCGACAGCACCAGGAGGCTGATGATCAGCGGCGCCGCGAGCAGTTGCGCGCGGCGGGTGCGCAACGCCGGGAGGGCGTACGCCACCAGCACCCCGATCGCGGCCACGATCAGCAGGGTCACGATCGTCCACGCGACGCCCAGCGCGTTCTCCGCCGCCTTGGTGAGCGGGCGCAGCACCCAGCCCGCGAACGGCGTCTCGCTGAAGGTGGTGCCGCGCGAGTCGGTGTCGTAGAGCGAACCGGGCAGGTGCAATACGCCCTCCGGGCCGAGCCAGGCGTCCAACTCGGGCAGTCTGCGGTCCTGTGGCCGGTCGAGTACCTCGTTGGCCTGTCGGATGGCGACGCATGCGGCGAGCAGCCACAGACCCACCAGGGCCAGAGAGATCCTGGTCCTTCGTATGTCCAGTAGCCGGCGAACGCCTGCCCTCACCATGTGCGACTTCTCCCGTTTTTCCGTGTCCTGTCGCCCGATGGCCCTCGATCCGTGGCGAGGCCATCCGGTTGCCACGCTTCGGACACCTTGTCACCGCCCGAGCGCGACGGAAAGCGGAGGTCCCTCGCGAGGCCCACGCCGTACGCTCGGGGGCGGTATGGAAGACATCGCCGAATCGACGAGGGGCGAGAAACAACAATGGTGCCGCAGGACGCGTCGACGCGAACGCACGAGGCCCCCGAGGGGCTCATCCCGGTCTCCTTCCGCCAGGCCGATGCAACCCACATCCCTGCCCTGGTCGAGCTGGTCGAGTCCGCCTATCGCGGAGACGAGAGTCGACGGGGCTGGACCACGGAGGCGAGCCTGCTGGAGGGACAGCGCACCGACGCGGACGCGGTCGCGGCAGTGGTGGGCGGGGCCGACAGCGTGATGTGGATCGCCGAGCGGGACGGCGTGCTGCTCGGGTGTTGCCAGCTCGAGCGCCGCGCGGACTCGGTCGCGTACTTCGGGATGTTCGCGATCCGGCCGGGGCGACAGGGCGGCGGCCTGGGCCGATCGCTGCTCGCCGAGGCCGAGCGGGTCGCGGTGCGGCTGTGGGGCGCCGAGCGCATGCAGATGACCGTGATCCGACAGCGCGAGGAGCTGATCGCCTGGTACGAGCGGCGCGGATTCGCGCGTACCGGCGTGTTGTCCCCGTTCCCGTACGGCGACGAGCGGTTCGGCCGGCCGTTGCGGGACGACCTGGAGTTCGAACTGCTGACCAAGGACCTGTGAGTCCGGGGGAGCGCGCGAGGCCCGCGGCGGTGGCGGCGGAGCCGATCGGACGCCGGGGCGTGGCCCCGGTCCCGCACCGCGCACCACGACGGGGATCGAACCCGCGCCCCGGCCCGGGCGGTTCGGGATTCCCCTCGATCAGGTGATCATTTCGCCTGGACTTCGGTGGATCGGCTCCTGCGCGTCCCGATCGTGACAGCATGGGTGTTCGGGGATAGTTCGGCCCCGGCACCGGTCGCTTGGGGGAGTCGAAGCCGTGTCGCACCACGAACCGCCACCGCGGTATCCGCAACAGCCCGGGCAGCCGCCCCCGCCTCCGCAGGGTGGCGGCCGGCGCGGCAACCCGTTGATCACGCTGGTGATCGCACTGGTGGTGGTGGCGGCCGTGGTGACCGCGATCATCCTGATCACCCGGGGGGACGACGAGGGGGACGGTCCGAAGAAGACGCCCTCCACCCAAGGACCCAACCAACCGGGTCTGCCCACCGGTCTGTTGCCCTCCGGCCTGTTGCCGTCCGGGCTGCTTCCCTCGGGCCTGGACATCCCGTCCGGCCTGTTGCCCGACATCGGATAGGGCCGGCCCTATCCGGCCCGCTCGTCCCCGGGCGCACCGCGGCCCGCGTTGGGTCACTCGGGTGATTCCCCGGCCTGCCCCCGGTCCGGTCACCGAAATCGGGGCGCCGGCTGCCTACCGTCGGCTGATATGGCCAAACAGTCGATCAGATCATCAGTCTTAATCCTGCTCGTCGGTGTCGTGGGCGCCGCATTGGCCGTGGCCCCGACCACCCCCGCCGAGGCCGTCGAGGACCGGACCTGGGACGCCCTCGCGGACTGCGAGAGCAGCGGTCGATGGAACCTGAACACCGGGAACGGCTACTACGGCGGGCTCCAGATCCTGCCGAGCACGTGGGACGAGGCGGGCGGACAGGAGTACGCCACCCGCCCGGATCGGGCCACCCGCGACGAGCAGATCGCCGTCGCCGAGGTGATCCTGCGCATGCAGGGCTGGGAGGCGTGGCCGCAGTGCGCCCGACAGATCGGCATGCTCGGGTCGACCTACACGGTCAAGCCGGGCGACACGCTGTCCTCGATCGCGCGCGACCTCGGCGTGATCGGCGGCTGGCAGGCGCTGTACGACGCGAACCGCGACACGATCGGCGAGGACCCGGATCGGCTGCTGCCGGGCACGGTCCTGAACGTGCCGAAGGCCGCTCTCCGGAGCGGCCCTCGGTTGGCGCGTCATCACGATCTGATCGGTGCTCACGACTGGGATCGAACCAGTGACTTCCTCGGTGTGAACGAGGCGCTCTCCCGCTGAGCTACGCGAGCCTGCGTAGGTTTCGTGCACATCTTAACCAGTAACACGCGAGTGGGTCGCCCCCTCCCCGTGACGGGGCGGCCCGCTCGTGCTCACCGCCCTTCGGCGGAGTCTCCACAATGCCGCCGGGCGCCGGGTCGGTTCAACCGGTTTTCCCCGGTCCGGCCGGGCGCGCAGCGCCACCAACAGGCCGGACAACCCGAACACCAGCGTGATGGTGGGCGCGGGTCGCCGCAGCAGTCCGCGCACGTCCAGGTCGGCGGAGAATCCGTAGCGGTGCGCGGCCGCCAGGCACAGGATCGCGCCCGCCACCGCACAGACCGCGCAGGCGGCGAGCGGACCCGGGATCGGCCGGCTCCGGTCGGTGTGTCGAGCTGTCACGGCGAACTCCAGGACGGATGTGCAGCGTTTCCTCCAGCCTGGCCGGGCGGCCCCCCGCGGACCAGGTAGGTGCCTGGCGGATCGGGGGTGGGGCCAGCCCCACCTTCGCCGGACCGGAGGGAAACACCCGCCCTGTCGGTGCCGTGTGCCTATCCTGGGCTGCCCTGTGAACGCCGACCGGAGGCGCCCCGCTTCATGAAGCTGCTGCACGCCGCCGACCTGCACATCGACAGCCCGCTGCGCGGACTTTCCGGCTACGAGGGGGCACCCGCGGCGGAGATCCGCGGCGCGGCGCGGCGGGCCGTGGTCAACCTGGTGGACCTGGCGCTGGCCGAGGCGGTCGACGCGGTGCTGCTCGCGGGCGACATCTACGACGGCGACTGGAAGGACTACCACACGGGGTTGTTCTTCACGGTGCAGATGCGTCGCCTCGCCGAGGCGGACATCCCGGTCCTGCTGGTCGCGGGCAACCACGACGCGGACAGCCGGATCACCCGCGAACTGCGCCTGCCCGCCAACGTGCACCGGTTCTCCACCGCGCGCCCGGAGACCGTCGTGTACGAGGACCTGGGGCTGGCCGTGCACGGTCAGGGCTTCGCGGTGCGGGACGTGACCGAGAACCTCGCGGTGAGCTATCCGGCGCCGCGCGGCGGGATGTTCAACGTCGGGCTGCTGCACACCGCGCTGGCCGGCGCCGAGGGGCACGCGAACTACGCGCCGTGCAGCGTCGGCGACCTGCTCTCGCGCGGCTACGACTACTGGGCACTGGGCCACGTGCACGCGCGCGAGGTGGTGCACGCCGCCGAGCCGTGGATCGTCTTCCCGGGCAACGTGCAGGGCCGGCACGCCCGCGAGACCGGGCCCAAGGGCGCGACACTGATCACGGTCGACGGCGACCGGGGCCGGGCCGGGATCGAGCACCGCGACCTGGACGTGGTGCGCTGGGCGCGCCTGGACGTGGACGCCACCGGGGCGACCGGCGTCGAGGACGTGCTGGACCTGGTGCGCCGGCGGATGGCCGAGGAGCGGGCCGCGGCCGGCGACCGCCTGCTGGCGACCCGGGTCCGGGTCGTCGGCGCGTCCCACGCGCACGAGGCGCTGTGGCGCGACGAACGCCGGTTCGTGTTCGAGGCCCGGGCGCTGGCCGCCGAGTTCTCCGGGGTGTGGCTGGAAAAGGTCCGTCTGGAGACCCGGCACGCCGAACTGGGCGACACGGGGATCGAGTTGCCCGCACTGGTGGAGGACCTGGCCCGGACCGCCCGGGCCCTGCGCGCCGATCCCGACGCCCTCAAACAGTTGATCCGATCGGTGCCCGGGCTGCGCACGCTCGACCCCAAGGTGGCCGAGGAGGGCATCACGCCCGCGGACCGGGCCTGGCGCGCGGACATCTTCGATCAGGCCGTCGACCTGCTCACGGCGCTGGTCACCGGGACCGACGGGGAGTCCGGATGAGGATCGATCGGCTCGACCTGATCGCGTTCGGCTGCTTCACCGACCGGCACATCGAGCTCGGCGCCCCGGGCGTGCACGTGATCAGCGGCCCGAACGAGGCCGGCAAGTCCACCGTGCGGCACGCCCTGGACCAGCTCCTGTACGGGATGGACCGGCAGACCTCGTACGACTTCGTGCACGCGATGCGCGACCTCAAGCTCGGCGCGCTGGTGCGGGACGAGCGCGGGAGCGTGCTAGACGTGGTGCGGCACAAGCGGGACAAGAACCCGCTCACCCGCGCGGACGGCACGGTGCTCGCCGAGGCCGAGCTGACCCGACTGCTCGCGGGCGTGGGCCGCGACGACTTCCGGCACGTCTTCGCGCTGGATCACGCCGGGCTGCGCGAGGGCGGCGCGGAACTGCTCAGGGGCGAGGGCGACGTGGGGCGGGCGCTGTTCGAGTCGCGCTCCTCGGCCCGACTCGGCGAGGTGCTGACCCGCTTGGAGGAGCGCGCCGACGAGCTGTACAAGACGCGCGGGAAGAACCAGCGGATCAACGCGGGACTGACCGAGCTGGGCCGGCTGCGCAAGCGGGTCCAGGACGACGCGCTGGCGCCCTCGGTGTTCGGCGACGCGGTCAAGGAGGCCCGGCGGGCCGAGGAGGAGCGCGACCGGCTCGGCGGCTGCCGCAGCGAGGCGCGCGCGCAGGCGGGCCGGCTGGATCGGGTCCGCCAGGCGCTGCCGGTGCTGGCCCGGCGCACCGCGCTCGACGGCGAGCGGGCCGCGCTGCTCGCCGAGGGCCCACCGGTCCCCGCCGAGCTCGCGGCCGAGTTGGCCGCGCTCGACGAGCGGGTGCGGGAGGCGACGGCGGAGGCCGAACGAGCCGCGCGCGAGGCGGCCGAGGCCCGCCGCGAGGCGGCCGAACTGGTGGTGGACCGCGCGTTGTCGGCGCAGGCCGCCGAGGTGGACGCGCTGCACGCGGACGTCGCGGCGATCCGCGACGCGGTCGAACTGGCCGCGGACGCCGACGCCGAGGCGTCGCAGACCCGGGCGGGCGCCGCCGAACTGCTGTCCCGGGTGCGCCCGGACCGTGCCCTGGACGACCCCACGGCGTACGACGTGCCGCCCGGCGTCGGCGACCGGGTCACCGAACTGCGCGACCACCTCAAGGTGTGCGAGGCCCGGCTCGCGGGCGCCGGCGAGCAGGTCGCGCATCGCCGCGGCCGGCTGGACGCGGCGCGCGCGACCTGCGCGCTGACACCGGAGCCGGCCGACCCGGCCGCGCTGCGCGCGCTGCTTCGGGCGGTACCGGGCAACCTGGTGGAGGACATCGCGCGCGACGAACGGCGGCTGGCCGAGCTCGAACGCGAGGCGCACGACCTGCGGGCCCGGCACGACCTGGCGGACCTGGCGCCGCTCGCCGAGGACCGGCCGGCCCGGCTGCGGCTGCCCGGCCGGGAACGGGTCGCCGACCACCTGGACCGGGTGGGCCGGATCCGCGAGGAACTGCACGCGAGCACGCGGGCCGAGGACGAGGCGGTGGCCGACCACGACGCGCGGCGGCGCGAGCTGGCCGTGCTCGCGCTCGCCGATCCACCGCCCACGCCCGCCGACTGGGCCGCCGCCCGGGCCGAGCGCGATCGGCTGTGGACGCTGGTGTGCGCGAGTCCGCCGCCGAGCGACGACCGGATCGACGCCTACGAACGCGCGGTTCGGGCGGCGGACGAGATCGCCGAGCGGATCGCCCGCCGGGCCGAGGACGCGGTCCGGCTCGGCCGGCTCCACGTGGATGTCGAGCACGACGAGCGCACGCTGGCCCGACTGGCCGAGCGGCGGCTGGAATTGACCGCGCGCCGGGCCGAGCTCGCGGCGGAGTGGGCGGCAACCTGGGCGCCGAGCGGGTTGCCCGCGCCGGACCCGCACGACGCCGGCGCGTTCCTGGACGCGCTGGCCGAGCTGGCCCGGATCGAGGTCGAGGCGCGCGCGGCGCGGGATCGGCTGGCCGCGGGCAGGGCGCGCGCCGCCGAACTGGCGGGGGCGTTTCGCGTCGCGCTGGCCGAGTCCGGCGCGCCGGCCGGCACGAGCACCCTGGGCGCGCTGATCGAACTGGCCGACGCCCGCCGCGACGCGCTCGCGGACGCGGTGCGGGTGCGCGAGAGCGGGCTCGCGGCCGTGCGCGAGGCCGAGGCGGAACTCGCCGAGGCCGTCGCGGAGGCGGACCGGGCCCGGGACGAGCGCGCGGCGTGGGAGCGGCGCTGGCACGAACTGGTGCGCGGCCTGGACCTGCCCGAGGGCGACCCCGACGAGGTCGCCGCGTCGGTGTACACGCTGGCCGAGGTGGCGGCGGCGGTGGGGCACGCGGCCGAGGCACAGCGGCGTCGGATCCGCGCGGACGAGCGGGTGGCCGCGTTCGGCGCGCGGGTGGCCGAGGTGTTCGCCGCGTGCGGACGGCCGGAGCCGACCGAGGCGGACGGGCGTTTGGCGTTCGCCGCGGTGCTCGCGCTGCACGAGGAGTCGACCCGGGCCCGGCGCGCCGACGAGGCCCGCGGCAGGCTCGTCGAGCGGATCGCCCGGCTGGACGACGCGGTGGCCGCCGGGCGGGGAGCGGTCGAGCGCGCCGAGGGCGAACTCGCCGCGCTGGTCGAGGCCGCCGGCGCCGCCGACGCCGACGAACTGCGCGCCTCGGTCGGCCGGTCCGCGCGGCTGCGCGAGATCGAGCGCGTGCTCGTCGAACACGGTGCGCTGCTGTCGCCCGAGCTCGAACAGGAGGCCGCGCGGCACGACCCCGAGGAGCTCGACGTGGCGATCGAGGACGCCGCGCGCCGGGTCGAGGAGGCCGAGGCGGCGTACGCCGCGGCGGGCGAGGAACTCGGTCGGTGCCGACAGATCGTGCGGGACCTGGAGCGCGAGTCGGTGGCCGCCGCCCGGGCCCAGGAGGAGGTGGCCGGCACGGTCGCCACGATCGCCGAGGACACCGAGGAGTTCGTCCGGCTGCGGCTGGCCCGCGAGGTGCTGCTGCGCTGCATGGAGGACTACCGCAAGCAGAACCAGGCCCCGGTGCTGGCCCGGGCGGAGGAGGTGTTCACCGCGCTCACCGCGGGACGCTTCGACCGGCTGCTCGTGGAGACCGACGGCCGCAAGGGCGCCCCGGTGCTGCGCGCGCGGCGGGCCGGCTCCTCCCCGGTCGCCGCGGCCGGTTCGGTCGGCGTGGACGAGATGAGCGAGGGCACCCGCGATCAGCTCTACCTGGCGCTGCGCCTGGCCTCGCTGGACGCGTACGCCGACGCGGGTCGGGCGATGCCGATCGTGCTCGACGACATCGCGATGACGTTCGACGACGGGCGCACGCGCGCGATGCTCTCGGTGCTGGACGCGATGGCCGACCGGTTCCAGGTGGTGTTGTTCACCCACCACCCGCACCTGGGTCGGCTCGCGGTGGACACGCTCGCGCCCGGCCGCGCCCACGTGCACGAACTGCCGGTCTACGTCGCCCGGTCGGCTGCGGCGCAACCGGTGGAGTGAGCCCGCGGCGGGCGTCGTGCGGCCGGGTTCAGGCGGTCATCGCGAGCCGGAAGCGCACGCACTTCCCCCCGGGCTCGGGGACCGACTCCCAGCCGTCGGACAACGATTCGACCAGCAGCAGTCCCCGCCCGGTGGTGTCGTCGTCGGTCGCCTCGACCACCTGGGGCGCCCGGGTGTCCGTGTCGTGCACCTCGATCCACACACAGGCGGCGCCGTCGGGGGCGCGGTCTCGGCGGACCACGACGCTGAAAGGGCGTCCCAGACCCGCATGGCGTACGGCATTGGTCGCCAGTTCGGAGGCGAGAAGTACGGCGATGTCGGACAAGGATTCGAGGTCCCAAACCGTCAGCGCCACGCGGACATGCTCCCGCACGGCGGACACGCACGCGGGCATCGCCGGCAGCGTGATGGTCGGGCTGACCTCGTCCTCTGCGTCCGCCACTTCCGGATCGGCCAGGGTGGTCATGCAGCTACCTCCTGTTGCGTGGGCTGCGTTTGCCCCCGCAAGCGGCCCCGCCCCGTCCCGTCGCTTTAAGTGATCTTGTAAGCGCGTAAAGTGAGGGTGCTCGGTAGGATGCTCCACGAAACCCGGTGGTGCAACTCTCGCCGCCACTTCGGTGTCCGCGTGTACACGGTTCACCCGATCGGGCGATGTCCCTGGCCCTCACATGGAGGAAGCGGGTTCGAGTCGCCCCGTCGGCGTGGCCTCGACGAGTCAGGGGTGACGGGCCGATGGCGACCTCGTCGCGGGAAACCCACGCACCGACGTGGCGACGGAGCTCCTACAGCAGCGTGCAGGGGAACTGCGTCGAAGTGGTCAATCGTCAGCCCTGCGAGGTGGTGGTGCGCGATTCGAAGCAACGCGCCTGTGCGGTCCTGAGGTTCACCGACCGCGAATGGACCCACCTGTTGGTTGCCCTTGTCGGGCACGGAAATTGACGATCAGTCAGAAACAGTCTCGGTGAGTACCGGGACATCGCTCCAGCGGAAGACGTGGGCCAGTGTCGGCTCCACGATCGACCCGGGCACCTCGCCGTCGAACCAGCGGTCCACATGCGCCCAGTGGTAGGGGTTCAGCAGGTACTCGCCGGTCAGTCCCTCGACCGCGGCGTACTCCTGCTCCCACGCGTGCGTCCACCGCGACCGCCCGGCGCGCTCCACCACCCGGGACAGCGCCCACGAGCGGATCGTCGGGATGTGCCGCGGCATGGCGATCAGATCCGCCTCGAACTCGGCCAGCACGTCGGCGGGTGTGCCCGCGCGCACGGTCAACAGCAGCGTGCGCTTGACCCGGGGACCGGTCAGCGGCGCGAACCCGGCGCGCACCGGGCGCAGCGCGACCTCCTCGGCCCGCGCCGGGAGTTCGGGCCGCGCGTCGGACCGAAGATCCCACGAGTAGCCGTGCCCGCCGACGCAGCCGGGCAGGTCCGCCCCGGCCGAGAGCGACCGGTGTCCCGGCCCGGGCATGGTCGTGGCCAGCACCACTCGACGGGTCATGCGCGTGCTCCGGTGCGATGTGCGGTGCGGCCCGCCGGGGTGTGGTCCGTCTCGGAGGTGGCCGCGTCGGTGGCGGCGGTGGCCGCGTCGGTGGCGGCGGCCGGCGGGGCCGGGTCCGGCGCCTCGGCGGACGCGGACATCGCCGGTCGCAGCGCCCGGCGTTGCCGATCCAGCGCGTAGCCGTCGGTGGCGGCCCAGAACGCCGCGACGTCCGGATCGGCCGCCGCGGCCCCGCGCATCGCGTAGAACGCGCGGATCGTCGGCAGCGCCCACAGGATGTGCACGGTGGTGGCGTCCCGGCCCGCGGGCGAGCGCCAGACGCGTTCCAGCCGCATTCCGCGCCGCTGCGCGCCGGGCAGATAGCGATCATGGAACCGGCCCAGCCACAACGCCACCTGATGGTTCGTCAGGGTGACCTGGTCGAGGATGTTCACCGGGCCGGGAACGGGTTCGGCGGCGGTGCTCACAGCTTGTCCAGCACGGTCTCGCGGTAGCGCGCGATCCGCTCGCGCAACGTGTCCAGCCCACCGGGACCGGCCAGTTCGGCCGGATTCGGCGCGAAGACCAGCCGGCTCGCGCCCGCGTCGGTGAACCGTCGCACCCAGTTCGGGTCGTGCTGCAGGTCGCGGTCGCGCGAGCCCGGCCACGCGGTGATCTCGACCGCGTCCGCCGCGCGGCCGGCCGCCCGCGCGGACGCGCGCAGCAGTTCGGCGCGGGTCTCGAACTCGTCGGGCGCGATCGTGTACGGGAACCAGCCGTCGCCGAGCCGCCCGGCCCGGCGCACGGCGGGCTCGCTGTTGCCGCCCAGGACCACCGGTACCGCTCCGCGTTCGGGGCGCGGCAGGCAGTGCACGCGCTCGAAGGAGGTGAACCTGCCGCGGAAGGTGGCGGGGGCGTCGGCCCACAGCGCGCGCATCGCGCCGACGCACTCCTCCAGGCGGGCGCCGCGCTCGGTGAAGGACGCGCCGACCGCCGCGTACTCCTCCTTCTGCCACCCGATGCCCAGGCCCAGCATCAACCGGCCGCCGGAGTGCCGGTCGATGGTGGCGACCCGCTTGGCCAGCACCACCGGGCTGTGCAGCGGGGCGACCACCATCGCGGTGCCGAAGCGCAGCGTGCGCGAGGCGCCGGCGAGGAAGGCGATGGTCTCCAGCGGGTCGGGCATCGGGACCACGCCGGCGGCGCTGGGGGTGCGACCGGAATCCGAGTACGGGTACAGCGGCTCGTAGTCCTCGGCGACCACGACGTGTTCGACGGTCCACACGGATTCGACGCCGCACTCCTCCAGCGTCCCGGCGAAGTCGCGCAGGAAGCCGCCGGAGGTGATCAGACCGTCCGCGAAGGGCGCCATCACGCCCAGCTTGATCGTCATTCTGACGCCCTTTCAGATCCCGTGCCCGCACCCTGCCCCGGTGGACGTGCGAACGCAAGACCCGACCGACGGTGTCGTTGGACACGCGGTCGAGGACGGGCGACCCGGCGTCCTCGGCCCGGGGAATGCCGCGTGCGCCCGCCATCGGGGCGCGGGCGCACGCGGTCTGTGCGGGCAGGCCGGCGCAGGGCCGGACGGCGGATCGGGAAGGGAGAGGTCAGGCGAGCTCGACCAGCTCGTCGTGCCGGTACAGCGGGCGAAGGCCGTCGGCGAAGCGCACCGAGTACCACTGGTACGGGGACAGCGGCGGCCGATGCGCGTCCGCGAACACCTCGCACACCTCGCCGATGTGGCCGGTGCTCAGGCCCACCTGCACACGCACGCGGGTGCCGACCTCGAATCCCTGCCAGCGGGTGGCCCCGCCGCGAACGTGCTCCTGGGTCCTCGTCGTCGCGTCGCCCATGACGGGCACCGCCCTTCTGCCGATGGGTAGTTCACCCATGCTGTCGAGAACGCTCCCCTACCCGATATCGGGCGCGGCGCTCGCGCTCTTGAGACGAGGACTCCGTTCGCGCGCGGACTTCACCCGGAAGGAGCGCCCGAGTGGCGCGGCGGAGCCGGCAGGCTTCCGATGTGGACGTCTTGTTGTGGATCACCGCCGTGTCCGGCCTCGCCTGGCTTTACCTGACGCTGTGCCACGGCTGGTTCTGGCGCACCGACGTGCGCCTTCGCGGGGGTGCCGCACCGGTGGCCGAGAGCATGTCGGTGGCGGTGATCGTGCCCGCGCGCGACGAGGCGGCGGTGCTCGGCGAGAGCCTGCCCACGCTGCTCGCGCAGGATTTTCCCGGCCGGGTCGAGGTGCTCCTGGTCGACGACGGCAGTACGGACGGAACCGGCGAGCTGGCCCGGCGGCGGGCCGCGGCGGCCCGGGTGCCACTGACCGTGACCTCGCCCGGCGAGCCGCCCGCGGGCTGGACCGGCAAGGTGTGGGCGCTGCGGCACGGCGTCGAGTCGGTCGGCGACGTGGACTGGATCCTGTTCACCGACGCGGACATCGCGCACGCGCCCGACTCGCTCGCCCGCCTGGTCGGCGAGGCCGAACACGATCGCCTGGACCTGCTCTCGGTGATGGCCCGGCTGCGCACGCACACCCGGTGGGAGAAGCTGATCGTGCCCGCCTTCGTGTATTTCTTCGGCAAGCTCTTCCCGTTCCGCCGGGTGAACCGGCCCGGCTCGCGGGTCGCGGCGGCCGCGGGCGGCTGCGTGCTGGTCCGGCGTACCGCGCTGGAGCGGGCCGGCGGTGTGGCGGCGATCCGGGACGCGGTGATCGACGACGTGTCGCTGGGCACCGCGGTCAAGCGCTCGGGCGGGCGGATCCGGCTGGTGCTGGCCGACCCGGTGCGGCACGTGGACAGCGTGCGGCCCTATCCGGCGTTGGCGGACCTGTGGAACATGGTCGCGCGCAGCGCGTTCGCGCAGTTGCGGCACTCGTGGCTGCTGCTCGCGGGCACCGTGGTGGGGCTGGCGCTGATCTACCTGGCCGCGCCGGTCGCGCTGTTCGTCGCGATCGTCGGCGGCGACGCCGCGCTCGCGCTGCTCGCCCTCGCGGTGTGGGCGCTGATGACCGGGACCTATGTGCCGATGGTGCGCTACTACGGACGGCCCGCCGCGGAGGCGGCGTTGCTGCCGTTCGCGGCCACGCTGTACCTGGGCATGACCGTGCACTCGGCGGTTCGGCACGCGCGCGGGCGGGGTGCGGCGTGGAAGGGCCGCACGTACCCGGCGCCGGCCGAATAGGCTCCGTTCGTGCCCAGCCCAGACTCCACCGCCCGTCCCTATCGCGACGGCGTCCCCGAACACGGCCGCGTCCCCAAGTCGTACATGGTGAAGATGAGCCTGCTCCAACTCATGGACGAGTTGGGCGAGGACGCGCTGCTGCCCTCCGAACGCGAACTCGCCGCCGGCTACGGGGTCGCCCGCAGCACCCTGCGGGCGGCGATCGGCGAGTTGGTGATGGAGGGCCGACTGCGCTCCGCCCGAGGGCGGGGCACCTACGTCGCGCCGCCCAAGCTCATGCAGCCGGTCAGCCTCGGCAGCTACACCGAGGCGGTGCGCTCGATGGGGCTGACCCCCAGCCGCCGGGTGGTCACCCTCGAACACCACGTCGCGCAGCCCGACCTGGCCGACCGGCTGCGGATCCGCACCGGTGACCTGACCGTGCACCTGGAGCGGGTGCTGCTCGCCGACGACGAGCCGATCGGCCTGGAGAGCACGTACCTGCCGCTGGACCGCTTTCCCACCCTCCTGGACGTGCTGCGCCCGGAGGGGTCGCTGTACCTGTGCCTGCAGAAGGACCTGGGTGTGGTCTTCGCGGAGATAGACGAGACCGTGGAGACCGTGTTGGCCGCGCCGCGCGAGGCGCTGCTCCTGGAGACCAACCCCGCGCTGCCGATGCTCCTGGTCATGCGCACGTCCTACGACCCGGACGGCGTGCCCATCGAGCGGGTCCGAGCGCTGTTCCGGGGCGACCGGATGGGCTTCGCGACGCGCCTGCGCGCGTAGGCCCATCCGGGCTTTGTCACGAGAAGATAACAGGTTCGGACCTTAACGGACTGTTCACCCGGACGACATACCGCCTCCGCATGCTCGGCATCGACCACTCCCAAGCTGGTCGCAATCGCCCCCGAGAACGTGGAGGAAGCCGGTGCGAGTCATCGTCGTCGGAGGTGGCGTGCTGGGCACCATGCATGCCTGGCAGGCCATCGATCGAGGTCACGAGGTCGTGCACATCGAGCGCGAGCGCGAGGCGCGCGGTGCTTCGGTGCGCAACTTCGGCCTGGTGTGGATCGGTGGCCGGGCCGTCGGCGACGAACTGGCCACCGCGCTCCGGGCCCGCGAACTGTGGGAGCGGATCGGCGCCGACGTGCCCGGTACCGGCTTTCGCCCCAACGGCTCGCTCACCGTGTGCCGAGGCGCCGAGGAGGTCGCGGTGGCCGAGGCGGCCCTCGCGCTGCCCGACGCCGCCGAGCGCGGCCTGAAGCTGCTCACCCCGGGCGAGGCCCGCGAGCACAACCCGGCGCTGCGCGGCGGCTTCGACGCCGCCCTGTGGTGCGAGCGCGACGGCGCGGTCGAGTCCCGGGTCGCGCTGCCCGCGCTGCGCGCCCACCTGGCGGCCGGCGGCCGGTACACCTGGCTGCCCGGCCGCGAGGTGCGCGACCTGCCGCCGAGCGGCACCGGCGTGCGCGACGACCACGGCCACACCCACGAGGGCGACCTGGTGGTGCTGTGCACCGGTGCCTGGCTGACCGGCCTGGTCCGCGAGCTCGCCCCCGAGCTGCCGGTGCGCCGGGTGCGCCTGCAGATGATGCAGACCGACCCGCTCGACGAGCCGCTGACCACCTCGGTCGCCGACGGCGACAGCTTCCGCTACTACCCCGCCTACGCCGGCACCGCGCTCGACGCGCTCCGCGCGGCCCACCCCCAGGCGCCGGTGCCCGCCGAGCACCGCATGCAACTGCTGATGGTCCAGCGCCTCGACGGCGGCCTGACCATCGGCGACACGCACGAGTACGACGAGCCGTTCACGTTCGACGTGGACTCCGCGCCCTACGAGCACCTGGTCGAGGTCGCCGAGAGCCTGCTCGGCCGGCCGTTGCCCGCCGTGCGCCGCCGCTGGGCCGGGGTGTACGCGCAGACCACCGACACCACCCGCGTCGTGCACCGCGAGCAGGTCGCCCCCGCGACCTGGCTGGTGACCGGCCCCGGTGGGCGCGGGATGACCTGCTCGCCCGCCATCGCCGAACGCACCGCGAACCTGGCCGGCCTCTAGACCCGGCGCACCCCGCCCCGAACTCCCGCCCGTCGCCGAAAGCCCAACCGGAGCACCACTCATGACGCACTATCAGCTCGCCGTCCTGGACATGGCCGGCACCACCGTCGCCGACGACGGCCTCGTCGTCGAGGCGTTCACCCGGGCGATCGGCGCGGCCGGTGTCGAGGTCGGCTCCGCCGACTTCGAGCACAAGCTCGGCTACGTCCACGCCACCATGGGCGAAAGCAAGATCACCGTCTTCCGGGCCCTGCTCGACGGCGACGAGGAGCGTGCGCAGGCCGCCAACCTCGCGTTCGAGGCGGCCTACGCCGACCTGGTCGCGGCGGGCCGGTGCGCGCCGATCGAGGGCGCCGAGGCGGCCGTCCGCGCGCTGCGCGCCGACGGGGTCAAGGTCGCCCTCACCACCGGCTTCGGCCGACCCACCCAGGACGCGATCCTGGCCTCGCTCGGCTGGACCGACCTGGCCGACCTGACCCTGTGCCCGGCCGACGCCGGGCGCGGCCGGCCGTACCCCGACCTGGTGCTCACCGCCGTACTGCGCCTGGGCGTCGAGGACCTGCGGGCGGTCGCCGTGGTCGGCGACACCGCGTTCGACGTGCTCACCGGGCTGCGCTCCGGTGCCTCCATCGCCGCCGGTGTGCTCACCGGCGCGCACGACCGCGCCGCCCTCGAAGCGGCCGGCGCGACCCACGTACTCGGCTCCATCCGCGACCTCCCCGCCCTACTCCAGGGCTGATTCGTCTTTTCGAAAGGGCGATTTCCCATGCGACGCATCCTCGGCCTCACCGCCGCCGCCACCGTGGTCGTGCTCAGCGCGAGCGCCTGCGGCGGGACCGGCGGGAGCGGCTCGGACGACACCAAGCCCGCCGCGAACGCCGCCCCCGGCGAAGCGCCCGCCAAGGGCTCCGGCAGCGTGACCGTCTACTCCGTGGACGGGCTCGCCGACTGGTACACCAAGCGCTTCGCGGACTTCGAGAAGAAGACCGGGATCAAGGTCAACCTGGTGGAGTCCGGCTCCGGCGAGGTGGTCACCCGCATGGAGAAGGAGAAGGGCAACCCGCAGGCCGACGTGGCGATCACGCTGCCGCCGTTCATCCAGCGCGCGGCCCAGGCGAACCTGCTCACCGCGTACACGCCCGCCGGCGCCGACAAGGTGCCGGCCGGCTCCAAGGACGCGCAGGGCCGCTATGTGGCCGTGGTCAACAACTACGCGTCCTGGATCTACAACCCCGACCAGGCCAAGCCCGCGCCGACCAAGTTCCAGGAGCTGACCGAGGGCCGGTTCAAGTCCAAGCTCCAGTACTCGACGCCGGGTCAGGCCGGCGACGGCACCGCCGTGCTGATCCAGCTCCAGCACCTGTACGGCAAGCAGGGCGCGCTCGACTACCTCAAGCGGCTCGAGTCGAACAACGTCGGCCCGTCCTCCTCCACCGGCAAGCTCCAGCCCAAGGTCGGCAAGGGCGAGCTCAGCGTGGCCAACGGCGACCTCCAGATGAACCTGGCGTCGATCCACAACGACAAGTCCAACTTCAAGGTCTGGTTCCCGGCGGACGACGCGGGCAAGGCCTCGACCTTCGCGCTGCCGTACTTCATGGGCCTGTCCTCCGGCGCCCCGCACGCCGACGCCGGCCGCAAGCTGATGGACTACCTGCTCTCCCCGGAGGCGCAGACCTCGGTCTCCGCCGACGCGCTGGGCCTGCCCGCGCGCGAGGACGTCAAGCCGACCGACGCGAACGCCGCCGAGATCGCCAAGGCCCTGGAGGGCGTGGAGATCTGGACGCCGGAGTGGGACGCGGTGCTCAAGGAGCTGGACGCCGACCTGGCCGCGTACAACAAGGCCGTCGGTCGCTGACCCAAGCCACGCACACCCCGAGAGAACCGCGGAGAGGGAGGGAACCCGCATGACCGCACCAGCCATCGAGCGCACCGAGGCGACCACCGTGAGCGCAGCGCCGACCCGACCGGCGATCGGCATCCAGGACCTGACGGTCCGGTACGGATCCGTCGTGGCCCTGGAGGGGCTGAGCCTGGAAGTCGCCCCGGGCGAGACGGTCGCCCTGCTCGGGCCGTCCGGCTCGGGCAAGTCCACGGCGCTCAAGGCGGTCGCGGGTTTCCTCCGACCCGCCTCCGGGCGGATCACCCTGGCCGGCCGCGACGTCACGTACGAACCGCCGAACAAGCGCGGGATCGGCGTCGTCGTGCAGAACTACGCGCTGTTCCCGCACATGCGGGTCGCGGACAACGTCGCGTTCGGGCTCAAGGCCCGCCGGGTGCCGCGCGCCGAGGTGGCCCGCCGGGTCACCGAGGCGCTGGACATGGTGGGCATGGCGAGCTACGCCCGGCGCTACCCCCGCGAGTTGTCCGGCGGGCAGCAGCAACGGGTGGCGATCGCCCGGGCGTTGGCGATTCGCCCGCCGGTACTCCTGCTCGACGAACCGCTGTCCGCGCTGGACGCGACGCTGCGCGCCGACCTGCTCGGCGAGTTGCAGCGGCTGCGGGCCGACCTGCCGGACGTGGCGATCATGTACGTGACGCACGACCAGACCGAGGCGCTCGCCCTCGCCGACCGGATCGCGGTGATGCGGGACGCGCGGCTGGTCGACCTGGACGCCACGGATCGGCTCTACCGGCGCCCGCCCAGCGAGTTCACCGCGTCCTTCCTGGGCGCGGCCAACCTGCTCGGCGCGCGGGTGCTCGCGGCGTGCGCGGCCGGGGACGACGCGGTCGAAGTCGCGGTGGGCGGGCTGACCGTCGCCGCCGACCCGACCCGCGCGTTCGCCGAGGGCGAGCGGGCGATGCTGGTGGCTCGCCCGCACGCCCTCGCGGTGACCGCGGTCGACCACCCCAACACGCTGCCCGCGCGGCTCACCGCGACCCAGTGGCGCGGCGCCGACTACCGGCTGACCTGCGTGCTCGACGGCGACGGCGACGGCGGGACGGGTCGGGAGATCCGGATCGACGTCACCGACCTGGCCGAGGTCCCGGCCCTCGGCGAGCGCCTGGGTGTGGCGCTGCCCGCCGAACCGTGCGTCCTGGTCCCGGCGGGAGCGGCCGGATGACCGCGACCGCGACCGCGGCCGAACGGCCGATCACGGCCGAGCCCGGCCCGGCTCCGACGCGCACGAGCAAGGCCCGCGGCGGCGCGTCCCGCGCGCTGTGGGTGCTCCCGCCGCTCGTGCTCGCCGCCGGCTTCTTCCTCTATCCGCTCGCACTCGTGGTCAAGCAGTCCTTCGTGGACAAGGACGAGCGGGTCGGCCTGGACGTGTGGCGCCAGGTACTGAACTCGCCCTCGTTCGGCGACGCGCTGTGGAACACGGTCAAGATCGCCGTACTGTCCACGCTCGGCTGCCTGGTGGTCGGCTTCTTCCTGGCCCTGGTGTTGTCCTTCGTGCCCTTCCCCGGCGCCCGCGCGGTCGGCCGGATCGTGGACACGGTGCTCGCCTTCCCGTCCTTCCTGATCGCGCTCGCCTTCACCTTCCTGTACGGCACGGCGGGCGTGGTGAACGCGGCGGCGGAGCAGCTCGGCCTGGGCGAACCGCTGGTCGGCTTCCTGTATTCGCCGTGGTGCGTGGTGCTGGCCGAGATCACCTTCTACACCCCGTTCGTGATGCGCCCGCTGCTCGCCGCCTTCGCGCTGGTGCCCCGGGACCGACTCGACGTCGCGGCCTCGCTCGGCGCGGGACCGCTGCGGGTGATCCGCCAGGTGCTGCTGCCCGAGGCCTGGCCCGCGCTCGCGGCCGGCGGCAGCCTGACCCTGCTGCTCACCCTCAACGAGTTCGGGATCGTGCTGTTCATCGGCGCCAAGGACGTCACCACGCTGCCGATGCTCGTGCACGCCAAGGGCGCGGTGACCTTCGACTACCCGGGCGCGTGCGTGGTCGCGGTGGTCGAGGTCGCGCTGTCGCTCACGCTCTACGCGGTCTACCGATTCGTCTTCTCCCGGACAGGAGCCGGCCGTGCTGGTCTGGTCGCGTAGCGGACGAGCCCTCGTCTGGGCCCTCTTCGCACTCGTCTTCGCCCCTCTCGTGCTCGCCCCGCTGGCGATCCTGGGCATCGCCGCGTTCGCCGGCGACTGGAACAGCGTGCTGCCCGCGTCCTGGACGAGCGAGAACATCCGCGAGGCCACCGCGGGTACCAACCACGACAGCCTCGTGGTCAGCATCGAGACCGCGCTGGGCGCGTCGCTGATCGCGATCGTGGTCGGCACGTGGGCGGCGATCGCCGCCCGGACCGCGCCGCGCTGGATCCGCCGGCTCACCGACGCGGTGTTCCACCTGCCGGTCGCGGTGCCGTCGGTGGTGGTCGGTCTGGGCATGCTGGTGGCCTTCAGCGACGGCCCGATCCTGCTCAACGGCACCAAGTGGATCGTCATCGCCGCGCACGCGGTGCTGGTGGTGACGTTCGCGTACTCCACCGTGTCGGCCGGGCTCGACCGTACCGACGCGGCCTTCGCGGACGTGGCAGCCTCGCTCGGCGCGAGCGCGGCCCGGGTGCTGCTGCGGGTGCGGCTGCCCATGTTGCTGCCGTCGATCACGGCGGCGGCGAGCCTGGCGATCGCGCTGTCGATGGGCGAGGTCGGCGCGACGATCATGGTCTATCCGGCCGAATGGCGGACCCTGCCGGTCTCGGTGTTCACCCTGACCGACCGGGGCAAGGTGCTGCTCGGCTCCGCGGTCACGGTGGTCCTGCTGGTCGCGACCCTGGTGGTGCTGCTGCTCGTCGGCCTGCTCAAGGGGCGGGTGGAGGAGCGCAAGCGGCGGCGATAGCGGTTCGCCGCGGTTCTTCGGTGCCGGGCCGGTGCGCGCGCGGTCGCCTGGCGTCCGTTCGGCGCGCGCCGGTTCAGTTCCGGCCGAAGGTACGCGCGGGCGGGGCCGGCGACGCGACCGCCGTGGCGTCGTGGACCACGGCGGCGCCACCGGCGAAGTCGGCCGGCGCCGAGCCGTGCTCGACCCGCCCCGGGAACGGGTCGGCGGCGGTTCGCCGGGCCAACTCGGCGATCGGCAGCTCACGGTGCGAGGCGACCAGCACGACGTTGCCGAACCGCCGACCCCGCAACACCGCGGGGTCGGCGATCAGCAGCAGGTTCGGGAACACCGACCGCACCGTCGCGACCTGCGATCGCACGAAGTCGAGCCGCCCGCCGTCGGCCAGGTTCACCGCGTACACCCCGCCGGGGGCCAGTGTCCGGGCCACCTCGCCGACGAACTCGGCCGAGGTCAGATGCGCGGGTACCCGGGAATCGGCGAACACGTCGACCACGGCCAGGTCGAACGCGGCGTCGGGCGCCTTGCCCGCCACCTCGCGGGCATCACCGGTACGCACCCGGATCTGCCAGTTCTTCTCCCACGGCAGCTCGCGGCGGACGAACTCGACCAACTCCCCGTCCAGTTCCGCCACCTGCTGGCGCGACCGCGGTCGGGTGGCCGCGACGTAGCGGGCCAGCGTGAGCCCGCCCCCGCCGAGGTGGAAGGCCCGCAGCGGCTTGCCGGTGTCCGCGATCAGGTCGACCACATGACCGAGCCGGCGGACGTACTCGAACTCCAGCCAGGTCGGATCGCCCAGATCCACATGCGACTGCGGTGATCCGTGCAGGCGCAGCGTCCACGCCCCGGCCCGATCCGGGTCGGGCTCCAGTTCGGCGCTGCCGGAACCCACCTCGGCACGGATCGGCTCGGGAGCACGACCGCGTCGGCGCTGCTTGTCTGCCATCCGACCAGTATCGAGCCGGTGGCCGAACGGGGCGGGTCCGCCCCGATCCCGGGCTGCTCGGATCGGGGCGGACCGCCTCGGCCGCGGCTCGGGGGGTCGACTCGGGGGTCGGCTCGGGGGTCGGCTCGGCGGCCGGTCCCGACGACCAGGCGGCTCAGCGGCCGGTCTTGACGAACCGCTCCAGGCGGTCGTCCGCGCCGCCCCGCAGGGTGCGGTCGCCGGTCACGGCGGAGATGGTGATGTTCCCCTTGTTCAACTCGGTCCAGTCGGCGTGCCGCTTGGTCTCCGGCCGGCAGAAGGTACCGGGCACCGCACAGTCGCCCTGGCCGATCGCGAAGGTGTCGCCGTCGGCCTTGGCCGTGTACTGGATCGCGACCACGGTCTCGGTACCGATCTCGGTCCACACCGGCCGGCCCGGCTTTTGGCCGGGCACCGCGTTCGGGTGGTTGATGCTGACGACGTACTCGTCCGACAGCGCCTTGCGGTCCTTGAGTTGCGCCACGTACGAGGGCAGGAAGTCGGCGAAGGCGCGGTAGGTCTCCGGGGTCACCTTGAACGACGCCATGTCGAAGCCGCCGCTGAGCGCGATGGCCGGCTTGCCGTTGTCGATCGCGGCGATGGCGGCGCCCAGCGTGCCCGAGTCGTTGGTGACCGAGGCGACGTTCGGCCCGGAGTTGATGCCGGTGAGCACCAGGTCGGGGCCGGTGCGCCAGCCGACCTTGGCGGCGAGTCCGCCACGCAGGGCGAGCCGCACGGTGTCCACGGGGGTGGCGCTCGGGGTGGTCGGGCCGCACGGGGCGTCGCCCTTGCACACACCGAAGACTGCTCCCTTGCTCGGCGCCCCGGCGCAGTCGCCCTCGAAGCCGGCCGGCAGCGCGGTGCGCCGGGACACGGTGAGCGCACCGCCGCCGGTGGCCGCGGTGCCGTAGCCGCTCATGAACTGCCACGGCGCCATCACCACGACGTCCGCCCCGGCGGCGCACAGCGCCCGGCGCACCTCGTACACGCCTCGGCCGTCGGCCCCGTCGGGCTTGGCATTCTGCATCGAGTCGTCGTTGCTCAGGAGGATCCGCATCCCGGCCACCGACGAACGGTTGTCACCGTGTCCGGGGGCCGCGTCGGCACTCCCGGTCAGGGCCAGGAGCAGAGCCCCGGCACCGACGGCCGCGGGCAGGGCGGCGAAACGCTTCCGCTGAAGCTTCATGGGTTCCTCGACTCGATGTCGTACCGAATACGGAGAAATCGACAGCCGAGCGTTCACGACTCGAACACTCGCCGCCGATCCGGGTGCGAGTGAACGTAGAAGCTAAACCTAGCGAGTGAAAGGTTTGAGACCTAAGCGTTACCAATGAGCCTGAGTCGGGGACTCTCCGTGGGCGGCAGGGCACGCCACGAGCAACTCTCGGCGGCGAAGAAGCACTGCGACCGACCGACGACGTCTCCGGCGTCGACCGGCTCGTACGCGCCGGGGCCGTCCACCGGATCGAAGTCCAGATAGAAGAGGTCGCCGTACGTCTCGTCGGTGAATCGGGACAGCACCGGGTCGAAATAGAGCATTCCGGAGAAACCCTTGCCGTGTTCGACCCGGTAGTCGCGAAGTCCCGTAAGGGTGAATTCGACGGGAATCCACGGCCAGCCGTGCTCCCGGTCGCGGGCGTCCACCAGGACACGTGCCGTGGCCCCGCCCGGACTGAACGGGTCGTCGATGTGGACCCGGGTGACACACCCGTTCCCGAAATCGAACAAGCCCAGGAGATCGCCCAGGCTGTCCGGGGTGAGCAGGGACATGGGGCCCTCCGGTCGGCGGCGCTGCGGTTCGGTCCTCGTACCAATCATCGCGACTGGTGCGCCGCCACCGTACGGAAGTATCGAGCGGACCGCGTTCGCGTTCGCGGTCAGACCCGGCTGACCAAACGCGAGATCAGCGCACCGGCGGCGAGGTAGACCACCGCGGCCAGTCCGTAGTTCACGGTGACCCGGGCCTTGACGTTGTCGGGGGTGAAGAGGTCCTTGGCCCAGCGGGCCAGCCAGTCGGCCCAGTCGGCGATGGTCTCCACCGCGCTGTTGCCGGGATTGGCTTCGAAGACGAACAGAATGATGTGCAGAACGAGGATCACGGCGATCGCCGCGGCCACGACACTGACGACGGTCGCGATCGGGTTCACGCGCCGTGCGGTAGAGGTCACCATGCGGGGAGTCTGCTCGGGTTCGAACACCTGAAACGGAGCCTCCGCGCGCCGGTTTGCAGTCGGCCCCGACCCCCGGTAGGGTCCTCCAAGTTGCCCGACAGGGAGACCTGAGACAGACGCGAGCCTAGGCGCCCGCGCTGGCTGGTCCCGGGGTGGCCATTCCGATCATTCGAACCAGGTGTGGTGCGCGTGCGCATCGCACTGTCGTTCTGTGCTCGGGTGTCCCGAAGAACGCCGGAACGTGAATTGCTGCCGATTAGACGGTGCGAAATGCGATCCGCTAATGTTCGGGACGTCGCGGAAAGCGCCGGGAAGAACAAATTTCCGAAGCCGAAGCGGTGGGCGAAGCAGGCCGGAAGGGCTGCTAAGCTCGAAGAGCCGGAAGCCGGGGAAACGAAAGTTTCGAGGGCCGAAAGCAACGGACGAAAAGCGGGTCGGAAGATCTGCTAGAGTCCGGGAGGCGGAAAACGCGGAAACGCGGTGGACGCCGAAAGCGAGGAAAGCGAAGCCGCCAAAACGGTGTGCTAGGCTGGAAACGCGAAAGCGAAACACGAAAAACTGAAACACCTTGAACGTTAAACGCCCGGAGGGCGCGGTTGATTCCGCACCGAAGGAAGCGTCCGTTCCTTGAGAACTCAACAGCGTGCCAAAAGTCAACGCCAAAGAAACACCCCCGGCGCTCGAAGCCCCGTCACATGGCGGTGTGTGGAGAGTGTTGGTGGTTCCTTTGAAGAAAATCCTGGGTTCCGTCAGTGGGCCCAGGTCACAGCAAGGACGCCGGCGACATACCCGGACTATTCCT